>JAQCGH010000053.1 GCA_027620015.1 Cyanobacteriota bacterium
TGAGGGCAGCGGCTCCGCTATGCCCGATGGCCACGCCGCAGGGATTGGTGTGTTTAACCACAACCGCCGCGGGCTGGGCCCCGGGGCCGTAGCCAAACTCCCGCACCATGGCGAGGGCCGCATCGAGATCGATCAAGTTGTTGTAGCTGAGCTCCTTGCCCTGCAGTTGCACCGCGGCGCCCCAGCCGGCAGCCGGCTCGCTGTGCCAGGTGGCCTGTTGGTGGGGGTTTTCGCCGTAGCGCAGGCTCTGGCGGGCGGGCAGTTCCAGTCGCAGGGGCGCCGCCACCACTGATGGAACCTCGGCTGCGTCGGCCAGCTGAGCTGATAGCCAGCTACTAATCGCCGTGTCATAGCTGGCGGTGTGCTGGAAAGCCTCCAGCGCCAGCTGGCGCCGCAGGGCGGCGCTGATCTCTCCGTCGCGCAGGCACTCAAGAAAGGGTCCGTATTGGCTGGGGCTGGTCAACACCACCACATAAGCGTGATTTTTGGCCGCGGCCCGCACCATTGCCGGTCCGCCGATATCGATGTTCTCGATGGCGGTATCGAATGCCACCTCGGGGTTGGCAACGGTTTCCCGAAATGGGTAGAGGTTGACCACCACCACATCAATCGGCGCAATGCCCTGAGCCTCCAGATCAGCTTGGTGACTGGGTTCACAGCGACGAGCCAAGATGCCCCCATGGATGCGTGGGTGCAGGGTCTTAACCCGGCCGCCCAGGATTTCAGGGGCACCGGTGTACTCCGCCACCTTGGTGACCTCAAGCCCGGCCGCCTTGAGGGCCGCAGCGGTGCCACCACTAGAAATCAACTGATAGCCAGCCTCCAGCAGCCCCTCGGCCAAGGGCACCAGGCCCTCCTTATTGGAGACGCTGAGAAGGGCCGTGGGGGCCATGGCTGCCAAACGTGCAGGTCTGGAGCCAACCTACGAGCAACAGCTCCCACGTCATGAATGAAGAAACCAGCCAGCCTGGCAACCAATTGATCCGCAGTGGCCCGGATCGGTGCGACAGGCGCCTTGTGCTGCTGCACGGCTGGGGAGCAGATGCCGACGACCTGCTTGACCTGGCTGCGCTGCTCGTAGGAACAGAGGTGAGCGTGGTGGCCCTGCGGGCACCGCTAGCGCATACAAGCGGTAGCGGTCGCCAGTGGTACGACCTGCAACAGCCGAATTGGCCCCAGCTACCTGCAGCTCGAACCCAGCTGCGCGAACGCCTATTGGCCCTAGCCGTAGAGGTGCCGCTGCAGAAAACGGCCCTGCTGGGCTTCTCCCAAGGCGCAGCAATGGCCCTTGATGTGGCCACAGCAGGCAGCGCTCTACCCCTGGCCGGTCTTATCGGCTGCAGCGGCTACCCCCATCCAGGTTGGCAACCAGCCGCAGCCTCCCTAACTAAAATCCTGCTCACCCATGGCGAACAGGATCCTGTGGTGCCCTACGAAGCCAGTGAGGCTATTAGAGAGCAGTTGCAACTCAGTGGCATTGACACGGAGTTGGTTGGCTTTTCGGGCGGCCACACGATTGACAGCTGCCTTTTCCCTGCCCTGCGGAGCTACTTGGCCGGCCAGTGGTCATGCTGAACAACAAGTGGGCTATCTAAGTTCCGCCAGAGCAAAGCCAATGTCAGACGAAGGCGTATTCGTACTCCTCCATTTCTTCCCAGTCGTCGGCGGCGAGTGCCTCGATGCCTTCGAAAAGCACCTCCTCACCAATGCGGTCGACGATCGTGCGCAATGAGGGAAACAGGAAATGGTTTTCCTCGGCGTATTGGGCGCTGAACAGGCCCTTTTCGCCCCAGAAGAAGCGATCAGTGGTGTGCTCGTTGCGGCGCACGTTGAGAATTGCTGGGGGCACCAACAGTTCCTCAGCAATGAAACGGCGTGCTGCGGTGACCGGCTTGTGGGACCCGGTCTCGAGATTAAAGGTGGGGACATGTGCCAGTACCCGCTGGCCTGAGAGCCTGCGACGGCTAACCCGCTTACGCTTTTTAGACATTGAACTGCTCCCGAGAAGGAGGAATTAAAAGGAGGAAGAGAAACCGGAGGGGGAACGAACAATGGGAGCGCAAAAGATGCGCTTAGTCCGTGACTCAGCCCACCCGCACCCCCCAAATTCGGAGAGCAGGGCGACGCTCAAACGTTCTGTTGTCCGCGAAAGTCAGCAGGCCCAGTGGTCAGCGACGCAGCTCCCATCAATTAAGGGAGCAGAACAACAGGAAGAAAGATCGGCGAAAGCTAGATCTCGTTCTGCTGTAGCCTAAATTGCCAAATTAGGCAATAAGAGGTGAGGGCGTCATGACGAAGGTTCGCTGCCCGCTTGCGGACAGCGCCGTATTGGTCGACACCAGTCATCTTAAGACTTTTTTCTTATTTTCCCGAGCCTTATTTAAACTTTCTGAAACACGGCCGGAGCTGATGGCCGAAGATGCAAGTCTCCAAACGCTTTCTCGCCCTACTGCGCTTCCAGCTAGCCCAATTCGCTGATTGCAGCGACCTCAGCTCTCTGGTGGTTTACGTCACCCAGTCCGGTGAAGCTAACGCCCCCATCCTTGTGCCAATCGGCCAGTGGCCAAGTGATGGTCGAGCTCTGCCTGCTGTGGAAGCGGGCAGTCCGCTAAGCCTGCCAGCCGAGAAGCGGCGCTGGTTGCCACTACGCCACCAAAGAGTGCTGCTAGGCGCGATCCAGGTGGAAACCAACGTGGTGCCCTGGCCAGAGAACCTCGGGCAGCGGCTCCAGGCCGTCGCTCTGTGTCTTACTGAAGCGCTCTGCCTTGATCTTGAACAACAGCAGTTGCAACAGACCCTCGAACAACAGCAAGCCGAATTGAGCCTGCTGTTACACCAACTGCGCAATCCCCTCTCCGCGCTGCGAACCTTCGGCCAACTACTGCTGCGGCGCCTCGAGCAAGACCAACAAAACCGGCCGCTGGTGGAAGGATTACTGGCGGAAGAGCGCCAACTCAACCGTTACGTGGATGCCCTCAGCCAAATGGGCCGCCACGAACAACCCGCCGTCAAAGGCGAGGCAACGCCGCCCCTGCTACTTCCCCCCGGGCTGGTGGGACCAGAAGGCCAGCCCCTGGTCGACTGGCTGGAGCCCCTGGTGCAGCGGGCTGCTGCCACTGCTGCTCTGCAGGGCCGCCCCTGGCAGCCGCCAACCTGCTTGCCCAACTGGCACGGGGATAGTGGCGCAGTGTCGGAAATCTTGGCCAACCTGTTGAACAACGCCTTTAGATACAGCCCTATCGGCACGGCCATCGGCCTGGACTGTCAAGGCCTGGCGTCAGGGGACTGGCAACTGACGGTTTGGGATGGCGGCGAGCCGATTGCTGAAAACGAGCACCAGGCCATTTTTGAGCAGGGTTTCCGGGGGCGCCAGGGCCAGGGTCGGCCAGGGACGGGGCTGGGACTGGCACTGGCCAGGGATCTCGCCCGCAGCCTCGGTGGCGAGCTCAACCTGGTATCTCCGCCGTCAGCAGTTGCCGGGCAACTACCCGAGCGGGGCAACGCCTTTTGCCTCAGGCTCCCAGCGGCAGGGCCATGAGCAGCAGGGTCAGAGCTTCTGTCCATTCAACACTGGCCCCGTAGCTATCGCCGCTGTGGCCGCCGAGACGGCGGCCGAGCCAAAGGGGCACGAGCACCGCTGGCAACAAACCCACCCCTTGAGGCCAGGGCCACCGAGTCCAGATCGCTAATCCCAGGGCCAGGGCGAACACCAGCAGGGCCGGCACCAGTTCTGTGGCCAGACCACGCCAATGCTGCCGGTGAAATGCACCACTGCCCTGCTGCCTCAAATATGGAAACCACTGCATGGCCAAAAGGGGCGCCACCCGGCCCCAGAAAGCTGCCCAGAGCAAGGCCAGCGGAGCAGCGGTCCCTAGGCAAAGCAGGGCTGCTGCCTTGAACAGCAGCAGCAGCACCAGGGCCTGCACCCCCGATGCGCCCACGCGGCTATCTGCCATCGCCTCCAAGGCCCTAGGTCCTGCGCCCAGGCCATCTGCCGTATCCATTGCGCCATCAACATGCAAACCACCTGTGAGCAGCAACCCAAGGGCCAGCACCAAGGCCACTTGGGCTCCAAGGGGCAGCCAGCCAGCGGCAAGCCACCAGAAAAGGCCCTGCAGCCCGCCAAGTACTAGGCCGATCAGGGGAGCGAAGCGGGCAATGCGTTCAAAGCGCGGCGGCACTCCTGGCCAGGCGGGCAGCACGGAATAAAACACCCAGGCACCGGCCAGATCGTGAATCCAGCTGGGAATCGACCTAGAAAAAAACTTCGGCACGGGCTCTAGCAATCGACACCTAGCGTCGGAACAGCACCTGTTCGGCTCAATCAGCTTCCCACCAGCGTTCTCCTTCGACATCACGGCCCAGTGCAGCCGCACCCGGGCTCGTTGCGGCTGCTTTCACACCCCCCACGGAGATGTCACCACACCGAGGTTCATGCCCGTGGGCACCCTCGCCACGGTGAAAGGGGTGACGGCGTCCCAACTGCGGGACACTGGCGCCCAAATGGTCCTCTCCAACACGTATCACCTACATCTGCAGCCTGGTGAGCAGATCGTGGCGGATGCCGGGGGTCTACACCGCTTCATGGGTTGGGAAGGGCCAATGCTCACCGATTCCGGCGGCTTCCAAGTTTTCAGCCTCGGCGACATCAACACCATCGATGACCACGGCGTGGTGTTTCGCTCCCCGCGCGACGGAGCTCGTATCGAGCTCACTCCAGAACGCTCGATGGCGATCCAGATGGCCCTGGGGGCCGATGTGGCCATGGCCTTCGACCAATGCCCCCCCTATCCAGCCAGTGAGGCAGACGTAGCCGCCGCCTGCCGCCGCACCCACAGCTGGCTGGAGCGCTGCATCACCAGTCACACCAAGGCCGACCAAGCCTTGTTTGGCATCGTGCAAGGGGGCTGCTTCCCCCACCTGCGCCAGGAGTCGGCCCAGGTGGTGGCCTCAATGGGTCTGCTTGGGATAGCCGTGGGCGGAGTAAGTGTCGGCGAACCCAACGAGGAGATGCATCGGATCGTGCGCCAGATGGGCCCGCTGCTGCCTGATGCCGTGCCCCACTACCTAATGGGTATAGGCACCCTGCGGGAAATGGCCATCGCCGTGGCTAACGGCTTCGATCTATTTGATTGCGTGATTCCCACCCGCCTAGGCCGCCATGGCGCGGCCTTGGTGGGTGGCGAACGCTGGAACCTAAAGAACTCCCGCTTCCGCCACGACCACACCCCCTTGGATGCCAGCTGCCCCTGCCCTGCCTGCAGCCAGCACAGCAGGGCCTACCTGCACCACCTAATCAAGAGCGATGAACTGCTGGGCAAGATTTTATTGAGCTTGCACAACATCACCCAGTTGGTGCGCTTTTCATCCGCCATGGGGCAGGCCATCCGCGACGGCTGTTTTGCAGAGGATTTCGCTCCCTGGGAACCGGACTCTCCAGCCGCCCACACGTGGTAGCGTCCGCTCCTAGATCAATAAATTCCGGGATGGCTACCTACGCCCTTCAAACCCTGGCCCAACTCCCCGAGGCTTACCAAGCCTTCGGGCCGCTAGTCGACATTCTGCCAATCATCCCCCTGTTCTTTCTGCTGCTTGCCTTCGTTTGGCAGGCCTCCGTTGGCTTTCGCTGAACTCAGCCTTAGCCCTGAGTGAGAACCGACCAGGCAAATTTAGGTAGAGAAAGCATGCGGCGCCAACGACTGGGCTCCTGAATCAACCGGTACAACCATTCGATCTGCAGGGCTCCCATCCAAGTGGGTGCTCTTTTTTTGACCCCAGCCCAAACATCAAAGCTTCCTCCCACCCCCATCCAGAGGCCGCCATTGCGCCCAGGCAGCTGCTGAATCCAAGTTTCCTGGCGCGGTATGCCTAGGGCCGCCAGCACTAGATCGGGGCGAGCCGCAAGCAGCTGCTGCTCCAAGCCAGACCAGGCTTCAGCCGGTTGGTAGCCATGAGAGTGGAGCACCAGCTTGAGCCCAGGAAGCTCATGGCCCAAGCGCGCGGTCAGTTGCTCCATTACCTCCGGGGAGCCCCCCACCAAAGCCACCCTCCAGCCATGGGAAGCAGCATAAGTGAGCAAATCACGTGCTAGCTCAATCCCAGGACTACGCCGCACCCGGTAGCCCTGTCGGCGAAGGGCCCAGACCACACCGGCCCCATCCGGAATCACTAGGACTGCCGCGGCGATGGCAGCACCCAAGGCTGGATCGGCCTTAGCGGCCATTGTCATCTCAGCATTCAGGGTCACTATCTGCCCCCCACTCCGCTCCCGCAGGGCCAAGGCCGCTTCAAACACATCTAGAGAAACGTCCACCGGCACGCCCAAAACCATGGTCCGCAATGGTTCAGTTGCTGTTAACGCCATCAGGGGGAGAAGTGGGGGCAGAAAATTTATGAATGGCCTACAACTGGCATAAGGCAATGTGATCAATCCCCAGGAACCTGCCGTTTCTACCGCCTTGGATCCTGCTTAGGTTTGGGAAATTCTGCAATAGCTGGAGAGTCGGATTGATCGGGCGGTGTTGAGCCGCCAACACCCGTTGCAGGGACCGCTACCCGCCAGGAGCGCCCAAGCCATTCACGGCAACTACGTTGGCCATGCGCCAGCTCCAACGAATTAAATCGGCTCCTCCAGGCTCATGCAGAGATTGGGCTGCTCAACGCACTGCTCAATCAGATCGGCCAGCTGGAGGGCCCGGGAGGCCTGCAAACCATCTACCGCCGGGATCTCGACTCCTCGCACACACTGGAGAAAATGCTCGAGTTCGGCGTAGAGGGGCTCAATAGAAGTTGTACTAACTTCTTCTATTACCCCATCGGATCGATACACCAGCTCACCATGGTCCGCGCTCACCGACTCGTGGGCGCGGCGATGAATGTGTAGGGTCCGATTAAGAAAATCCGTCTCCACCAAGCTGCTGCGGCAGTGGGCACTGAGGCTACGGATCTTGCGATGAGCCATCTTGCTTGCCGTCAGGCTGGCCACCACACCATTTGCAAAAGCCAAAGTGGCGTTGACGTAATCGATCGGTCCCTCAGCACTGCGACCACCAGCCGCCGCCAAGCGAATCACAGGAGCTCCCGCCAGCTCAAGTACAAGGTCGATGTCGTGAATCATCAGGTCGAGCACCACCGAAACGTCGTTGGCGCGGTCTGGGTTGGGGCTATGGCGGCGCGCTTCAAGAACTACCACCTCTTCATTGGCCACAACCTTGACCAATTCCCGGAAGGCGGGATTGAAGCGCTCAATATGGCCAACCTGCAGCAGACGACCGGCTTGCTCGGATGCGTGGATCAACTCAGCCGCCTCCTCCTGACTAGCCGCTATCGGCTTCTCGATAAGCACGTGCACCCCGGCCTTCAGGCAGGCCAAACCGACGGGGTGGTGAAGCAGGGTGGGCACGGCAATACAAACAGCGTCCACCTCCGGCAACATTTCCTCATAGGAACGGAACCAGCGGCAACCGAACTGCTCAGTAGCTAACTGTCCGCGAGTCCCATCTGGATCAGCCACCCCCACCAGTTCGGCGTCTTTGATCAGGCTCAGCACCCGGGCGTGGTGCCAACCCATGTTGCCGATGCCGATGACACCCACGCGCACAGCTATCAAGGCTGGGGCTCTCGACTAAGGGCATTATCGAGGGTAAAGGGACCCAGAACGCTCATCAGATGTTCTCGGTGCGCTCCGGTTCGACGACTGGACGCTCGATCTGTACTCTCTCAATGCGCGGGCCATCCATAGCCAACACCAGAAATTGGAGGCCCTTCCAGCGCAAACCTTCACCGGCCGAGGGAATGTGCTGCAAACGCTCGAGCAGGAACCCAGCAAGCGTGTGATGACCTTCCGCCTCAGGCAACTGCAGCGCTAGCTGCCTATTGAGTTCAAAGATTTCCAGGTCACCTGCCACCGACCAGCAGCCCTCACCGAGTTGCTGCAGATCTTGAGCCGCCTCGAGGGAATCTTCTTCCTCGCCAACAATCTCACTAGTGAGGTCGGCCACCGTGACCAGCCCCTCAGTACCACCATGCTCATCCACCACCACTAATAGGGGTTGACCACTGCGAATCAGGGGTAGGAGCTCCGCCAGGGAAGTGCTCTCCTGCACCAGCGCCACGGGGGTGATGTATGGAGCTAAGGGACTGTCAGCACTGAGCAAGCCCCTGGCAATGGGATCAGCAAGACGCCGCAGGTCCAGGACGCCACGCACGTCGTCGAGGGAGCTACCGATTACGGGAAAGCGAGCGTGGGCGGTGTCATGAACCTCGCGCATCAGCTCGGCAAAACTCACATTGAAGGGCAAGGTGACCATGCCGGATCGGGGCACCATCACCTCCCGCACCAGAGTGTCCCGCAGCGAAAAGACCCCCTCAAGAATATTGCGTTCATCGGGCATCAGACCGGTGACGTTGCCGGTCTCGATCAAGGTTTCGAGCTCGCCAGCTGACAAGGCCGGCACCAGCTCGTCCCAATTGCTGGGCAAGCCCAGCAGGTGCAGCAGCACTCCGCTGCAACGTTCAATTATGGAAAGCAAGGGCGAAAGGTTTCGACTCACCGCAGCCAGCAAAGGCGCTAGTCGCAGTGCCGAGCTTTCGGGACGATGCAACACCCAAGCCTTGGGCAGTAAGCCGCCCAGCACCGTGGCAA
>JAQCGH010000054.1 GCA_027620015.1 Cyanobacteriota bacterium
ACCTCTTGGGTTTGCGGTAGCTCGCTGGGTCACACACGGCTGGCCAGCGCTGGAGCAGGTTGGGCGAATATTTAATTGCAAGACGGTGCGAGACGCATGGAATCGGCCGGTGCTGCTTTTCAAAAACAGCTGGAACTTGGGTCAGCTGGCGGAGGAGCATCCTGCACTGGAGCTGAGCGCCGTAGCGCCTGTGGTGAGCGGAGTGGAGCCGATCAACCTTTAACGCGAACAGTTCGGCCATGGTGCGCCGCCGCCGCTAATAGCCCTAACCGGGTCTTAAACCCGGGACTACCGGGTCTTTGCTTGGTGGCGCTGCCGGCTCCATAGCTTTGTTCAAGCCCACTGGCTTGCTCATCGATGGTGTTCGCGCCCTCTCTTCAACCAGGTCGCAGCGATAGTTTTCGCGATTTGCTTGAGGCCAGCTACGAGAAACGCAGCTTGGTGCACCTTTCGGCAGGCAGCCAGGTGCCCCTGCTCAAGCGAAGTGTTTGGGTAGTGGTGCGGGGCATGGTGAAACTCACAGCAATCTCAATCCATGGTGATGAGTTGCTGCTGGGTTTGGCTGGCCCTAATGAGCCTTTCGGAGATCCCCTTACCAATGTTGAGGCCTATTCGGCCAATACCTTGGTGGATAGCGACCTGCTGTGCGTCAGCTGCGAAGAGATTCAGCGTTCGCCCCATTTGACTGTGGGACTGCTCCAGGGCATGGCCAGTCGCTATCGCCAAAGTGAAGCCCTGCTGGCCTTGCTCGGCCTTCGCCGCATTGAAGACCGGGTGCGTGGATTTCTTGAGATGCTTGCCAACGACTACGGCCAGCCCTGTGAACAGGGCCTGCGCCTTCAGGTAAAACTCACCCACCAGGAGCTTGCAAGCACCCTCAGCACCACCCGAGTCACCGTGACCCGGATTCTCGGCGCACTGCGCGATGAGGGCTGGCTCCACATCGATAGCCAGCGGCGCCTGGTGGTTAGCCATCTCCCTCAGCAGCGCAATCAGCACCGATGAATCTGGCGACATTGATTTTGGTGCTGGCTCGCCAGGTTTAGATGCTTGTTGAGGAACATCGGCTCTATCCCGAGATCGTGGATGTTTATAAGCTTTGGCGGCTCCTTGAGTTGGAGAAAAATTTCGCTCATCCCATGTTGATCACCACGGTTCGTGGCCATGGCTTCCGCTGTGGTTGAAACAACGTTCTGGGGGGTTGATCTGGTCGGCGAGAATGGCGACATGCAGCCTTCCTTGCTTGTAGTCGAAGACGACGAATCAATTCGCGAAACGATCCGCGAAGCCCTGGAACTGGAGGGCTTCAGCGTTGAGGCCTGTAGCAATGGCCGCGACGCCTTGCAAATGCTGCAGCGGGCATCCGAAGGCCAATTTTCCCTGGTAGTGCTTGATTTGATGTTGCCGGGACTGGGCGGACTGGATGTCTGCCGGCAGCTGCGTCAACACAGCAATCAAACGCCGATCCTGGTCGTGAGTGCCCGCGACACCGAAACCGACCGGGTGCTGGGATTGGAGGTGGGCGCCGACGACTACCTGGTGAAACCCTTTGGAATGCGGGAGCTGGTGGCTAGGTGCCGGGCCCTGCTGCGGCGCTCATCTAGCCAGACCAGCCGGGCCAAGGTGCTGGAGCACGCCAACCTCTGCATCTACCAAGACGAATGCCGGGTAACAAGGGACGGGGTGGAGGTAAACCTATCTCCGAAGGAATATCGATTGCTTGAGTTGTTTATGCAAAATCCGCGGCGAGTCTGGAGCCGTGATCAGCTATTAGAGCAACTTTGGGGTATCGACTATATCGGTGATAGCAAAACTGTTGATGTGCACATCCGCTGGCTTCGTGAAAAGCTCGAGGCGAGTCCATCAGCCCCGGTGCATCTGATCACGGTGCGGGGCTTTGGTTATCGCTTTGGCTAGGCCCCTTGAGCTGTTACTTGCTTTAGGCCTGGGTGTAGGGCTAGGCCTACTTCCCAGTCTGGTAGTGACTTCCTGGCGGCGCCGGGCTGAGCAAAACCGCCGCCTTCCCCCAGCCAGGCAGCTGCTCAGCTGGATGGATTCCTCTGCTATTGGTTGGATCCTGCTTGATCGCCAGGGTCTGATCGGCCATATCAACCCACGGGCAGAGAAAATCCTGCAGCTTGATGGCGGACGGCTGCTGCTCAGCCAGCCCTTCGGTGATGTCTATCCAGATCCAGATTTAGCCAGCAGCATTCGCATCGCCCGCCGCCAGGACCGCCCCCAGCGGCTGGAATTGCACCGCGGCGGCAATGATTTAGACGCGATGGTGGTGCCGGGTCGAGATGGCTGGTTGGTGGTGCAAATTCAAAGCCGCCGCTCCCTTGATGCCCAAATAGAGCAGCAGGAGCGCTGGGTTAGTGATGTGGCCCATGAATTGAAAACCCCCCTCACCGCTCTGCTGCTGGTGGGCGACAGCCTGGCTGCCCATGTGAATAGTCAAAATGTGCGCTTGGTGGAGCGGTTGCAGCGGGAATTGCTGCGGTTGCAGGAGTTGGTTGGTGATTTGCTCGAGCTCTCCCGCCTCGAAAACACTCTGCCGGGCACCGGTCAGCGAACCAGCGTGGTGGATTTGACCCAGCTGGTTGAGCAGGTATGGGCCAGTTTGCGGCCGCTGGCAGATCAACGCCATATTGCTCTTGAGCTTGTTGCACCAGCGCAGTTGCGGCTGAGGGGCGACAATTCCCACCTGCACCGGGCCCTGCTCAACCTTTTCGATAACGCTTTGCGCTACAGCCCCGACGACGGGGTGGTGCGGGTCAGCCTTGATCGCCGCGGTGAGTGGTGTCAGCTAAGCGTGGCTGATCAGGGACCCGGGCTCAGTGAGGACGACCTAACCCATCTATTTGAGCGCTTTTATCGAGGTGATCCATCTCGGGCCCGCAGCCAACGCATCGGCAGTGGCCTGGGACTCTCGATCGTGCAGCAGATCGCTCTAACCCACGGCGGACGGATCCAGGCCAGCAACCATTCTCAAGGAGGGGCACTACTTGAATTGATCTTGCCGGGGGTCGTGCTGACTGGAGAAGCAAATAATCGATAGTCCGCTTGGTTTATGGCAATGCACTTCTGGGCTACTGAGACCCCCTAACTTTCGACGGATTTTGTCTACAGGACCAGCGCTAGGCCCTGCGGGTGCCTCAAAAATATTCCTTTGTGGCCATTACTGGTAATGCCGCTTATGCCCAATACTTGAAAACTAATGAGGTGGCTGCTTCTTTTTGATCCCGCTGACAGCAGACTCCATTGTCTTGCCGCTGCGCCAGGTTTGTAAAATATAAATCGCAGCATTCTGCGCGTCAGCAGTCAGCATCTCGATGAAAATCGAAAAGTGTGGCCAAGGCCCATCGAGTTAGATCAGCACTACAGGCTTCTAGAGCACTCCTACCGCAATTCACTACGTAGCCATCCGCTAGCGATAGCTAGTGATGACCAGCCTGGACTTATATTGCAGTTCGTACTTAGCCATCGAGAATAATGATTTGACATTGCTAGGCATGGGCTATGATTCATTATTCACCTAATACCTAAGAGAATGTCTGAGATCGAGGAAATTAATAAGCTTGTTACCTTCGGACTTGTTGACGGCAAGCTTCGGATTCTTCAGGTAAATGCCAATATCTGGGGAGATGTTGTGGGGGACATCCAGGGTAGTGTGCGTGGAGATATTTTTGGAGACGTTGAGGGAAGCATAGAAGGATATGTCGGTCGTGATGTTGGTGCAAATGTTGGGCGACACGTTCTGGGCAATGTAAATGGCAACGTAGAGGGAAGCGTTTGGGGAGACGTGAAGGGCGATGTTTGGGGTAATGTCTTTGGAAAAGTTGAGGGAAGCACTGGGGAATAGACGCTCACAATGTTTCTTCGAGTTACCCTTTTTGGGTCTTGGAAGGTTCTGTAAGCAATATTATGTGGCTCATGATATGTTTTCAATCAGTATAACTGGCTGAGATTATTGGATTGCCGCCTCCCGTCCATGTTGTTATGCTGAATCGCCGATTAATTTCAGCCTAATCTCCCGACGTAAATGTTTGGAAACCGATAGTAGTATTGCTATTCCAGTGATGAGCAATATTTTGCGCGCCTATTTGATTAGGGACGGTTGGCAAGAAGTGCAAAACTTTAAGCAGCTCTTTTCAAATAGCTGAAGTTAAAATGTCTACCCAAATACATATTTCATGTGTTGTTGGCTAATCGCTCAGCCTGATTCCGTGGTGGCTAGGCCTGCACCAGTAATTCGGCTACCCGTCGGCCCGTCAGCTGCTGGAGAGAGGCGTGTCTGCTGGCTGATAAGCAGCGCCAGCATGAATCCCGTGAATTGCACGATCACTACACATGGACCAGAAGGAAGGTTGGTGAGGCCAGACCCCAGTAGGCCAAGCAATGCGCAACCACCTCCAAGGCTCACTGAGACCAGTGCATACAGAGGAAAGCGCCGACAGAGCAGCCGCCCCCCGCAGGCGGGGATCACTACAAAAGCGCTGATTAAAAGCACTCCCACAGCCTTGATCGACACCGCTACTACGACCGCCAATAGCACGATGAACGCCAAGCGATGTCGACTGGCCCCAACACCAAATGCTCCAGCTAGCTCGCTGTTGACGGTGAGCAGCACCTGAGCGCGCAGGCTCAGGGCGAGATAACTAGCAGCACCAATAAAAAGAAAGCCAATTACCGCCAAATCACTCCAGCTGATGCCGAGGATGTCGCCGAAGAGCAGCTGCTGAATGCCGCCGCGGTAGGTCTCCACCAAGCTCAGGGCCACCACCGCAAAGGCAAGAGAGGAGGAATACACGATGTTCAGAAGGGCATCAGTAGGCAATTTGCTGCGCTGTACTAACTGATTAACGAATAGGGCAAATACCACTGCAAATGGGATCAGAACCAATGTGGGATTGACACCCAACAGCAGCCCCAGGGTGATGCCAAGCAAAGCCGAATGTCCAAGAGCATCGCTGAAGAACGAAAGCTGGCGCAGTACCGCGAAACTGCCAAGCAGTCCGCCTAATGCTCCCGTAAGCAAGCCACCAAGAAGGGCCCGCAGCATGAAGGGCTGTCCCAGCACCACCAGCACAGATGACAGATCAGTGATGGCCACCAACCTCGGCATGGTGATGGCGGTAGGGCACCATGTTGGGGCCGTAGAGATCAACAAGACGCTCTGAACTGAGCGCATGGTCTGGAGCACCGCTGCAGCGCAGTTGGCGGTTTAGGCAAAGCACATGATCACAGCTACGACGAACCATCTCCAGATCGTGCGATACCTGCAGCACGGTCCAGCCTTCCTGGCGTCGCAATTCCAGCAGTAATTGCTGGAATTGCTCGGTGCTGGGGCCATCCAGGCCAGCCTGGGCCTCATCGAGCACCAACAACTGACGTGGCCGAACCACACAGAAGGCAAGCAAAACCCGCTTGAGTTGACCACCGGAAAGTTCGCTTAGCCGACGCTCAGTTAGGTCCTGACAGCTGGTTCGCTTCAGCGCATGCTCCACTGCCTCGGATCGGCGTCGGCACCCGAGCCACGCCAGGCTGAGGCCCGGAGAATCCACGCCAAAGCCCACGAATTCACCCACGGTGAGTGGAAAACGACCCTGCAGCGCCAGGGTCTGAGGCAGGTAAGCGATCTGCGAACGCACCGAACGTGGCAATTCGCCGGCTTGGCCGAGCGCGTGGCCAAGGATCTGCACATTGCCTGAGGCTCGGGGAAGCAGCCCGAGCACTGCGCCCACCAGGCTGCTCTTGCCGGCACCGTTGGGACCCACAAGTGCCGTGTCGGTTTCGCGATCTAGCTGAAAGCTCACCCGCTCCACAGCCAGTTGATCGCCACGGCGAACGCTCAGGCCGTCAACCATCAGAACAGGGGCTTCTACTTTCATTCTCCGAAGGCCTTGCGCAAATCAGCCACGTTGCTTCGCATCAGCCTCACATAAGTAGCAGGATCGCGCGAGGCTTCTTCTGTGGCAGTTTCCATTGGATTAAATACGACCACCTTGACTCCTAAGTCTTTAGCAAGGGCATTAAAAGAGCGTTTCCCCTCTTGGGGTTCACTAAGCAGGGCCTTAAGTTGGCTGCCCTTGACCTCGGCAGCCACCCGCTGCAGGTCGGCCGGAGCGGGATTGAGCTCGGGCAAATCGACTAAGAACTCAGCCTTGAGGCCATAGCGCTGCGCGAAGTAAGGAGCGAAGTCATGAAAGGCCACAAAGGTTTTGCCTCGATAGGACTGGAGCTGACCGGAGATCTCGCTGTTCAGTTGTTTCAGTTCGGCGGTGTATGCGGCGGCATTGCGCCGGTAGCCATCAGCACAGCTGGGATCGGCCTTAATCAGGCCATCGCGGATGGTTTCCACCTGCTGGGCCGCTCGCAGTGGATCGAGCCAGATATGGGGATTAACGCTGCCGTGATCGTCCCCATGCGCAGGCTCCTTTCCATGGCCATCGTCATGACTTTCGGTTTCCAGAGTGGCGATGCCGCCACTGGAATCAATCACCTTTAGCTGGGTATTGCCTGCAGACTCAACGAGCTTATCGAGGAAATTCTCCATCTCTAGACCGTTCTTGACTAGCACCTGGGCCTGGCGCAGGACCATCAGGTCGCCAGGCTTGGCCTGGAAGTCATGGGGCCCCATGTTGGGTGGGATTAGTGAAGTAACTGTGGCGCAGTCCCCTGCTACAGCCCTGGTAAAGAGGGTGATTGGCAAGAAGGTGGTCACAACCTTGAACGCTTTTGCACCATTTGATTCAGGGGTTTTTTGAGTGAGTGATCCGCAGGCTGTCAGAACTATCGCCAGCGTGACTGACCCCAAACGAGTGATCAAAGGAATAGAAGTCTTCATCGACGGTAGTGAGTTGGTTAGCAGGAACGAACCAGAGCAGCAGAAGCCCTGACATCGAATTAACAGAGAATCATTCTCATTCTACGGTGGCTTGAGGGCCCTGCAGCAACAGGTCGCTCTACGGGATCCCAAGCCCAGCAAGTTGTCCCTTGCCGCGGTGGTTGCTTTAAACAGCGCCCTTTGGGTGCTTAAAAATCCGTGCTGGGTAAGGGCTTCACAAGCCTGCTTAATCTCACCGCCGGGGCCGTTGAGTAAAACATCGACTGATCCACTAAGCGAAGAGATGTCTGGCGCTCAACCAACAGCCATGGTTCAGCCAAAGCCGCTTCCGGCAGACCCCTGCTGACGCTCACGCGGTGGTATCGCTACCGGCCAAAGCCACCAGCGCCCGCTGGCATCTCCAGCTGCCAGGTGGCGGCCATCCGGTCGCCAGGCCAGCGTATTGAAGCCGCTGCCCTGGCCTTCGAGTGTTTCCAGCATCTTGCCTCGGCCATCCCAGAGCGCCACGCTGCCGTCAGCTGAGGCGCTGGCAAGCAGGGTGCTCCCGGGAGCAAAGGCCAGCGCCTGCACTCGCTTTTCGTGCCACAGCAACGGTTCGGGTTGCCAGGCCTTGGAACCCTGCCTCACCTGCGTCCAGAGAATCACAGCCTCTGCAGCGGCACTAGCAAGCAGCGGTGCCAGGCGGCCAGGCTGATCACTCCAGGCCAGCTGACGCACCTTGGCGGGAAAACCGCTGAACTGCCAGGGCAGGCCATGGCAGCTCTGCGGCCACACAAGCAAGGAGCGATCCAGCATCCCGCAGGCGAGATGGTCTCCAGGCTTTGAAAAAGATAAGGCCAGGCCGGCCGATGCGATCGCATGGCGCAGCGGCGGATCAGACGGCGAGCTCAGGCACGGCTGCCAGAACACCACTTCACCGTGGCAACTGGCGGCTAGCTGTACCCCATCGGCGCTCCAGGCCAGGGTCTGGATCGTTCCTGGCAACTGCAGCGGTGACTCACGCCATTGACGACTAGCCGCATCCCAAAGCCGCAGCTCGCGCCCGGCGGCCACTGCCAGCAGCAAACCCTCCGGCTGCCAGGCAGCTGCATCGATCCATCCGCTGCCCACTGGGATGGGATCCATGGCCAGCGGCCGCACCCCGGTGCCCCCCAGCTCCCAGAGCAGCAGCTCGCCATCCTGGCCAGCGGCCATAAGAAATTGGCCATCGCCGCTGAAACCGACCACGTCAAGGCTTTTGTCATGGTCGCCCCGCAGCAGCTCCTCACAACCGGCGCGGAAATCGAGCAGCAGCAATTCACCACCGGTGCTGGTGATGGCTAGAAACTCCCCATCTACA
>JAQCGH010000055.1 GCA_027620015.1 Cyanobacteriota bacterium
GCTTTGCCGGTGGAGTGGGCGCATTGATCTATGGCTTGGTGGCCAACCTTGCCCAGGTGCCGGAGGCAAAAGATCTGACCGACCAGTTGCGAGAACGCCTGCCTCGAATCGGCGCGAGGCGCTAAGGGTCGAGGCGGACATCCCGTTCAGCCCGCACCTGTACTGGAATCTCTAAGTGGGAGCGACCCAGCATCCGGGGGCCGTCCAACGAAAAGATGCGTGCCTCAATGCCAAATTCCTTAAAGGCTGTCTCCAGCTCTTGAATTAGGGCTTTTTCAACCTGGGCTTCGGCGTCCACCACCTTACCGATTAGGCGTCCGCCTAAACGCCCCAGGCGTTGACGCACCACATCGCGGGCGTTGGTTACTTCAATTACCAGCACAATCCGCCGCCAGATGGGGAAACCTTATCGGCAAAACTGCTCAAGCATCTCTTCGAGATCCCGTAGCTGGCCAGCGGGCACCAGCCGAGCCAGGGGAAGCCGGGTTGAACCGGCGCCGATCGGAACCTGCAGCGCCTCGAGGGCCTGACGCGCGCACACCTCGGCCCCCTGGTCGAGCCGGGCGGAACATTCGATCGCAAGGGCCTCGGCCAGCCCAGCATCGCCGAGGTAAAGATGCCAGCTGGCTATTTGCAAATAAATGCGATCTGCTAGCGCCAGCTCCAGTTCCTTGAGGTCTGTGGAAGAGAGGGTCATGGCTGGGGTGCTGGACGCAGAGCCACTACAGCGCAAGCATGAGCCAGCAAAACCACCAACCAGCCAAGGCTTAGCCAGTTGAGGTGACTAAACGGGTGGCGCAGGTTTTGTACTACCCACAAGCCGCTGTTGACTGCGGCAAAAAGGGCGGTGTGGAGCGTCAGGTTCACAATCCGTTCGAAGTGCCTGTAGGTGGGGTCTTCGGGGTTGGCGGGGCCGTACCAGCGGATGGGCATTGATAGCGAGGCGAGGACGGGGTGTTTGACGGATGGGCCCTCCATGCGGTGAGAATGGTCCCATGCGCTTGTAGCTCAGCGGATTAGAGCATCTGACTACGGATCAGAGGGTCGGGAGTTCGAATCTCTCCAGGCGCGCTTCTTCCGAAACCGCCTTTGGGCGGTTTTTTTATGGTTTGGCTTCGACATTCGGCCATCCCTTACCCGTCTCCTGTCCTTACGATCAACTGAAGAGTTAACCGTTAATCATGGCTAATCCCGGTGGTGCTGACCTCAACCAGTCCCTAATTGCCGGAGACCAAGCCATCGCCGGGCTGATTGAAAAGGAGTTGCAGCGCCAAGAAACCCACCTTGAGCTGATTGCCTCTGAGAACTTTGCCTCAAGGGCCGTGATGGAGGCGCAGGGGTCGGTGCTCACCAACAAATATGCCGAAGGCCTTCCAACCAAGCGCTATTACGGCGGTTGTGAGCATGTGGATGCGATCGAGGAGCTGGCGATTGAGCGGGCCAAGGAGCTGTTTGGTGCTGCCTGGGCCAACGTGCAACCTCACAGCGGTGCCCAGGCCAACTTCGCAGTCTTCTTGGCGCTGCTGCAGCCCGGCGACACGATCTTGGGCATGGACCTCAGCCACGGCGGGCACCTCACCCATGGCTCGCCTGTGAACGTGAGCGGCAAGTGGTTTAAGGCCGTGCACTACGGCGTGGACCCCGACAGCCAGCAGCTCAACTTCGACACCATCCGCCAGCTGGCCATCGAACACAAGCCCAAGCTGATCGTTTGCGGCTACTCCGCATATCCCCGCAGCATTGATTTCGCGGCCTTCCGCACCATCGCCGATGAAGTGGGCGCTTACCTGCTGGCTGATATGGCCCACATCGCCGGTCTGGTGGCGTCGGGCGTGCATCCCAGTCCTGTGCCGCATTGCGATGTGGTGACCACGACCACCCATAAGACTTTGCGGGGGCCCCGCGGCGGCCTGATCCTCTGTCGCGATGCTGAGTTCGGCAAGCAATTTGATAAGGCCGTGTTCCCCGGCAGCCAGGGCGGCCCGCTCGAGCACGTGATTGCCGCTAAGGCGGTGGCCTTCGGGGAGGCCCTGCAGCCCTCCTTCCGCGTCTATAGCCAGCAGGTGGTGGCCAATGCCCGGGCGTTAGCAAAGCGCATCCAGGAGCGCGGCATCGCGGTGGTAAGCGGCGGCACCGACAACCACATTGTGCTGCTGGATCTGCGCAGCATCGGCATGACCGGCAAGGTGGCCGACCTGCTGGTGAGCGATGTTCACATCACCGCTAACAAGAACACGGTGCCCTTTGATCCCCAGTCCCCCTTCGTGACCAGCGGCCTGCGCTTAGGTACCGCCGCCTGCACCACCCGCGGCTTTAATGAGGCCGCCTTCCGCGAGGTGGCCGATGTGATCGCTGATCGCTTGCTCAATCCCGAAGACAGCGCCATTGAGCAGCTCTGTCGCGATCGAGTTGCTTCTCTTTGTGAGAGCTTTCCGCTTTACGTAGCAGCGCGTGAGCTTCAGCACGCTTGATTCAGTTCAACGCCCGTAAAGTGCGAACTGAAGGCCACTTTCGGCTTGCTTCGGTCTGATTCAGTGACCCTCGCCTACAGCCCCAACGCTGCCGCCTTGCTCACCTTTGCTGTTGCTTCTATGGGCACTGCTCTGGTTGTTCCAGTGGTACGACGGCTTGGACTGCGATGGGGACTGGTGGACGCTCCCGATGCGCGCAAGCAGCACTCCTCTCCGATGGTGCGACTTGGAGGGGTCGGCATCGTCCTTGCCTTCAGTGCAGCCCTTGGGCTCGCCTGGGCGTTGGGTGGGTTTGCCAACCTGCCCGCCGAAAAGGACCAGCTGATCTGGACCACCCTGGCGGGAGCACTTTGCTTTTTCTTGATCGGGCTGGCAGATGATCTTTACGCCCTGCCGCCCCTGCCCCGCTTGGCCGGCCAGATAGCCATTTCGATGGTTGCTTGGAACGAAGGAGTGCGCGTAGGCAACATCGAGATCCCCATGGGCTGGTGGGGAGGCACTGATCTGCTGCTGCCATTGCCAGATTGGATCAGCCTGCTGACAACAGTGATTTGGTTGGTAGGGATTACCAACGCCATCAATTGGCTTGATGGTCTCGATGGTCTGGCGGCAGGCGTGAGCGGTATCGCTGCTGTTGGTTTGCTGTCGGTGAGTTTCAGCCTGGATCAGCCTGCTGCTGGCCTACTAGCAGCAGCGCTGGCAGGCAGCTGTCTTGGTTTCCTGCGCCACAACTTCAATCCTGCCCGCATCTTTATGGGCGACGGTGGATCCTATTTCTTAGGTTTTGCTCTGGCGGCGATCAGCATTATCGGCCCGGCCAAGGGGCTCACCAGCGTCAGCCTGCTGCTCCCTCTCCTGATACTGTCGCTGCCCTTGGCCGACATGTCCGCTGTGATCATGGGGCGCCTCAGCGAGGGCCACTCTCCCTTCTATCCCGATAGACGCCACCTGCACCACCGGCTGCTGCGAACGGGACTGAGCCATCGCCGTACGGTGTTGCTTATTTACACCTTCACTCAGTGGTTGGGCTCCCTGGCACTGGTGCTGGTGAATGCTGAATTGCGCTTCCTTTGGCTTGCCCTTGCAACTGCGGTGTTGATCTGGGTGCTTGTTAGCACTCGCCGAGCCTTGCAGCAGCTGTGACAGCGGAGATTCTCTGCATCGGCACTGAGCTGCTGCTCGGCAACATCACTAATGGCAATGCCCGCTGGCTGGCGGAGCAGCTGGCGGCCCTGGGCATCGCCCACCAGCGACAGACCGTTGTTGGTGACAACCGCATGCGTCTGATGTCGGCGGTGCGGGAAGCGGCAGGTCGCTGCCAGGTGTTGATCACAACCGGTGGCCTCGGCCCGACCCCAGACGACCTAACCACCGAAGCCATTGCTGCTGCCTTTGACACGCCCCTGGTGGAGCACCCAGAGATCTGGAGCGACATCCAGACCCGCATCGGCGCCCGCGGCCGTTTCTGTTCCCCCAGCAACCGCAAACAGGCATTCCTGCCCGAAGGAGCGGCGGTGTTGCCAAATCCCACCGGCACCGCCCCCGGCATGATTTGGACCCCGCCTGCGGCCCCGGGTATCCAGCCAGGTTTCACGGTGCTCACTTTCCCTGGCGTGCCCAGCGAAATGGAGGCGATGTGGTTTGGCACTGCAGAGCCATGGCTGCGCTCAGCTGGTTTGGCTGAGGGAGTGTTCGCCAGTCGTATGTTGCGCTTTTGGGGCGTTTCCGAGTCTGCCCTTGCTGAGCAGATGGCCGATCTGCTGGCGCTCGAAAACCCAACTGTGGCGCCCTACGCCGGCGCTGGGGAGGTGAAGCTGCGCCTCACGGCCAGGGCAGGCAGCGTTGCTGAAGCCCAGATTCTGCTGGCTCCACTCGAGGCGCAGATCTTGGACCGCTCTGGCAGGGCTTGTTTCGGCGCCGACGATGACAGCCTGGCGAGTGTGGTGCTCGAGCAGCTGCGCCGCCGCGGTGAGACGCTGGCGGTAGCTGAGAGCTGCACTGGGGGTGGGTTGGGGGCGGCCCTGGCGGCGGTGCCCGGGGCCTCTGATGGCTTTGTTGGTGGCCTGATTGCCTACGCCAACTCGATTAAGCAGGCGTTGCTTGGGGTGCCGCAGGCGCTACTTGAGAGCCACGGCGCCGTGAGCGATCCGGTGGCTCTCGCCATGGCTGAGGGCGCTCGGTCTGTAACTGGTGCCACCTGGGCAATTGCTGTGACCGGCATTGCCGGCCCGGGGGGTGGCAGCACTGAGAAGCCTGTGGGACTTGTGCATATCGCCATTGCCGGCCCGAATGGTGGCAGCAGCGAGGCAGTGCGCTTTGGCGCCACTCGCGGCCGGGTCTGGATTCAGCGGCTCACTACCGGTGAGGCGCTCAATCGCTTGCGCCTGCGGCTGGCCGACTACCCCGGGGCGCAGCTTTAGGCTTAATCCTCAGTCGAACGGACCTTGCGTGAGTGCCGGCACCCTCTACGACAAGGTCTGGGATCTGCATCGGGTGGCCCAGTTGCCTGGCGGCTCCACCCAGTTGTTCATCGGTTTGCACCTGATTCACGAGGTGACCAGCCCCCAGGCCTTTGCAGCCTTAAAAGATCTGGGCCTGCCGGTGCGACTCCCGGAGCGCACCGTGGCCACGGTTGATCACATTGTGCCTACAACCTCCCAGGCGCGACCCTTCGCTGATCCCCTTGCTGAGGAGATGCTCGCCACCCTCGAGCGCAACTGCAGCGACTACGGCATCCTTTTGCATGGCCTCGGCAGCGGCCGCCAGGGAATTGTGCATGTGATTGCCCCCGAACTGGGTCTCACTCAGCCGGGCATGACTATCGCCTGCGGCGACTCCCACACCTCCACCCATGGGGCGTTTGGAGCGATTGCCTTTGGCATCGGCACCAGCCAGGTGCGCGATGTGCTGGCTAGCCAGAGCTTGTCGATGGGCAAGCTCAAGGTGCGGAGGATCTGGGTTGAGGGTCAGCTGCAGACGGGCGTCTATGCAAAAGACTTGGTTTTGCACATCATCCGAGTGTTGGGTGTCAAAGGTGGTGTGGGCTATGCCTACGAATTTGCCGGTCCAGCCATTGATGCTTTGGCGATGGAGGAGCGCATGACCCTCTGCAACATGGCAATCGAGGGCGGTGCCCGCTGCGGCTACGTCAACCCCGACGCCGTCACCTTTGCTTACCTGCAGGGTCGACCCTATGTCCCTATTTCTGAAGCCTGGGAGCGGGCCGTGGCCTGGTGGCGTGGCCTGGCCAGTGGAGCAGACGCAGTTTTTGATGATGAGGTGAGCTTCGATGCGGCGGCCATTGCGCCGACGGTCACTTGGGGCATCACCCCCGGCCAGGGCATCGGCGTTGATGAAATGGTGCCAACTTTGGAGCAGACAGACCCAGATGAGCGGCCCCTGGCCCAGGAGGCTTACCGCTATATGGATCTGCAGCCCGGCACTCCAATAGCTGGTCTAGCGGTGGACGTTTGCTTTATTGGCAGCTGCACTAATGGGCGCCTGTCCGATTTGCAGGCGGCTGCGGCAGTGGCCAAGGGGCGCCATGTGGCTCCAGGAATTAAGGCGTTTGTGGTGCCTGGTTCTGAACAGGTCGCCGCTGCCGCGGCAGCGGAAGGTCTCGACCAGCTATTCAAGAACGCTGGCTTTGAGTGGCGTGAGCCAGGCTGCTCGATGTGCCTGGCCATGAATCCAGACCGGCTTGAAGGTCGCCAGATCAGTGCTAGTTCAAGTAATCGAAACTTCAAGGGTCGCCAGGGATCGGCCTCCGGCCGCACCCTGCTGATGAGTCCGGCAATGGTGGCTGCAGCCGCAATTGCCGGCAAGGTGTGTGATGTGCGCCACATGATTAACACCACGCCATGACTGCGGCTATGACTGCCCCCGGCTTCCCCCTTGGCCCTATCTCGGCAGTGAGCGGGCGCGCCATTGTCATCGCCGGCGATGACATTGATACTGATCGAATTATTCCAGCCCGCTTTCTTAAATGTGTGACATTTGACGGGCTTGGTGAGAAGGTTTTTTCTGATGATCGGGCCGAGCTCTCTGGGGAGCACCCCTTCGATCGAGCAGAGTTGCAGGGAGCCTCTGTGCTGGTTGTGAACCGAAACTTTGGTTGTGGCTCAAGTCGTGAGCATGCTCCCCAGGCGCTGATGCGCTGGGGTATTCGGGCGGTTGTGGGTGAAAGCTTTGCTGAGATTTTTTATGGCAACTGTCTGGCCTTGGGAATTCCTTGTTTCACCGCATCCCACGCCAACGTACTGAGCCTCCAAGAGGAGCTGACCGCCTATCCAAACCAAGATCTGAGCTTGTCGCTTGCTACGGCCACCCTAAAAGCATCCAGAGGGCAAGTTTGGCAGCTAGAACTTCAGGCCGGTCCCAGGCTGATGCTGGAGTCTGGGCAATGGGATGCCACCTCCCAGTTGCTTGCCCAAGACGCTGAGCTGGCTCGCACCGCTGCTTCGTTGCCCTATATCAACGGCTTCTAGGCCTGGGCACGAAGGGTGTGCCACTGCCGTTAAAATTGAAATCGTTTAGTTTGATGCGAATGCCGCCTATGCCGTCGTAGGGGCTGTAGTAAACCCCAACCTCATAGGAGCGGCGCTGTATCTTTAACTCCACATACGAATAGGAAATATCTCCATAAAATTCAGAGCCATTGTCAATGTTAAAAGTGGCGCCGGCTTCTAGAACAACAGGCCCATAGATTTGTTGAGCCGCTTGAAAACTTATGGTGCGTAGATCTACTATGCGGTCAAAGCTGAATGGACTGACTCCGTTTAAGAAGGTGCCGGAGATCGAGGCTGATAAACGGGTGTAATCGAAGACGGGGCGATCAAATTGGCCCAGAGTCAACGAAGGCCCACCCCAAAGGCTGAGGAAGCTCTGGTTTGCACCATCGCTATAGGTGGCCGCGTAACCCCTGGCGCCGAAGTCGATTGCCAGGCCGGGTACTACCGGCACTGCTGCATAGCGCAAGCCCCGCTTTGGGTCTTTGCTGGCGTCAAGGACTGAGCCCTGCAAGAGCTGTAAAGTTGTGGTAGCAGTTAAGTTGGTATAATTACGCCACAGAGTAACTAGGGCATTTGTTTCAAATAGTGCTGCCTCATATGCGCCAGATTGGGCTGCCCAGTTGAGATTTACCGGCGTAAAGAAGGGAGCTTTTCGGGGGGCATCTTGAGCCTTGGGCTGATTCAGAACCACTTTGCCGGACAGATTGGCACCGTAGGAATAAACGATGGTCTGGAGTCCTAGGCTGCCATTATAAATGCGTTCGCGATAAGAGCTGAATAAATCTGCATTTGCACTTGTGTGGCCGGGCAGTTTCAGGGGGGCCGTTAGGCGACTCTTGCTGCGGGTGCCGGAGCGGAAGTTATCTGGCTTAAAGGTAGACAGGCTTGCTTCAGCGTCCAATGAGAGCCGTCCGATGGGTAGGTTCAGTGCCGCCTGCATGCCGAACATGTCCCCGATCTCGGCAGTTTGTTCGCTTGCGGGGTTAGCCAGACTTTGACCGGGCAGCACGTAGCTACTGGTAAGGCCTTCAATAGCTCGCTGCACATTTAGCTGGGGCTGGAGCTTTAAGCTGCCTCCCTTTCCTAGTTTTAATGGCTCCAGATTG
>JAQCGH010000015.1 GCA_027620015.1 Cyanobacteriota bacterium
CCATCTCCACTCGGGGGCTGAGAGCTTCACACTGTAGAGAAAGGCTCAAAAAAATGCCCCACCAGCGCCACCTTGAGCAGCTGGCCTGGCCCCAGGTTCAGGAGCTCGCAGCCCAACCAGGAAGCACAGTTGTCTGGCCCTGGGGTGCGGTCGAGCAACATGGCCCCCAGCTACCGCTCGGTACGGATGGCCTTTTTGCCGAAAGGGTGCTGGACGCCGTGTTGGCCGCACTGGAGCCAAACCTGCCAATCCTGCGCCTGCCGCTGCAGAGCATCGGATTCTCACCGGAACATCGTGGTTTTAGTGGCACTCTCAGCCTCCCCCCCAAGTTGCTAATCGAGCAACTGCTGGCCGTGGGCCATGAACTGGCCGATACCGGTTTTCAGCGCCTGGTGTTGCTTAACGGACACGGAGGCCAAATAGCCCTGCTCCAAACTGCCGCTCGCCAGTTGCGAGCGGAGCGGCCCGAATTGGCCGTGTTGCCCTGCTTCCTATGGAGTGGTCCAGAGGGAGTCGCCGAGCTCATCCCAGAGCCGGAGCGCTCTGACGGGCTTCACGCTGGGTTAGCAGAAACAAGTTTGATGCTGCACCTTGCTCCCGAACTGGTGGGTGAGCAGCGCCCCTGTGATGGCAAACAAGGTGAGGCCATCCCCGCAGGCTGGAGCCTGGAAGGGGCAGCCCCTCTTGCCTGGCTTACCCAGGAACTCAGCCTCACCGGTGTGATTGGCGATGCCCGCGGCGCTTCGGCAATCCTGGGAGCCCAACTTTTTGACCGGTTGGTTGCAGGCTGGCAGCACCGCTTCGAAAACCTGCTGGCCAGCCCATGGCCTGGCCAGGGGACGGTCAAGGTTCGGTAGGGAGTGGTTAAAGTCTGAATATCAGACTCAACAACGTGGCTGCCATGGCGACTCTTGCACCTACAAATATTTTCGAAGCGCTCCCTGTCGACCAACTGCCCGACTTCAGTACAGACACCTACAAGGACGCCTACAGCCGCATCAATGCGATAGTGATTGAAGGCGAGCAAGAAGCTCACGACAATTACATATCTATCGGTGGGCTGCTCCCCGATCAAGAAGAGGAGCTTTCCAAATTAGCCCGCATGGAGTTGAAGCACATGAAGGGCTTCACAGCTTGCGCCAACAACCTTGGTGTAACTGCTGATATGCCCTTTGCCAAAGAGTTCTTTTCCCCTCTACATACCAATTTTCAGAAAGCTTTAGCTGAAGGTAAGGTGACAACCTGTCTTTTGATTCAAGCTATTTTAATCGAGGCATTTGCCATTTCTGCTTATCACATCTATATCCCAGTAGCCGATCCATTCGCGCGTAAGATCACCGAAGGGGTCGTCAAGGATGAATACACCCACTTGAATTACGGCCAGGAATGGCTGAAGGCCAACCTTGTGACCGTGCGAGCAGAGTTGGAGCAGGCAAATCGAGAAAATCTTCCCTTGGTACGCAAGATGCTTGAGCAGGTAGCGGGCGATGCAGCCGTGCTTCACATGGACCAAGAGGATTTGATGGCCGATTTCCTTACTTCTTATCAAGAGGCCTTGCTCGAGGTGGGCTTCACTTCCAGAGAGATCGCCAAAATGGCAGCTGCAGCACTGATCGGCTGAATCGATCAGGAAAGGTGTGTCGTGGCAAGATGTAGCGTCCGCAACATCCTTTGGAGTTGCTCATGTTCGGCCTGATCGGTCACTCCACAAGCTTCGAGGCTGCCCGCGAGAAGGCCCGTACTCTTGGCTTTGAGGAGTTCGCCGAAGGAGATCTAGACGTTTGGTGTAGTGCACCTCCCCAATTGGTGGAGCATCTTCAGGTCACAAGCGCCACAGGTAAAACCATAGAAGGCGCATACATCGATTCCTGTTTCGTTCCGGAGATGTTGAGTCGGTTTAAAACCGCTCGGCGCAAGGTGCTTAGCGCCATGGAACTAGCCCAAAAAAACGGTATAGACATCAGCGCGTTAGGCGGATTCACTTCGATCATTTTTGAAAATTTCAACCTGCTTAAGGAGCAGCAAATCCGTTCCACCACCTTGGAATGGGAACGATTCACTACCGGAAACACCCACACCGCCTGGGTGATCTGTCGTCAAGTGGAAACCAATGCTCCAAAACTTGGCATCGATTTGGGCCAAGCCCGAGTTGCAGTAGTAGGTGCCTCCGGGGATATCGGCAGTGCGGTATGCCGCTGGCTGAGCCAGCGCACTGGAGTTAAGGAGCTTCTACTGGTAGCTCGCCAGCCCCAACCACTGCTGGATTTACAACAAGAGCTCGGTGGCGGCCAGATTCTCAAACTGGAGGAGGCCCTCCCGGAAGCCGACGTGGTGGTGTGGGTGGCCAGCTTGCCCCAAACGTTGAGCATCGATGCCGCCAGCCTTAAGTCGCCCTGCCTGATGATCGACGGCGGCTATCCGAAAAACTTGGACACCAAAGCCAGTGGCAATGGCATCCATGTATTGAAGGGCGGAATCGTTGAATTTTTCAGTGACATCACCTGGCAAATGATGGAAATGGCTGAGATGGACAACCCAAAACGCCAGATGTTTGCCTGTTTCGCCGAGGCAATCCTGCTGGAGTTTGAAGGCATCCACACCAACTTCAGCTGGGGGCGCAACAACATCAGCCTCGACAAGATGGATCTGATCGGTGCCGCTTCCCTGCGCCATGGCTTCCAGGCGCTTGGGCTATCTGCACAGATCGATCCCACCCCGGCCCTGACTACAGCCTGAATCCATTTAGTCCCCTTGCCCATCCCCGCCATGGCCCGTCGCGCCTTGCTGGAGTTCGAAAAACCCCTAGTTGAGCTCGAAGAGCAGATCGAGCAGATCCGCCAATTAGCTCGCGACTCGGAGGTGGATGTGAGCCAGCAGCTGCTCCAGCTTGAGACCCTGGCTACTAGGCGTCGCAAAGATATCTTCGACGCCCTGACACCCTCACAAAAGATCCAGGTAGCCCGCCACCCCCAACGGCCCAGCACCCTGGACTACATCCAGGTGATAACCGATGAGTGGCTGGAGCTCCATGGCGACCGTCGTGGCAGTGACGACCGGGCCCTAGTTGGGGGAGTTGGCAGGATTGGTGACCAGGGTGTGGTGCTGCTCGGACATCAAAAAGGCCGCGACACCAAGGAAAACGTAGCCCGTAACTTCGGCATGGCCTCTCCAGGGGGATATCGCAAAGCAATGCGGCTGATGGAGCATGCAGATCGTTTTCGTTTGCCAATCTTGAGTTTCATCGATACGCCGGGGGCCTATGCGGGGGTTCTGGCCGAAGAGCAGGGGCAGGGTGAAGCCATCGCCGTCAATCTGCGCGAGATGTTCCGGCTACGGGTACCAATTCTTGCCACTGTGATCGGCGAAGGAGGATCTGGCGGCGCCCTAGGCATTGGCGTAGCCGACAGGTTGTTGATGTTCGAGCACAGTGTTTACACAGTGGCCAGCCCAGAAGCCTGCGCCTCAATCCTGTGGCGGGATGCCGGCAAAGCCTCCACTGCCGCCGAAGCTCTCAAGATCACGGGTCCCGATCTACTACTGCTCGGCATAGTTGACTTGGTGTTGCCCGAACCCTCCGGCGGCAACCACTCGGCTCCTCTCCAGGCCGCTGAAACCTTAAAAACTGCGCTACTCGAGCAGCTAAGCGAGCTGAAGCGCCTCAGTGAATCCGAATTGATAAAGCAGCGCTACGCCAAATTCCGCCGCATGGGGAGGGTTCTTGATAGCGAGTCCCCAGACCTCTCCTCCAGCTCTTAAGGTTTACTTCAGATACTTCACCGTCCCCTGGGCCTGCCTTTGCCTGATAAAGCACCTGTAGCTCTGATCACCGGCGCTTCCCGAGGCATTGGTGCGGCTACAGCCCACAAATTTGCCAATGCCGGCTACGACCTGCTCTTACTGGCCAGAAGCACATCCGACCTCGAGGCTCTCGCGAAGGCTCTAGCGCACAGCGGCAGGAGAATCGAATTCATCGGCCTCGACTTGGCCGAGCCAGACACTATTGCGCCAGGACTGGCAGACCTTTGCAGCCGAGGCCTCACCCCTGCGGTTGTGATTAATAACGCTGGGGTGGCTTATACAGGCTCTTTGGCAGAAACACCCCTGGAGCAATGGCAACAGTTGATGCAGCTGAATCTGAGCGCTGTATTTCAGGTCTGTCAGTCGCTGCTGCCACTACTCAGGCAAGCTGGCGGCGGACAGATCATCAACGTGAGCAGCCATGCGGCTCACAATGCATTTCCAGAGTGGGGTGCTTATTGCGTTAGCAAGGCCGCCCTTGTCTCCCTCAGCCGATGTCTTGCCGTCGAAGAACGCCCCTTTGGCATACGGGTAAGCACCCTCACTCTTGGTGCGGTGAATACGCCACTTTGGGAGAGTGAAAACGTCCACGGCACGTTCGATCGCCGTGCCATGATTGAAGTTGAAAGGGTAGCCGATGCCCTGCTGTACATGGCCCAAGGGCCAGCCACCTCAGTGGTGGAAGATCTCACCCTCATGCCGGCTGCCGGCGCGCTTTGAGCCCCCCTATGACTTCCACCCTGTCCTCCAGCATTCCTTCACTCACAACTACACCCGATTCAGCGCCCCTGCCCATAAGTCTGCGAATCCGTGAGCGCCTCGACTCGGCGGGAGTTGCCTACCTCGCAAACGACAACATTGCTAACCACCTGCGCGAGGGTGAGCTTGAGCAACTGGAGATTGAGGTCGCGGGAAAGGTTCGGGAGCTGCTACGCAGTCTTGTTATCGATATAGATAAAGATCACAACACCGAGGAGACAGCAGAGCGCGTCGCCCGGATGTATCTACACGAAGTATTCAAAGGTCGCTATCACGATCAACCCAAGATCGCAAGTTTCCCAAATGTAAAAAAACTCGATGAGATTTACACTGTAGGCCCTATTACTGTTCGTTCAGCCTGTTCACACCATCTAGTTCCCATCATGGGCAATTGCTGGATCGGCATAAAGCCAGGCGATCGGGTAATAGGATTATCTAAATTCTCCCGAGTTGCTGATTGGGTATTTTCAAGACCCCATATACAGGAAGAAGCAGTAATGATCTTGGCAGATGAGATTGAGCGTCTCTGCCAGCCCCAAGGTCTTGCGATTCTGTTAAAGGCTCAGCATTACTGCATGAAATGGCGTGGTGTGAAAGAGCCTCAAACCAGTATGGTGAATTCTGTGGTTAGGGGAGATTTTCGGTTAGACCCCAGCCTAAAAGCCGAATTCTTTGAGCTTGTTAAGCAACAAGAATCTATGCTTTCCACTTAAGCCAAAGCCTAATTAATTGCTATCAGTTCCATAATTGTTAGGCAGTGCCTATTTCCGAAGTTAAATTCGAGCCGGAGTAGATAGTAGAATAAAATAAGTAAAAGAGTTTATTGGTTAACCAAATCCTTCAGTTGAAGGCAAGGACCTTCGATCACTGTTTGCAGCGCCCAGCCAGACCAACAAACCGTACCGCAGCAACTAGTGCTGCCACTTGTCTTAGATCCTTATCACCTGGACTTAGTTCCACGCTGCTGGAGGCGTCGAGTCCTGTAGGGCATATCTGGGTCAGCAGGGCTGGCACCCGATCAGCCCGAATTCCCCCGGCCAGCCACAAGGGAAGAAGTGGAGCAAAACCATGCAACCACTCAATCGGTATGCGGTGACCAGTACCACCCAACTGGTCGGGCACCCAGGCATCCAGAAGTAAGGCATCAACCACCAGGGCGTAGTCAAAAGCACGTTTCAGATCCTCAGAGCTGCGAATTCTGAGCGCTTTCCAGATTTCACAGCCAAGTCGTGAGCGCAGTTGGCCGCAGAGCTGGGGTGTTTCTGAGCCATGCAACTGCACCACAGAGTGACCCTGTCCAAGCTCTAGTTGGGACCACTGCTGCTCAAGCGGATCGGCCACCACCAGCACACCGCGGCAGCCAGAGGCCGCGGCCCGCATCGCCCCAAACAGCGCCTGCCGATCTTCGGCCTCAACGAAGCGAGGCGAGCTAGGCACCCCGATTACGCCGATCGCATCCGCCCCCATTTGGGCCACAGCTGCGGCCTGGTGGGGGTCCCGCAACCCACAGATCTTCAACAGGGGTAGCGCCATGGCGAAGGCAAAGGCTGTCGTCCCTTTCTAGGATCATCATCCCGCGGCTCCTCAACTGGCTAGACCAGCACAAGGAGCAGACACAAAGACAGAGGGCAGTGGGAGAAGGCTGGCAACTTTTCAAAATTCGAGGAATCCCCCTACGGATTCACCCCAGTTGGTTTGTGATCCTGGTGCTCGCCAGCGCAGCCTTCCAACAGCAATACAGCCTCACCCTCAAGGATCAAATGAGTGGCCCGGCGCTCTGGATGCTGGGGTTGATTACGGCAATTTTGCTCTTCGTTTCGGTGCTCCTGCACGAATTGGGGCACTCCCTGGTGGCCCTGGCCCAAGGGGTTGAGGTACGCAGCATCACCTTATTTCTGCTAGGTGGCGTAGCTAGCGTGGATCGCGAGTGCAGCACCGCCCGCGGTGCCCTGCTGGTGGCCGCAGCGGGCCCGGCCGTAAGTCTGATACTGGGTGTGGGCCTTCTGGCAGCGACCCATCCAGCCGCCCATCTCTCTCCACTGCTGGGCGCAATGGTGTCTCAACTCGGCAGCCTCAACATGGTGCTGGGCCTTTTCAACCTGCTGCCCGGCCTACCGCTGGATGGTGGTCTGATTGTGAAGGCCCTGGTGTGGCAGGCAAGCGGTAGCCAGCGGCGCGGCGTGGAGGTAGCCAACAGCTGTGGTCGCTTTCTTTCCCTACTGGCCATTGGCATCGGGACCGTTCTGCTACTGCGCGGAGGTGGATTCAGCGGCGCTTGGTTGATGCTGCTCGGTTGGTTTGGACTTGGGGCCTCGCGCAATCAGCGCCAAATGCTCAACCTGCAGCAAGCTCTTAAAGAACTAAAAGTACGGGATGCAGCTGGACGGCGATTTCGGGTACTTGAGGCGGCAGGTCGATTACGGGAACTAAGCCAGATGCGTGTCTCCAATGCCAGTGAGGTCGATCAAGGCGACTGGCTACTCGTGTGCGATCGCGGCCGCTGGCAGGGCTTCATCGACGACAAGCCGCTTCAAGAATTGCCTGTACAACGTTGGGATACAGACAGCATCGGAGACCACATCCAGCCCCTTTCGGACCTCCCCTCAATCCGGGAGTCTGCACCGCTGTGGCAAGCGGTACAGCAACTCGAGGACTGCGGCCGCAACAGGCTTCTGGTGCTAAGCCCCGCTGGACTCCCCTGCGGAACAATCGAACGCCCCGAGCTTGGAGAGGCGGTGCTTGCCAAGTTGGGCCTGCGCCTGCCAGCTCCCATGCTTGAGCTCGCTCGTCGCCAAGGCACCTATCCCCTTGGTCTGGCCTTAGCCCAGGTGGTGAGGTCCATGGTGGCCTCTGGTGAGGCAAGCGAGGAGGGTCAAGCCAACTCCAGCAGGTAGCTGGCCTCAGTCGCTGTAATCCGTTCCCATTCCTCGCCAATAAGGGGAATGGTCTTGTTACCACCAGCAGCCACAGGCAGCTCAGCCTTAGCCGCTTCGATTAAACGCAGCTCCAGCTCAGCGGGGCCTACTGGTAGGGCAGGCAATTGGGGGGGCGGGCATCGAAACACAAGCCGCCATAAATCAGCTGGTGGCTCCAAAAGGATCGAGCCGTGTTGCAACAGGCAGTCGCGGCGCCAGAGCTGGGCGCTACCGACCCGCTTGACGCCGCTGGCATGAACTAGATCAGCAGCCGTACTGGTGGCAAAGCAGCTGCTGGGTTGCGGGCTGGCTGCCTGGCGGCCTGCCTGTAACGGCAGTCCAAGTGTTGCAAAGCAACTGACCAGCCAGGAGCAAGCGTGGCCGTACGTCTGCAGACGCGACAGATTGGGATCGGGCCAAATTAGGGCGTAGGTGAGCTCTCCAGCGTGGAGAACGGCGCGGCCGCCACTGGGTCGTCGCACCAAATCAATTATTCCCTTTGCTGCCAGCTCCTGCCAATGGGGTTCTATGCATCGCTGGTGAAAACCAAGCGATAGGGTCGGGTGCCGCCAAGAGTAGAGCCGAAATGCCGGAGCCCGCTGCTCCAATAGCAGATTGTCTATAGCCATCTGTCTGGCCCCCTGATGGCAGCTGCTGGGCAGCAACCGCACGACTGGTAGGGGGGATGCTGGAGAGTGATCCATTGCGCCAGATTGCCTGGATGTTGTCGAGCCTGTTGCTCTATTTGCCCCTCGGCCTCCTAGCGGGGCTGCTGTCAGGGGTGCTGGGCATCGGCGGGGGGCTGGTGTTTTCACCCCTCTTGCTGCTAGCTGGACTTGATCCGCACCAAGCCCTGGCCACAAGCACCCTGGCGATCGTGCCCACCACCCTGGGTGGCACCTGGGCCCACCTGCGCAACCGCAGTCTTCCCTGGCACGGAGGCTTGGCGATTGTGCTTGGTGCCGGGATTGGTGCAGGCCTGTTCAGCCAGGTTGGGCCGATGCTGCATGGCTGGATGTTGCTCGCAATGCAGGCATTGATGTATGGAGGTCTGTCCTTGAGCTTTCGCTCTTCGTCGGCGCAGGCTGCTATCGATACCCCCAAGCTGAATATGGCGGGATTGGCAGCCACAGGAATGGTGGCAGGCATGTCTATCGGCTTGCTCGGGCTTGGCGGTGGCCTGGTGATGGTGCCCCTAATGGTGCAACTGATGCTGGTGCCAATTCACCTAGCAATCCGCTTCAGCACTCTGGCAGTGCTCACCTCGGCCTCAATCGCCTCAACAACCTTTTTGCTGGATGGCCGAGCACTACTGCCGATTGGGCTGGCTCTTGGAGCAACAGCAGCAGTTGCTGCCAACTGGTCAGCCGCCCGATTAGATCGGATCAGCGATACTCAGCTGACGTGGCTTTTGAGGGCTTTAACTCTGTTGCTTGCGCTGGACAGCGCTCGCAGAGCCTTAGCGCTGCTACTTACCGGACCCGGCTGAAAGTGGCATCCAAAAACCTCCGTCTAGCTCGTAGCCAAGCACTGCGGCCATCTGTGCTAAACCCTGGCGGCAACTTAAGCCATGCAGGCGAGCCCAGGCGTCAAGGCTAAAAAGCCTATGGGTGATCCAGAGCTCGAGGGACTCGGGAGCAAAACGGATGCCCTCAGTACGGCTGAATTGATGGGGCAACAACATCGCAACGTGGCGGGTGAGTTGGCCACCGCCACGTTCCAGCAGTAGGGGCAGCCAGGGAGCTTCGGCATCGGCCCGCAGGGACCAAAGCCGCAACTCGGCAATTTCAGACAGCTCCCTTGGGTCGTCTTCGGCACGGGGCCAGTTGAAGTGAAGCTCCAGGGAACCTGCCTGTTGGACAAGGGCCTCAGGTCTAAGGCTGAACCAGGGCAGGAGAGCTGCCAGATCCATCTGTCGGATCTGGCTCTCGGAAATCTCCACAGGGGCCATCAAGAGCTGTGACAGCAGGACGGTTCAACCTGGACCGTAGCCACCCAAGGGCAAAGAATGGGGTGAATCCAGTTGCTTGCTGCCCTCAGATGTTTTCCACTCTCACTCAGGCTGAAGTGCTGATTGCCCTGGTAGTTGCCGCACATGCGGGCGTGCTGGCCGTTCGCCTCTGCTTCAGCCTTTACAAGGCCTAAAAACATCACTCGACCTTGGCAAGTAGGGCCTGGTCAGCTAAAAACGCCTAGGCCCCAGAGGGGTTTGTCCCTCGTTGCCCCTATGCCGCTTACCTACCAGGCCAAGCAAAATCCGCCCTTGCGGCGAGAGAGAATTCCAGTCTTACGTCCAGAGTCCAAGCAATCCTTCCCCCCTAAACCTGCGTCTCAGCTTGGTCACCAAATAATTTCGAGTGGCGAAGCAGCAGCGCTGCAAACCCTCTCAAGTGAGCGGCAAGAATTGCTCTGCAGCGTGATTGGCCTGGTTCTCAAGGTTGGCCTTGTTGTTGTTGCTGGTGTCAGCCTGGTGCGTCTTGCCTCCGCTTATCAAGAGCGGATGGAACGTCAAGGTGAGCTCTCTGCGGTTCTCGACCTTGAACGCACCAAGCTCTCCAAAGCACGCGAGCGCTTTGACCATTTGTTCATGGTGGAAGGAGAGCAGCGGCTGATCCGAGAGCAAAACCAGTGGATTGCCCCCAATCGTCTGCGGGTGGTTTGGCAGCAAGCCACCCCCTAGGTTGGGCCCCCCTTCTCAATTCACTTGATGGCCGCAACAGCAGCAGCCGGAACGGTTTTGATCACCGGCACCACCTCAGGGGTGGGCCTCAATGCCGCCAGTGCCCTCGCCAAACGCGGCTGGCATGTGGTCACGGCAAATCGTGATCCCGTTAAAGCCGCTGCTGCCGCAGCCAGCCTTGGGATTCCTACGGATCAGCTCAGTCATCTGCGCTTTGACCTCGGCGATCTCGACAGTGTTCGGGTAGGAGTTGAAACTTTGGTGGCGTCCCTTGGACGCCCCTTGGACGCCCTCGTGATCAATGCGGCTATTTACAAACCGCGGCTCAAGCAGCCCGAGCGCTCGCCACAGGGATATGAGATATCGATGGCCACCAATCACCTGGGGCACTTTTTACTGATTCAGCTACTGCTGGGCGACCTGCAACGCTCAAGCCACCCTTCTCGGCGGGTGGTGATTCTTGGCACCGTGACGGCCAACTCCAAGGAACTGGGCGGCAAGATCCCGATCCCAGCTCCAGCCGACCTAGGCGACTGTGCAGGATTCAAGGCAGGATTCCAGGCCCCTATAGCCATGGCCAACGGCAAGACCTTCAAACCTGGCAAGGCCTACAAAGACAGCAAGCTCTGCAACATGATCACGACCCAGGAGCTGCATCGTCGTCTGCATAAAAGCACTGGAATTGTGTTCAGCTCGCTCTACCCAGGCTGCGTTGCCGACTCACCACTTTTCCGCAGCACGCCGCGGGCATTTCAAACAATTTTCCCTTGGTTCCAGAAAACTATCACCGGAGGTTATGTAAGCCAGGCTTTGGCAGGAGAGCGGGTTGGCCAGGTGGTAGCCGATCCAGAATTTTCAGCCTCTGGTGTGCACTGGAGCTGGGGCAACCGCCAAACCAAAGGGGGCTTGCAATTCAGCCAGGAGCTCTCCGACAAGGCCAGTAACCCCAGAACGGCGCAGACCTTGTGGGAGGAATCAATGAAGCTGGTGGGGCTGACGCCGGTCTAGAAGCGGCGGCGGAAGGCATCGTCGCTGCGGCTGGATGCATCTTCAGCGAGGCTCAATTTCCAGACGTTGCGACTGAGGCGGCGGGCCTTGAGGCCACCTCGCTCGACCGTTTCACTAGTGGGGCGCGCCCCAAGCAGCTGACTCACCTCGGAAGTGCTAAGCGGTGCCCCGGTCTTAACGGCCAGCTGGGTGAGCTCGAGCCGTTGGCGCAAAGCAGCCAGATCGGCCTGTCCACCATCTTCTGCCTCAGACCAAAGCCAGGGCAGGTCGTGGGCCGAACCGGCCATCTTCTGCATCAATCCCATGCCTATGAAAGCCAGTGCTTGCTCCGGCTTGACTCCCTGGGCCGCGGCCTGGGCCATCCATTCAGGCATCGGAGCACTGTTGACATTGTCTCCGGCGGGCATGGGTTCGGCCTGGGCAGCCTGGCTGCGAGTGGAGCTGGAAGCGGTGCGGCGGGTGGCCATGGACGTCCCCTGAACGTTGCGCGGACGGTACCGGCTCAGCCGAAATGGGCAAGGGGCAGGGGGCTTCAGGGTTAAGATCCAGCCGCAGCAAAGCCGATGTGAGGGCTAGCTGTTCGAAGGATTTTCCCTTGCCATCCCGCCTTCCCTCCCGAGACGAACTGGCGCTGAGCCGGCGTCGGGAGATGGCGCTTGGCTCCAGCTCCATTAGCGGCACCCAGATCACTGGCACCCGGGTGGGTAACGACAGCTCGGGCGCCAGTTGTGTGATTACCACCGACAGCGAGGGCTCCCGGCTGGCACGCCAATCCAGCCATGTGCAGTCAATTGAGCTGCGCACATACGTATTCCTCGATTCGCTGCAGCCCCAGCTAGCTGCCTACATGGGCACGGTTAGCCAGGGCTTCCTCCCCATTCCCGGTGACGCCTGCTTGTGGCTGGAGGTATCGCCGGGCATGGCTGTGCACCGGGTCACCGACATAGCCCTCAAGGCCAGCACGGTGCGGCTTGGCCAGATGATCGTGGAGCGGGCCTTCGGCTCCTTAGCGCTCTACCACCGCGACCAGAGCAACGTGCTCCACTCCGGCGACGTGGTGCTCGAGGCCATCGGCAGCCGGGTGGAGCTCCGCAGCCGTTGCGAGGTCAGCTGGACCGAGATCATCCGGGCGATCACCCCTGACCACGCCGTGCTGATCAACCGGCAGAACCGGCGCGGATCGATGATTCAAGCTGGCATGAGCATGTTCATACTGGAAACAGAGCCCGCCGGTTACGTGTTGATCGCAGCCAATGAGGCAGAAAAGGCTTCCAACATCACTGTGGTGGACGTGAAAGCCGTGGGCGCCTTTGGCCGTCTAACCCTGGCGGGGCGAGAGGGTGATGTGGAGGAGGCCGCCGCCGCCGCGATGCGGGCGATCAGTCACATCAATAACAACGCCACCTGAGTCAGGAACTCGATCAGGTATTCGAGTCTTAGTTTCTGATCTCCAGCAGCCGCAGCAACTCCGGGGCAAGTGCCCGGGCTGCCTTGCCGCGGCTGCCGAGCTTGGCCTTGAGGTGAGGGCCCATCTGGGCGTAGGAGCAACCTGCCTCGCGGACATAAAAAAGGCTGTCGTAACCAGGGCCATGACCCTGGGGAGCGCGCAATATCTGGCCGCGGCAGATCCCCTCAGACTCCGCCCTGATGGTGCCTGATGGATCGGCCAGGGTCATGGCGCTGCGGAAGCTGGCTCCCCGATAAAGGCTATCTCCTAGTTCTTTCAATAAACGGTGAATCCGCTCGTTGTCGGTGGGGGCGTAGCGGGCTGAAAAAATACCCGGAGCTCCATCCAGTGCATCCACCTCGATGCCTGAGTCGTCGGCGATGGCCCAGTGGCCGGTGAGGCGGGCAACAGCCTCCGCTTTGAGACGGGCGTTAGCGAGATAGGTCGCTCCGGTTTCCTCAATCTCGAGACCGGGCGGCTGGGGAAGCACATCCAGCTCAACCAGCTCAAGCATCGCGCCGATTTCGGCCACCTTGTGGGGGTTGCCACTGGCGACGACCAGGATCGGCATTCAGCAGGAATCGGGGCAAGTCATTGTCTCCCAATGAGGTGTCGATTTCGGATCTAGCTTGCCAAGACCGGATCCCTGGCTGTCATTTCCTGCAGCAGACCTACGGTTGGTAGACGCCTTGGCCCCCGCCTGATTGGGTTCCAGGGGTAACCGATGGACCCAAGCCTGATTCTGCAGAACCTGGTCAGCCCGCCGGTGCTGTTTTTTTTCCTTGGCGTGACCGCCGTACTGGTGGGATCGGACTTGGAAATTCCAGCCCCAATCCCAAAGCTTTTCTCCCTCTATTTATTGCTCGCCATCGGTTTCAAAGGTGGCTTGGAGCTGCAGCACAGCGGCCTAGGTGGCCAGGTGCTGCCCACAATCGCCGCCGCCATGGCGATGTCGCTACTTGTGCCGCTCTACAGCTATCTGGTGCTTAAAACCAGGCTGGATGGCTTTAACGCCGCCGCCATTGCCGCCACCTACGGATCGATCAGTGCGGTGACCTTCATCACCGCCGAGAGCTTTCTGGAAACCCAGAACCTGCCCTTCGATGGCTTCATGGTGGCTGCCCTGGCCCTGATGGAATCGCCGGCCATCATTGTGGGCCTGCTGCTGGTCAAATTGGCAGCCCCTAGCCAGCAAGCAGCTGGACCGAAGATGGGCTGGAGCTCGGTGCTGCGGGAGTCATTTTTAAATAGCTCGGTATTTCTGCTGGTAGGGAGTCTGGCGATTGGCTTATTGGTCGCAGCATTCAGCCCGGCCAGCATCGAGAAAATGCTGCCATTCACCGACAAACTTTTCTATGGAGCCCTCAGCTTCTTCCTGTTGGACATGGGGATCGTGGCGGCCCAACGGATTCGAGATTTACGACAAGCGGGAGCCTTTCTGATCGGCTTTTCGGTGCTGATGCCACTTTTCAATGCCCTAGTAGGCACCCTGCTCGCCCGAGGCTTGGGCCTCGGACCTGGTAATGCCCTGCTGTTTGTGGTGCTGTGCGCTAGCGCCTCCTACATCGCTGTACCAGCAGCGATGCGGATGACAGTGCCGCAGGCCAATCCCAGTTTGTATATATCGACAGCCCTGGGAGTCACCTTTCCCTTCAACATCATTGTTGGCATCCCCCTCTACATGGCCATGATTAACGCCCTGCTTCCCGCTGCCGGATAAATAAAATGAAACGCCTCGAACTGATCCTCAGCGAGCGGGAGTTGGATGCGGTGATCCAGGCAATGGAAACCGCGGGTGTGCCCGGTTATTCCGTCGTTAGGCACGTCACCGGCAAGGGTCCGCATGGCTCCGTGTCCGAGGGCATGGAATTCAGCGGTCTAGGCGCCAATGCCCATGTGATCGTGTTCTGCGAAGCGGATTTGCTGAATGGATTGCGCGCAGCCCTGCACCCCCTTTTGACCTATTACGGCGGAGTGGCGTACGTCACAGACGCCGAGGCCCTCTAGATGCTGGGCGAGAAAATTTTGATCAAAACGGGATTCACGGAGCCGAAAACCCCTGCCAGCACTACATGGGCAAGTATTCCCTAACGTTTTGTGATGTATTGATCAGTCTACCTTATCTAAAGGCCACGCAACAGTGATGGTCGGTTCCGGCCAAATGGCTTGACGGAGGGTTTAGCTGCAGACCATGGTTGCTTGCGAACATTCCATCCCACCTCAACCACTAGCAGGTAATGGCAACTGAATCCATGGGCATCGCCCTCGGCATGATTGAAACTCGTGGGCTAGTGCCCGCGATCGAAGCGGCGGACGCCATGACCAAGGCCGCCGAAGTGCGTCTAATTGGTCGCGAATTCGTCGGCGGCGGTTACGTCACCGTGATGGTGCGCGGTGAAACCGGCGCCGTCAACGCAGCTGTGCGCGCCGGCGCCGATGCCTGCGAGCGCGTGGGCGACGGTCTTGTGGCCGCACACATCATTGCTCGCCCCCACCGCGAAGTGGAGCCTGCATTGGGCAACGGCAACTACGCCGGTCAGAAGGACTGAGTTGCTCAGCGCCTGACGCGTTGATCTATCTCAAACCCTTACCCGCCCAAATCGGAGAAACTCCATGAGCAAGAAGTACGACGCCGGGGTAAAGGAGTACCGCGACACCTACTGGACTCCTGATTACGTTCCCCTAGACACCGACCTACTGGCGTGCTTTAAGTGCACCGGCCAAGAAGGTGTTCCCAAGGAAGAAGTTGCCGCTGCTGTGGCCGCTGAATCCTCAACCGGCACCTGGTCCACCGTGTGGTCCGAGCTCCTCACGGATCTCGACTTTTACAAAGGCCGCTGCTACCGCATCGAAGACGTTCCTGGCGACAAGGAAGCCTTCTATGCCTTCATCGCCTATCCCCTCGACCTTTTCGAGGAAGGATCCATCACCAACGTGCTGACCTCCTTGGTAGGCAACGTGTTCGGCTTCAAGGCCCTGCGCAACCTGCGTCTGGAAGATATCCGCTTCCCGATGGCGTTTATCAAGACCTGCATGGGTCCACCGAACGGCATCGTCGTTGAGCGCGACCGTATGAACAAGTACGGACGTCCTCTGCTTGGTTGCACCATCAAGCCAAAACTCGGCTTGAGCGGTAAGAACTATGGCCGGGTTGTCTATGAGTGCCTAAGAGGCGGTCTTGACTTCACAAAGGACGACGAAAACATCAACTCCCAGCCTTTCCAACGCTGGCAGAATCGTTTCGAGTTCGTAGCTGAAGCTACCAACCTGGCTCAACAGGAAACAGGCGAGAAGAAGGGTCACTACCTGAATTGCACCGCTGCAACTCCTGAAGAGATGTATGAGCGCGCCGAGTTCGCTAAAGAACTAGGCCAGCCCATCATCATGCATGACTACATCACTGGTGGCTTCACCGCTAACACCGGTTTAGCAAAATGGTGTCGTAAAAACGGCATGCTGCTGCACATTCACCGTGCTATGCACGCTGTAATTGACCGCCATCCCAAGCACGGCATCCACTTCCGAGTACTGGCCAAGTGCCTACGTCTCTCCGGTGGTGACCAGCTGCACACCGGCACGGTGGTCGGCAAGCTGGAGGGTGACCGTCAGGCAACCCTCGGCTTCATAGACCAGTTGCGCGAATCCTTCGTCCCCGAAGATCGCAGCCGCGGTAACTTCTTCGACCAAGATTGGGGTTCCATGGGCGGGGTATTCGCCGTGGCATCCGGCGGTATCCACTGCTGGCACATGCCCGCGCTGGTTGCCATTTTTGGCGACGACTCGGTGCTGCAATTTGGTGGTGGTACCCACGGTCACCCCTGGGGTTCTGCTGCTGGTGCTGCTGCTAACCGCGTTGCCCTCGAGGCATGCGTCAAAGCCCGCAACTCCGGTCGTGAAATCGAGCGTGAAGGCAAAGACATCCTTCTGGAAGCAGCGAAGCACAGCCCTGAGCTGGCCATCGCCCTGGAGACCTGGAAGGAAATCAAGTTCGAGTTCGACACCGTAGACAAGCTCGACGTCAACTGAATTTGTCAATCTGAGACGGTGAAGGGCAAGGCAACTTGCCCTAATCTTCCCAGAATGAAGAATATTCAGATTTAGAGATTATAAGAGTCTCTACGAACTAGATCAAGAACCTTTCAAGCAAGGTTCAAAATTCCATCCACATAATGATCCCCATGCCTTTTAAGAGCACCGTGGGTGACTATCAAACAGTCGCCACCCTGGAGACTTTCGGCTTTCTACCGCCGTTTACCCAGGACGAGATCTACGACCAAATTGCTTACATTATTGCCCAGGGTTGGAGCCCGCTCGTTGAGCATGTTCATCCCAGCAATTCCATGGCGACCTACTGGTCCTATTGGAAGCTGCCCTTCTTCGGCGAGAAGGACTTGGGTGTAATCGTGAACGAGCTTGAGTCTTGTCACCGCGCCTACCCAGACCACCACGTTCGCTTGGTGGGCTACGACGCCTATACCCAAAGCCAGGGTTCCTGCTTCGTGGTTTTCGAAGGACGCTGACCCCAGCGCTTCCGGGGCTTGAGCCATTGGCCTGAGCCCCAATCCTCTTCTCAGCGGGCTAGTTCCAACAACGAACTAGTCAGCACCTTTTCAGATATTCCATACGACGGGCGGACATGGCCAGCACATCCAGCCGGGAAGCAGCTCTCGAGCGCCGTAAGGCCCTCACCAATGGTGGCAAACAAGCCGCCAGCCGGTTCACATCCGGCCCGAGCCGTGTGCGCTCGGTTGAAGACGCTCGCCCCAGACGTACAGCGGCAGCATCTAAACCCCCAGAGGCTGTTGCCAAGGCAGCCCCAGTCGCTGCCTCAAACCACACCCTTACAGCGCCCACCGGCTCTAGCCGTACTACTCAGGCCCGTCCGATCGCAAATCCCAGCAGAGATTTGGTGCTTGCCCGACGTGAAGCGCTTTCCAAAGGCGGTAAACGTGCCGATACCTCCAGTGACCGCACTCGGACGGACCTGGCCAAAACCGCACCAAAAATTCAATTACCGGTAGCGGAAGCCCCATCAAGCGAGGGACAAACTGTTCCTGCACCAGCGCTAACGAGCCTCACTAACCGCTCGAGCCATACAAGTGGTCATCGCGGCGATCGCCGAACTACCGCCAAGCGCCTCTCCCAACTCGATCCAAGCCGTGCACTAGTGCTGGCGCGGAGAGAGGCTCTTTCAAAGCATGGCAAATCTGCCAACACACCTAAGAGCACTACAGCTGCTTCCATATCCCGACTTGGCAACCCAGAAATGAGTGCCCGCGAACTTTCCCAGAAGGTGCGGGATCTGCGGGCAAAGGTTGGCAGCGCAGGCTCCAGCCGGGGCGTCGGCACCCGCCCCTCCGGCCCCAACCGCCACGGGGCCAAACAGGCAGTAGCGGCTGAAGCTCACTGGAAAGTTGGTGTTAGCGAAACTAGCTCTGGCCAGGTGGTCACTGGAACTCAGGCAAATCGCTCTGTGAAAACCACCGGAAACGAATCCGCTACCTGTCGCGCCATCACTGGCACCGAATATCTCGGCGCCGAGGTGTTCCAGACCTTCTGCCAAAGCGCTCCTTTGGAAAGCCAACCGGCCAAGGTGCGCGTCAGCGCCACTACCCATGGCAATCGGGTCACTGGTAATGAGGTGGGTCGCTCTGAAAAGGTGACAGGTGATGAGCCCGGTACCTGCAAAAACGTCACTGGAACCGAATACGTCTCCGCAAATCAGTCAGCCACCTTCTGCGGAACCTCCAATCCAAGCCCAAGCCCTCGCAAGGTCGGGCGCAGCCAGACCCTGGGAGCCCAGGCTGTTTCCGGTGTGATGGTCGGTCGCTCTAGCAATGTCACAGGCGATGAAGCAGGTTCTGGCAAGCAACTCACCGGCTCCCAATACGTGGCCGATCAAAGCCAGGTGACCGGACGAGCTCCTACCAAAGTCGCAAGTCTGCACACACTTCGGGGCACGGGCATCACCGGTACCCATGTGGGGCGCAGTGAGCATGTCACTGGTGATGAACCTGGCAGCTGCCGCCTAGTAACTGGTGATGAATACGTTGGCAGCCAGCAATACGCCGATTTCTGCGGCAGCAAGCCTGCGCCGGAGGCCGCCAAGGTGGGCTTCAGCGTCACCAATCGTGCCCAGATAGTCAGCGGCACCCGCACTGGCCGCTCCTCCAATGTCACCGGTGACGAGCCGGGTACCTGCAAGGTCGTAACCGGCACGCCCTACGCCGGCCTTGAGCAGGCAGGCGATTTCTGCAACGGCAAGTCCGTCGCCGAAATTCGTCAACGCACCCCAGTGCGGGGTTCTAATCGGATGAGTGGCATACAGCCAGGCATTGGCGGTGTCCTCACCGGTGCGGGCCGAGGGGCCTGTGAAGCCGTTACCGGCACTCCTTATATAGGTGGCGATCAACTCGCCAAGGTCTGCGGCGCAGCAGCAGCCCAGGACGCTGATTTTCCCCAAGCCCTTGCGGGTAGCCAGCCCTGGCAGCAATTCAGTATCCAATCACCGGCTCGCTCAGCCCAGGTGGGCCGTGAACCAGCTGGCGCCGTAACCGGCACCAGCTACGAGCAGGGCAGCAGGATTACCGGCCCTTTTGACCTGGCCGGTGACATAGTCACCGGCACCGAGCAATTTCGCTTCGACCGTCGTGGCAGCAGCCAAATCGCCCGGGGGCCAATTGAGGTTCCTGTGAGTGTTGACGAAGATGTCCGTCCCACCTCCAGAGTGACCGGAGAAGGAATCTCTGCTGGCTTGAAGATCACTGGTGATGACTGGGATCGAGGTGATCGCGTCACCGGTACCGAAGGTGTTTCGGCCAGGCGCCGCAACCCCACCAGACCAGGATCGAAGGCCTCGATGCCCACCCTTCAGCCGAAGCGGAACGAGGAGCGTGCTGAGCCGATCTGCCGTGTCACTGGTTCTAGCGGTAGCACCACTGCCGGCTCATTGATCACGGTTTCCGGTGGGGCCCGCGGTTGATTTCCTGATGCCCCGTCGCCCACTCGCCACTGCCTACCGCCCATTGGGTCCGACGGCGCCCCGTCGTCGTCCAGGTGTGTATGCCGCAAGCGAGATGGTTACTTCTGGCCTTCACCCTCTGAGTGATGGCAAAGTCAATGGGGTTTTGAGGGCTTATGAAGACCAGGTCAAAGGGGCCTTTGATCGGATTGTTCCCCTGCTCAAGCGCCTTTCAGCCCTTCAGCATGAGGCTGATTTCATCGAGCAGGCCCAGCGGCTGGCTAGGGCTGAGCTGGGCTTTGAATTGCCCTTGCCAATTCTCGAGAAGGCTTGGGTCAGCCAACTGGATATGCGGACCCTTTTTGCCTGGTGTGTATTCGAAACCTACGAACAAACCAGCGACGCCTTTTTTCAACACGACCCCCTCGGTGGCAAGCCTGGCAGTCCCGCTGCCGAAACCTTCAATCAGTTTTTACTGGCCTGTGGATTCCACCTCCTCGACGCAACCCCCTGCTCCGATGGGCGACTGGCCCATGCCATGGCCTACGCCCTGAGAATTCCATTCAGTTCAGTACGGCGTAGATCTCACGCCGGTGCCCTATTTGACATCGAAAACACGGTCAACCGCTGGGTCAAAACTGAACATCGCCGCTATCGCGAAGGTCAGCCCAATTCCGCACACGACGACACCCGTTATTTGAAGGTAGTCCTTTACCACTTCAGCTCAAAAGATCCGCTGCATGAGGGCTGTGCAGCCCACGGCAGCGATGACGCTTTAGCTGCCACCTGTGGTCTGGCTCGGCTTAAGGATTTCCAGCAGGCCGTCGAAAATAGCTTTTGCTGTGGTGCCTCAGTAGACCTGTTGCTACTAGGAATCGACACCGACACCGACACGATTCGTGTGCATGTGCCAGGCATTGATGGAAGCACCAATCTGGAAAGCTGGCTGGATGCCAAAGCTGCCTATGAGGCGACCCGCCATCTCAACGCGGCTGAGGGCAGGACCCGGATTCAATCGCTGGTGGAGCAAGCAGCGGCCAGCAGTCCCGACCCCGGCATGGTGAAGCTGATAGCCCGCTTGATCGAAAACAACATCGCCCAAATCGACTATGTGCGCCAGTACCACCGAGGCAGCTACGGCGATGCTGGTCATGCCGAGCGCTTTATCGGAGTTGGCATAGGGTTTAAAGAGATTCACCTACGGAACCTCACCTACTTCGCCTATATGGACACGGTGGAGGAGGGCGCACCTGATCTTGATGTAGGCATCAAGATTTTCAATGGCCTAAACGTTTCTCGAGGGTTGCCTGTTCCTGTGGTGGTTCGCTTTGACTACAACGGCCAAGTGCCCGGGGCTAGGGAGCGAGCCATACGCAATTGCCAGCGAGTGCAAGCCGCCATGGAAAATCGCTACCCCGAGCTATTTGAACAGGGCCTTTTGCATGCTCTGCTCACCGTACGGGACCAAGACCGCCACATCCCAGCCGAAGCGGTAGGTTCAACCATCACGTTCGCGAGCGGAGGAGGGCACTGACATGTTGATCTGCAAGGTATTAAAACCACTGGTATCGACCAATCGCATTCCAGGTTTTGAGCACAAGCACCTGCAGGTTGTGCTGGATGGAAGTACTCAGAAAGTGGCAGTTGATGCTGTTGGGTGTATACCTGGAGACTGGGTGATCTGCGTTGGTAGCTCTGCTGCACGAGAGGCAGCAGGTAGTAAGTCTTATCCGAGCGATCTAACGATTGTTGGTATAATTGACCACTGGGACCCAGATGCTGGCAAGGCGCAAGCTTCTTCAGGAGGGACCAACTAATGGAAATCATGCAGGTGACAGGCTCCTTGGTTTGCAGTCAGCGGGTTGCTGGCCTAGATCACACCAACCTGCGTGTACTTCGCACTCCCAAGGGCAAGTTGAGCGTTGCTGTCGACCCTGTCGGTGCATCCCCAGGCAACTGGGTATTCACCGCAAGTGGCACGGCGGCCCGTTTCGCATGCAGCAATCCCGAAGTGCAAACCGATCTGACAATTGGCGGAATCATCGATTTCTGGGAGCCCGACGGCTAGGTAGCTAGGGCAGCTCGCTGCCTTAGCTACCTGTTGTCACTCCAGCCCCCATACTTCTGAGCCATGGCCATCCCCACCCCTAAATCCACTCCAAGCGGAGCTGCTGCTGCCAAATCCCCCACCCCGGCGGCGGCCAGCTCCAACCCTGTGGCTGCAGGGGCGGCGGCCAGCTCTACACCACCTGCAGCGGCTCCCAAGGCCCTGCCGGCGGCGGCGAAAGCCGTAGTAGCCAAGCCAGCAGCCTCGACAGCGGGACGTGCTTCAAGCACAACTCGCCGCTCTAGTGCCAGCTCAACCGGCGCCCGTACCAGTGCCGGCAAGGGCGCCGGCACCAAGCCCCCAACCATTCCTTCGCGCAGTAACGCCATGGCTCCTTCCATTCAGGGCATCGCCCTCGGCATGATCGAAACCCGTGGCCTGGTGCCGGCGATTGAAGCCGCAGACGCCATGACCAAGGCCGCTGAAGTAACCCTGATCGCCCGCGAGTTCGTAGGCGGTGGCTACGTCACTGTGATGGTGCGCGGTGAAACCGGTGCAGTTAATGCAGCAGTGCGTGCCGGCGCTGATGCCTGTGAGCGGGTTGGTGACGGGCTGGTTGCTGCCCACATCATTGCCCGTCCCCACACCGAAGTTGAGCCTGCCCTTATCGCAACTGCTGCTACCCGTCGGCTCTGATGGTCATGGGCGCCGTTCATCAGCGCGTCCTTGGTTACTTAGGCCGCGCCCTGAGCCTTGAGTTTTCTGCAGTCCAGCAATATATGACCCAGGCCTCCCTAGTGGAGCTCTGGGGAGATAGTGATTCGGCTGCCCTGTTTCGACGCGAAACTATGGAGGAAATGCAGCACGCCGAACGCCTCGTGCAGCGCATGCTTGCCCTAGGAATGGCTCCTGCCGCATCCCAGCTAAGACCCGTCTCCCATGCCGCCGATCTGGTGGGATTGCTTCGCCTCGATATCGCACTTAAAAATGACTTGATCCATCACTACGCCGAGGCAGTTCGCTTTTGCGTTTTGATAGGCGATGGCGATAACGAAGCGCTGTTCAAGAGTCTCTGGAACGACGAACAGCACCACGGCGAGGATTTGGGGGCCTGGCTACGCAGCCTTGGCTCCAGCCCCAACCCCTCAAGGGAACGGGCCACCTTCTGACTCTGAGTCGACCAACGCCCATCCATCCCCCCTTGTTCGCCCCATCTCTGCCACTTTCGATCCAGCTGGCCTGGTTGATCCCGCTCTATGGGTTCAGTGGCATGGTCTTGTCCCTGCCGTGGGCTGCCGGATGGATAAAACGTCACGGACCTCGCCCTGCGGCCTACCTCAACCTGATCGTCACCCTGCTGGCGGTGCTGCATGGCAGCTTGATCCTGCAACAGGTATGGCTGCTGGGTCCCCAGCACATCGAACTGCCCTGGTTTCAGGCTGCCGATCTCGACCTGCGCATTGGCTTCGACCTTTCCTTGACCAATCTGGCCGCCCTGGAGCTGGTGACCGGACTAAGCCTGGTGGGCCAGGTGTTTGCTCTGGGCTACCTGGATAAGGAGTGGGCCCTGGCCAGGTTCTATGCCCTGGTGGGCTTCTTTGAAGGCGCCCTTGCTGGAGTTGTACTCAGCAGCAATCTGTTCATGAGCTATTTCCTGCTGGAAATGCTCACTCTTTCCACTTATCTGCTGGTGGGGTTCTGGTACGCCCAACCTCTGGTCGTGACTGCTGCTAGGGATGCTTTTCTGACCAAGCGGGTTGGCGATGTACTGCTGCTAATGGGCGTAGTCGCGCTCTCAGCTTGGGCCGGCTCTATGGAATTTGATGACCTTTACGTTTGGGCGGCTGAAGCCCATGCCAATGGTTCACTGACACCTCTTGCGGGCACCCTTCTCGGTCTGGGTCTGATCGCCGGCCCCATGGGCAAATGCGCCCAGTTCCCCATGCACCTATGGCTCGACGAGGCCATGGAGGGTCCAAACCCAGCCTCGATTCTGCGCAACTCCGTAGTTGTGACCGCTGGAGCGCTTGTACTGCTCAAAGTCATGCCGCTGCTGCGTTTTTCTCCGCTAGCAGTTGATGTGTTGCTGGTGGTGGGCACAATCAGCGCCCTGGCTGGTGCTCTGGTGGCAATCGCCCAGGTGGATATCAAGCGGGCCTTCTCCTATTCCACTACCTCCTATCTGGGCCTGGTTTTCATTGCAATCGCTTTGCAACAACCGGCCATTGCCCTGCTGCTGTTGTTTGCCCATGGCCTAGCCAAAGCCCTGCTTTTCATGAGTGTGGGCAGCGTGATCGCCACCACCAACTGCCAGGACCTCACCGAGCTGGGTGGACTGGGCTCCCGCATGCCTGCTACCACTACCGCCTACCTAGTGGGAGCAGCGGGTCTAGTGGGCTTGCCGCCCCTTGGCTGTTTTTGGTGCTTTGGCCTCCTGGTGGACGCCCTAGGCCGCACTTCACCATTTTTTGCCGTTGTGGTGCTCATAACAAACGCCCTGACAGCCTTCAACCTCACCCGGGTGTTTAGGCAGGTGTTTATGGGAGCGCCACTGCCGAAAACGAAACGGGCCCCTGAGGTGAACTGGCTTATGGCATTACCAATGGTGAGCCTGACTGTGCTGGTAGCCCTGCTACCAGCATTGATGACCCGGATAGATCCGGTTCCTGGCTTAGCTGCATTTCCCCTGTTCCTAGGCACTGCTGTAGTGGCTAGTTCCTTGGTTGGAGTAACTGCGGGATGCTTAGCGCCCCTAAACAAGTTCTGGTCTCGATCGATGTTCCGGCCCCTGCGGTTGTTGCAAGACCTCTTGGCCTACGACTTCTACACCGAGCGCATCTACAGGGTGACGATCGTGGCGGCGGTGGCCGGCCTAGCGCGATTTAGCAACTGGATCGATCAGGCCTTGGTGAGTAGCTTTGTAAATGGCATTGGCAGGCTTTCCCTGGCCAGCGCCGAAGGATTGAAGCTCTCGGTGAGCGGTCAGCTGCAGACCTATGTCTTAACAGTCCTGTTGGCAATTGTTCTGCTGCTCGCCTCGCTGCAGTGGCTGCACGGATGAGGAGCGCCTGATGCTGAGCCTGCTACTACTGATCCCTCTGATAGGAGCCCTGGTTCTGGCCCTATGGCCCGGCGACCCCTCACCCGGACGCATGCGCACCGTGGCCCTGGTGGTTTTGGGCCTGCAGTTGATCTGGAGTTTGCTGGTGCTGGGTCGTTTCGACACTGACCTAAGCGGCATGCAGCTGCAGGAGTCATTCGTTTGGGTCAGCAACATCGGCCTCGATTACCGGCTTGGAGTCGATGGCCTCTCGATGCCGCTGGTGCTGATTAATGCAGCCCTCACCTTGGTTTCAGCGATCTGCACCCGTGATATCAGCCAGCGGCCTCGCATCTACTTCGCCCTTTTGCTGGTTATCAGCGGAGCCGTCAATGGTGCTTTCTTAGCCGAAAACCTGCTCCTGTTTTTCCTTTTCTATGAGCTGGAGCTGATTCCACTCTGGTTTCTGATCAGCATCTGGGGTGGAGCCAACAGGGCATACGCGGCCACAAAGTTTTTGATTTTTACAGCGGTGTCGGGGATGCTGATCCTGGGCGCCTTCCTAGGCCTAGCCCTACTAACCGGCAGTGTGGATTTCAGCCTCACCCCGGTCACTAGTGACAGGCTGGCAATGGGAGGCCAGCTGGTGCTGCTTGGAGCACTGCTAGTGGGTTTCGGCATCAAGGTGCCGCTATTCCCTTTTCACAACTGGCTGCCCGATGCCCACACCCAGGCCTCAACGCCAGTTTCGGTGCTGTTGGCAGGGGTGCTGCTTAAGCTAGGTACCTATGGCCTACTGCGTTTCTGCATGGGTCTTTTCCCGGAAGCCTGGTCGCTATTGGCACCGGGATTGGCAATCTGGGCGGCTGTTTCTGTGCTGTTTGGTTCCCTGGCTGCGATCGCCCAGCAGGACATGAAGCGGATGGTGGCCTACAGCTCTGTGGGTCACATGGGCTACATCTTGCTAGCCGCTGCCGCGGCCACACCAGTGGCCCTGCTCGGGGCGATATTCCAAATGGTTAGCCACGGCTTAATTTCAGCCCTGCTGTTCTTGCTTGTAGGCATTGTGTATCGCAAGACTGGCACCAGGGATCTATCAGTGCTGCATGGTCTGCTCAATCCGGAACGGGGCCTGCCTTTCACCGGCACACTGATGATTTTGGGGGTGATGGCCAGTGCCGGCATGCCGGGGATGGCCGGCTTCATTTCAGAGTTCATGGTGTTTCGCGGCAGCATCACCGCCTTCCCACTGGCGACCTTGCTTTCAATGGTTGGTTCGGGCCTCACGGCGGTTTATTTCCTATTGCTAGTTAATCGCGCCTTCTTCGGACGCCTGGCTGTAACGCCTGCCACCGATGCAGTAGCCGATGGTCGACTCGATGTCCGCCTGGCCGCGGTGGCACCCCGCGAAACCATTCCGGCCATGGGCCTGGCCTTTGCTGTTGTCGCAATTGGGCTCCTGCCCTCAGGCCTCGGCAAGTTGAGTGAGGCCGCTTCAACCTCCATGTCCCAACTGCCAGCTCTAGTAGCGGCGATGCAATTAGCAGCCCTACATCCATGGGGGCTGGGCTAATGCCAATCATCTCTGCTGATCTGGTTCATGCAGGAGGCCTACCTGCTGCTGCCGAACTCGAACAGCAGCTACTCAGCGGCGAGACCCTGCTCAGCGAAACCCCAGACCACTTGATCGAGGTGGTGGATGTACTCAAGAGCTACGGAGAGGTGCTGGATGCCTACAGCATCAACCTGATCTTCCAAGCCGAGCAGCAATTCCTACTGCCCTTCCCTCTGTTCAAATACCTCGACGGTGACAAAAAATTAGCCAAGATCTGGCGCCATCTGATCCACGACCGGATCAACTTCGAATATGCCGAATACTGCATGAAGGCCATGCTGTGGCACGGGACCGGTGGACTTGATGTTTATTTGGATTCCAATGCGTTTGCGGCAAACTGCGAAACGATCATTCGCCGCAAGACTCGGCTTGATCCCCTGCTGGCCCTGCTCAACCCCCTGTTCAGGGGCTTCCTGCCGGAGTTGATTCGTACCGCAGCAACTACCCACGCTCTCGGTCAGTTTTGGCGGGTGATGAGCGATCTGTTCATAGATCTAGCTGAGGCTGAAGCGGATGGCAGGGTTAGGTCTATCGATGCTGTAGTCGAATTCCTCAAGGACGGGCTTGTCGCTGCGGCTGCCAACCCGATTACCTACGGAGTGGAGGTTGACGGCGAACACTTCTGGGTGCTGCCACCTGAGGCCGGTCTCACTTTCCTGGTGGATGTGGCAGTGCCCTACGTGGAGGCGGTCTTTCTTCGGGGCATGCCGTTCCTGGGCACGGTGAGCTTCAACGCCCAGGCCCAGCAGATTTCACCAGACCAGGCGCAGTTCACCTACGGCGCCCTATTTGCCGACCCTCTACCGAGCATGGGCGCGGGCATTCCACCAAGCCTGCTGATGCAAGATATGTTCCGGCATCTGCCAGAGCGGCTGCACCAGTGGTATCGAGAACACACTCGGGGGGAGGGAGATGTGCGGGTGAAAATCTGCATGAGCTTCCAGAAGTCAATGTTTTGTGTCACCAATGCGGCGATACGCGGCACCTTCCCTCAGCCGCTCAACAGCAGCGAACCAGCAGCCCAGGCAGCAAACCGGGCCTATGCAGCCGCTTGGGCCTCCCGCTTGGCCACCGCCCGCACCGACTGCCTAAGTGAGAAGCCTTAACTGACATGCCAAAAATGCCCTGTCTTAGCTTCAAGTAATGGACCAACCCTGGACCCCGCGACCCAAACCCGAGCAGGCCGAAAGACTGGAGAGACGAGTTGAATTTAACGACTACGCAACAACCCGAGACTTTCTGGAGCGGCTCAATGCCCTATGCGAGACCGAGCAACGCTTCCCTGACATCAGCTTCGGGCGCACCTATGTGAACATGACTCTGCGCGCCGAGAGTGAAGACGCCCCAATCGAAGCTGCGGACTGGGCATTCACTGCAGCGATTGATGCTCTGGTCTGTTGACAATCCCAGCACCCGATTCCAGCGAAGGCGCCGTTCTCGGTAACGACACCGTGATCGATCTAAAGGCTGCCTACGAAGGAGCGGGCATTCAGGCGATGCTTGACCAACTTGATCTGGAGCTGATAGGTCTACGGCCGGTGAAGGCGCGAATTCGAGAAATCGCGGCTTTGCTTGTAGTCGATAGGGCCAGGCAACAGGTGGGGCTCGAAACCAAGCCGCCCAGCCTGCACATGTCATTTACAGGGCGACCGGGCACCGGCAAAACCACAGTTGCAGCTCGGATGAGCAAAATCTTGCACGGCCTCGGCTACGTGCGCAAAGGCCACGTGGTGACAGCTACCCGCGACGATCTGGTGGGCCAATACATCGGCCACACTGCGCCCAAAACCAGGGAAGTGCTCAAGAAAGCAATGGGAGGTGTGCTGTTCATCGATGAAGCCTACTACCTCTACAGACCCGAAAATGAAAGAGATTACGGCGCCGAAGCTATTGAAATCATGCTGCAAGTTATGGAGAGTAACCGCGACGATTTAGTTGTAATTTTTGCGGGATATAAGGACCGGATGGATGTTTTTTATCAGTCTAATCCAGGCCTCTCGTCACGGGTTGCAAACCACATCGATTTTCCTGACTACAGCGCTGAAGAACTACTTGCTATTGCCCAACTGGTACTAGCCGCCGAGAACTACCGCTTCAGCGAGGAGGCCACTGCATCTTTCGCCGACTACATCCACCGGCGTATGCAACTGCCCTTCTTCGCCAATGCACGCTCCATTCGTAACGCCATCGACAGAGCCAGGATGCGCCAGGCGAACCGCCTGTTCAGCCGAAGCGGCAGCCCCCTAACCAAACTCGACCTGATGACAATCGAGGCAAAAGATATCACAGCCAGCCGCGTATTTGACGGTGAAGTAGAGGGATTAGATCCATCTAAGCCCCTCAGCTAAAAGCGGGGAGAATTAGATCACTCTTTGTCCATAAATTAACTGCCATAGCTGGATCTTCCTAGGAGTTCTTCTTCCCGCTGGCATCTCTCCGATCATCTCGAAGCGCCTAATTATTACAAAGCTAAGATATTAAGCTCCCTTTGCAATTGCGCTGGCAAATAAGCGACCTAGATGAATTTGAAGCAGGGGTAAGCAACTATTAAGCCACCCGGGACTTCGCCTAAAAGTCTTAGCGTGGAGCCGCAGCTGATTTAATGGAATTAATCAGAGATTCAACGTCGCTTACGGGAGTCAATCTGCAATAGGTCTCGCACCTGCTGCACTTGGCGAGCAAGAACTGGTTGGCTACTGAGTTTGCGATCTATCTGTTCAACGGCATACATAACCGTAGAGTGGTCTTTACCACCAAAAGCTTCGCCAATGCGTGGCAGGCTCAAGTTGGTGCTCTGTCGCATCAAATACATCCCCACTTGGCGCGCCTGACTGACAGCTCGCTTGCGGCTGGCACTACGCATCTCTTCGATACCCACCCCGAATACCTCGGCCACCTTCTCGATTATCTGGCCAGGTTTCACCTCCACATCACCACCACCGGGATCGAGCATGGGGGCTACCGATTCCACGGTCATCGGCATGCCAGTGATCGAGGCGAAAGCTACGGCGCGGGTGAGAGCCCCCTCTAGCTCACGGATGTTGGAGGTGAAGCGGCCGGCGATGAATTGGATCAGGTCGCGGGGCAACACCATCTGCTCCTGTTCGGCCTTTTTATGCAGGATCGCCATGCGAGTTTCTAGGTCCGGCACCTGGATGTCGGCGATCAGACCCATCGAGAAGCGGGAGATCAGCCGCTCCTTCAACCGCGGAATCTGGCTTGGGGGCCGATCGGAGGCAATCACAATTTGGCGCCCCGCTTCGTGCAGGGCGTTGAATGTATGGAAAAACTCCTCCTGGGTGTACTCCTTCCCCTCAATAAACTGGATGTCGTCCACCAAGATCAGGTCGGCGGCGCGGTAGCGATCACGGAAGGCCTGCATGCTGTCCTTGCGGATCGCCTGGATCAAGTCGTTGGTGAAGGTTTCGGTGCTCACATAGAACACCCGCGCGTCGGGGTTGATTTCCAGCCGGTAATGGCCGATCGCCTGCATTAAGTGAGTTTTGCCAAGCCCTACGCCACCGCATAGAAACAGGGGGTTGAATTCCCTACCAGGCGCCTCAGCTACGGCCAGAGCAGCAGCGTGGGCCATGCGGCTGTTGGGCCCCACCACGAAGCGGTTGAACACGTAGCGGGGGTTCAGGCCAGGCGCCACTTTGCGGGGTGTTTCGCCAGTGGCCCGCGGCTTGGCATCACGAATAGCTAACGCAACGGGGACAACCGCTGATTCCGCACTACTTGCGGGGAAGGCAATGACTTCATCAGCGCTGGCTGCGGAAACCTGAACCTGAACCGGCCGACCGGCGATCTCACTGGCAACAGCCGCGATCGTGCCGAGATAGTTCTTGCGGAGCCAGCCACAAGCAAAGCTGTTGGGGGCCTCCAGCTGCAGCTTGCCGGCATCAAATCCCTGACAGCGGGCCGGTCGAATCCAAGTCTCAAAGGTGGGTTTGCTCAGGTTGGCCTGCAGGGCTTTCTGAACCTGGTGCCACAGCTCTTCTGTCTGCTGCACCAAACCAAGCATTCACGAAGCATTCGAATCTACGCATGGTCCCGCGGCAGGGCCGTCTTTAATGAAACGGATTAATACCTGGTCCAGTTTTCTCCCCATGCTCCGCCTCTACCCCAGCTTTCGAGCTGCGCTGATCGCCCCTGCGGCGCTGCTGCTTGTGGGCTGCGGCCAAGGGCTACCTGGCCGCCAGAGCACCCCGACAGCGATCAGTGATGCGGCTCCCGCGCCGCTATTGCTGCAGGGCAACACTTTCATTGTGGATGCAGTGGCCAAGGTTGGGCCATCCGTAGTGCGCATAGACACCGTCAAGCGGATGGTGAATCCCCTAGGAGGGCTGTTTGGCCGCGGGCCAACGATTCAGCGACGGCAGGGCCAGGGCTCGGGTTTTATTACCAGGTCTGACGGAGTGTTGCTCACCAATGCCCACGTGGTGGAGGGAGCCAGTGAAGTAACCGTGACCCTGCCAGATGGCCGCAGCTTCACCGGCAAGGTGCTCGGCAGCGACCTGCTCACAGACGTAGCTGTGGTGAAGGTGGTGGCCTCCAAGCTGCCGGTAGCTCCTCTGGGCGATTCTGCCAAAGTGCGCCCGGGCGAATGGGCCATCGCCATTGGCAATCCCCTCGGACTCGACAACACGGTGACCGCCGGGATCATCAGCGCCATCCAACGCACCAATGCGTTGGGTGAGGGCCAGCGAGTGCCTTACATCCAGACCGATGCCGCCGTAAATCCCGGCAATAGTGGCGGCCCCCTAATCAATGACCGAGGTCAGGTGATCGGCATCAATACAGCCATTCGTAAGGCCCCAGGCGCTGGGCTGAGCTTTGCAGTCCCGATCAACGTTGCTCGCCAGATCGCAGCCCAGATCCTCGAGAAAGGCTCCGCTAGCCACCCCTACATCGGCGTACGACTGCAGGCTCTCACTCCCCAGTTGGCTAGAGAGATTAACGCCAGCACCGATGAATGCCGGCTCCCCGAAGTGAATGGGGTAGTGGTAGTGGAGGTGATGCCCCGCAGCCCAGCCGCCGAGGGTGGCCTCAAGCCCTGCGACTTGATAGACAAGGTGGGCAACAAACCCGTGAAGAACCCATCCGAGGTGCAACTGGCAGTGGACCAGGGACGGGTGGGTCAGCCCCTGGCCGTATCCATACGCCGTGAAGACAGGCGGCTGACCTTGCAGCTCAAGCCAGCAGAACTGCCACGCCAGGGGTGAGAGCTACATGCAGCCGCCAGCTGATAGTGATGGCTCGTTGGCCGGCTCCGGCACGTTGCAAGCGACGCTTGGCCCAAGAGCTTGGCGCAGCCAGAGCTGCCCAAATCCAGGCTCGGCTAACAGAACACACCCTGGCGACAGCTAGAAATGCCCGCCAGGATCACGACCTTGAACTGGTGCTTGCCATTGAAGGATTGGCTAGCCGCGCCGCCAGGCGCTGGGGCCAATTGCTCGGGGTGGATAGAACCATGCTGCAGGGGCGAGGAACTCTGGGATTGCGCATGCAGCGTCAAATTCACCGCGCCGCCAGGAAAGGGGCAAGCCAGATAGTGCTGATCGGCAGCGACCTGCCCCAGCTGGAAGCCAGCGACCTTTCAGCGGCCTTTACGGCCCTTGAGCGCCGCCATGTGGTTTTAGGCCCAGCCCTCGATGGCGGCTACTGGCTGATTGGTTTGAGGCGTCCCGAGCCGGAGCTGCTCGCCGGCATCGACTGGGGAAGTGCTCTGGTGCTTGAGCAAACCCTGGCTGCAATGGCGCGGCGTGGCCTGGAGCCAGAACTGCTCAGTCGCCGCGGCGATCTCGACTTGGCCATAGACCTGCAGCCATGGCGCTGATCACCCCGGCGATCTCCGTCGTGATTGCGGCCCGCAATGAGGCTCCACGGTTACCGCTGTTGTTAGCCGATCTGACAGCGGGGTGGGAGTTGCTGAAGGAGATCGTGGTGGTGGATGGAAGCAGCACTGATGCCACTGCAAGGGTGGCGGCCCTGGCCGGTGCCCTGGTGCTGGCCAGCCCCCCCGGCCGGGGGAGGCAGTTTGGTCTTGGAGTTGAAAACAGCAGCGGCTACTGGCTACTGCTGCTGCATGCCGATGCCCGCCTGCCAGAGCGCTGGCAGCAGTCCGTGTCAGGAGCCATCAACCGGGCTGGCCCGAAGCAAATCGATGCAGCCTGGTATTTCGACCTGGCCATCGCCGGGTTTGGAGCAGGCCTGCGGATAGTGGAGAAAGGAGTAGCACTGCGCAGCCGCTGGCGGCAGCTGCCCTACGGCGACCAGGGCCTGCTGCTGCCCCGTTCGCTGCTGCAGCGGGCAGGCGGCATGCGGCCCTTACCCCTAATGGAAGACCTGGAGCTAGCGGTACGGCTGCGGCGCCACTGCCAGCTACGACCTCTAGGTGCCCAGCTGAGGGTTGACGGTCGCCGCTGGCAGCAGCTAGGCGTGTGGCAGACGGCACTTAGCAACGCCCGGCTGCGGCGGGCCTGGCGTAGGGGCGGCAGCGCCGAGGAGCTTGCTAGCAGCTACTACGCAGGGGTTGATAAGAGCTGGAATTAGGGCGAATACCAGAAAGCGCAACGGCGCTGCAGCGGCTCAAGCTCCCAGCCCTGGGCTTCATAAAAGGCCACCACCTCTGGGTCGGCAAACAGGCTGACCCGGTCAACCTCCATAGATCGCAGCTGATCGAGGACATAAACCATCAACAACTTGCCGAGACCGGCGCCTTGATACAGGGGATGAACTGCCACGTCCCATACGGTGGCCTCGACGACTCCATCGCCCGTGCAGCGGGCGAAGCCCACCAACTTCGGCACCCTGGGGTCGTGGCGCCACAGGCCCACCCGCAGCAGGCTGTTTTGAAGGGCTTTACGCACTCGGCGCATGGGACGACGGCTCCAGCCCACGGCATCGCAGAGCTGCTCAAGCTCGAACAAGTCGATTTCCCGCTCACGGCTGAGCACCAGGCTGAGCTGGGAATTGGGCGTGGGGCAGAGCCGATGCTGGTCCCCGTAGAAGCTGGTGAGGAGCTCGGCCGAAGCCACAGGGGCTGATGCAATGCAATGGAATGATCCTGCCCGATGGTCGTTCCAGCTGCGATCGATGGCTAGCGGGAGCAGCACCGTTTATGGAATCGAGCTAGGTCTGTCAGCTGCCTAGGGGCCAAAAGCCATTCCAACTGGCTGCGCAGATTCGACCCTGGCTCAGCCAATTGCTAGATCTTGCAATTAATTCATAGCGACGCCAGACCCCGCTCCTGCAAGTCGGCTAACTGGGCATAGATACCACCCAATTTTCGCAGCTCAAGGTGGGTGCCCTGCTCTATCAGGCGCCCCTTGAGCAGCACCAGAATGCGACTTGCTGCTTCCACCGTGGCAAGGCGGTGGGCAATCACGATTGCGGTGCGCTGCTGCAGCAGGCGCGCGAGATCGCGCTGCAGGGTTGCCTCAGTTGAGGGATCCATAAAGGCCGTGGCCTCATCCATCACCAACACCGAGGGATCACGGATCGCCACCCTGGCCACCGACAGAAGCTGGCGCTCGCCGGAGGAGAGGTTGCCCCCGCGCTCACGCAGCTCCGTGGCAAGGCCATCTGGCAGGCGGCTCAGCAGGGGCTCAAGACCCAGCTCAGAGCAGATTTGAAACAGAGCTTCACTGCTGATCGGTGAGTCGAGTCGCAGGTTGTCGGCCACATTGCCGCTGAAAAGGAAGGTGTCCTGCAGGACCACCCCAAGCCTCTGGCGCAGGGTGGTAATCGGCAGCTGGCGGATGTCTATGCCATCGAGCAGGATCCGGCCGCGCTGGGGCTCGTATAGCCGGCACAACAGCCGGATAACGGTGGTTTTGCCTGAACCTGTAGGGCCCACCAGGGCCACGTGTTCACCGGGAGCAATGCGGAAGGAAAGATCCGTAAGGATCGGATCGTCTTCTCGATAGGCAAAAGACACGTTGTCAAAAATCACTTCACCAGCACTGGCCCGCTTGCTGCCGCTCTGAATGGCCGCAGAAGTGCGTTCACTGGAAGGGAGATCAGCGATCTCGATCGGTTGCTCGAGTAGTTCCCCGATGCGTTCAACAGCTGTGAGACCCCCCTGAATCTGGGTGAAGCGCTCAGCCAACTGGCGCAGGGGATCAAACAACCGCTGCGAATAAAGGATGAAGGTGGTGAGGGTGCCAAGGCCCATGGCACTGCCGAGCACCATCCAACCGCCCAGGGCCAGCACGACGGCCACTGCGCTTAGCGCCACCCATTCGATTAAGGCCGAGATGGCGCTATCAAAAAGGATTGTGCCTTTAACAGCCTCGCGATAGGCGGCGTTTACCTGAGCGAAACGAGCACTGTTTGTGGACTCTCGCCGGAACATCTGAACCACCTCCAGTCCTTGGAGGTTTTCCTGCAGATCGGCATTGAGCTGGCTGAGCTCCTCGCGCACCCGGTAGTTGGCTTTACGGAAGCGACTCTGGAGCCAAAGAATGCCTAACACCACCGGCACCTGGCTAACCAACAGCAACAGGCCGAGCCGCCATTCGATCGAGATCATCGTGACCGCGATTACAAGCAGGGTGACCAGATCGCCGAGCACACCTACGGCGCCGCTACCAAATACTTCTGCTAAAGCATCAACATCACTGGTGAGCCGGGTGAGCAACTTGCCAACGGGGGTACGGTCGTGGAAGCGAAGCGATAGCGCAATTGCGTGGGCAAAGAGTTCGTCGCGGATGCGGGCGGTGAGCCGTTGGCCAACGACCTGAACATTGAAGGTTTGGATGCCCTGCAAACACAGACGAAGCAAAACCGCGCCCAGCAGCGAAAGCACGAGCAAGCGCAAGGCCTCGGCCACCGCCATGCCATCAAGCCAACCCAAGGTGGGCTCGCGCCGCAGTACCGCGATCGCCTGGCCCACAAGCAACGGCTGCACCGCAGCAGCAAAGGCCACCGGTATCAGCAGCAGCAGGGTAAGGCCAAGCCGGCGGCGATCACGGCCGAGGAAGGGCAGCAGGCGAGACAGGCGTTGCCAGTCGAGGCCTGCCATCAGTGGATTCTGGGGGTGGAAACCAGACCAATGCGGTCGACGATTCCCTGTAGCGCTCCATCGTCAAGGCGGAGAGCTAAGGGGTGGCCAACAAGCCTGGCTGTGGAGTGGAAGAGATCTTCGATGGCGATCAGACCGTTTTCCTCCAGGGTGCGACCAGTGGCTACGAGATCAACGATCGCCTCACTCATGCCGGTAATTGGTCCCAACTCCACCGATCCAGCCAGATGGATCAACTCCACAGGTAGATCGAGGGCATCAAAGAATGCTTGGGCGCAGCGGGTGAACTTGCTGGCCACGCGGCAGTGGGCGGGCAAGTCAGCAGCGCGGCGATAGCCACTATTTGCCTTTACAGCCACGCTCATTCGGCAACCACCAAAACCCAAATCGAGCAGTTGAGCCACTGGCAGCTGGTGTTCGCGGATCACGTCGTAGCCAACTACGCCTAGCTGGGCCTGGCCGTAGGCCACATAAACAGGCACATCGGCATTGCGCACCAGCAGGGCCCGAGCCTGACCGCAAGCACTTGGCACCATCAACTGGCGGTTGCCAGGCTCAAGCAGGCCAGCAAAATCAAGCCCAGCGGCAGCAAAGCTGGCCACCGAATCCTTCAGCAGGGCACCTTTAGCGAGGGCGACGGTGATCATCCCGGGGCTGCAGCGGTGATCATGGAAAGGCGGCACAGGTTGGACTTTAACGATGCAGCAACTCAGCGTCGGGCTGATTCCGGTACTAAGCGACAACTACATATTTCTGCTGCAACGCCAGGGCCAGGCGGTAGTGGTTGATCCTGCGGTGGCAGAGCCAGTGATCGCTGCCCTGGAGCAGCAGGGGCTGGAGCTAATGGCGATCCTTCACACCCACCACCACAGCGACCACATCGGCGGCACCCCCGGGCTGCTGGCCCGCTGGCCCAAGGCTGCGGTGCTGGCCAGCAGCGAAGACCGACTGCGGATTCCGCTGCAAACCAAAGGGGTGGGCGACGGCGACAGCTTTGAGCTGCTGGGTGAGCCGATTCATGTGATCTCCGTGCCAGGGCATACCCGTGCCCACATCGCATATCACCTGCCAGTGGCCGGGCACCTGTTCTGCGGTGACACTCTTTTTGTAGGAGGTTGCGGTCGGTTATTTGAGGGCAGCGCAGCCGAAATGCATGCATCGCTGCAGCGGCTGGCCCAGCTACCAGCTACCACCAAGGTGTGGTGCGCCCACGAATACACCCAAGCCAATCTGAGCTGGGCTGCCGCGGTAGTGCCAGCCAGCGATCCATGTGCGGGCGCCATCGAGGCACGACTGGCGGCGGTTGGGCAGGCGCGAGCCCGCGGGGAAGCCACTATCCCAAGCAGCGTGGAGCAGGAGCTAGAAACCAATTTGTTCTTGCGAGCCAGCAGCCCAGAGCAGTTTGCCGAGCTGCGGAGCAGCAAGGATCACTGGCCTGGCTAAGGCATCTAGGTAGAGGGGCCAGCCTGCAGGGCCTGCTGGGATGGGAACAGCACACCAGGGGCTCCGGGGCGCAGAGCTAGCTGGCAGCATTGGCCTCGGCTGTATTCGGCCTCCAAAGGCAAGCGCAAACGCAGCTTCAGCTCACCAAGCTGGACTCGATAGAGCCAATCGCGGCCAAGAAATTCGCGACCCTGCACCCAGGCCTCGCCCTCCGGATCTGGGAGGAGGGCTATGGCCTCTGGACTCACCAGCACCTCCTCGCTATCGCCTGCAGGTCCCCTCTGAGGTAGTAAGGAGGAGCCGGTAGTGGCTTGCAGGCTGCCGAGAGCTGTGCAAACTTGATCTCCCTCCCGCTTGGCCGGCAGCAGGTTGCCTTGAAGCACAAAGCGCCCCACAAAGGAAGTGGCGGGCTGCTGCACCAGGTGCCTGGGGCTGGAGCATTGGTGCAGCACCCCATCACGCAACACCGCCACCCGATCACAAATGGCGAGTGCTTCTTCGGGATCGTGGGTAACGATCAGGCCGCTGGCACCACAGCGCGAAAGCACTGCGGGCAGCTCGCTGCGTAACCGCAGCCGCACCTCCACATCGAGGTTCGAGAAGGGTTCATCGAGGAGCACCACGGAGGGGCCCGGTGCCAGGGCCCGTGCCAATGCGAGCCGCTGGCGCTGGCCGCCCGAAAGCTCGTGGGGATATCGGCCTTCCAGGCCATTGAGTCCGAGCAGCTCCAGCAACCAACTGGCACGGCTGCTGTCCTGACCCCGCCGAAGGCCAAAACAGGCATTGCGCCAGGCGTCGAGGTGAGGAAACAGTGCGTAGTCCTGGAACACCATGCCAACGCCTCGGCGCTCTGGAGGTAGCCAGCGGCCGGGAGCGGCCACGGCACGGCCGTCGATTAGTACCGAACCCTGATCTGGACGCTCAAAGCCAGCGATCAAGCGCAATAAGGTGGTTTTGCCGCAACCGGAGGGCCCAAGTAAGCCCACCAATTCGCCTTGATGGAGGGTCAGATCAATGCCCTGGAGCGTCCAGTCGCCTGCTGTGGTGTTTCCGTAGCGATGCCACAAGCCTTGCAGCTGCACGTGTTCGCGCAACGGCAAATCAGCGGATATCAGCTCGGTGAGGGGGCTGGCGATCAGCGCAGGACCGGCAAGGGCCATAGGCTCAGCCACCATTCTGACCTGGCATGAGTCATCCGATGCAGCCCGAAGCCGTCACCACCATCAGAGCGCCTGCGCCTGTAGGCCCATACAACCAGGCGGTGAAGGCGGGGGGAGTGCTGTATTGCTCCGGTCAGATCGCCCTAGATCCAAACACCGGCTTGATGGTGGGCGCTGGCGATGTAGAGGCCGAAACCCGCCAGGTGCTAAGCAACTTGAAAGCGGTGTTGGAAGCTGGCGGAAGCAGCCCAGAGCAGGTGCTGCGTACTACGGTTTTTCTGGCAGATCTAGGCGATTTCGCGCTTGTTAATGCCGTTTATGCGGAGCTTTTCAGTGATGGGGTGTCGCCGGCACGGGCCTGCGTCGAAGTAGCCGCTCTTCCTAGAGGGGCTCGGGTGGAAATCGACTGCATTGCCCTCTCTAGCTAGGGATTGGGCCGTCAGGAATCGGTGTTGGGATCCAAGGCACAATTCAGGAGGCCAGCAGCCTGGTCGTCTACGGCGCTGAGTCGCTGCAGGATCGAGTGAAGGTCGAGTGCGGACAGTTCACCGTCCTGGCCCCATTTCATCACCGAGCGACTGATATCCGTTGAGTCACCATTGCCCGTGGGCGCCTCCATGGCGGGATGTTACATGTTGATTCCAACACTAGCTGGGTGCTGGCAGCAAGAATTCAAATAACTCGCCCTGCACCAGCGCTGAGCCCGCAAGCGGCTCGGAGACCTGGGGCCGACCCCAGACTGGAGCACTACAAACGGGCAAGAGCAAGGAAGGCCAGTCTTCGGCGCGAAAGACGGCATACGGGGAGGAGACCGGGCTGGGAAACATGACCCTGAGCAGGTAATACACCCGTACTATACCCACAAATTGGGGTTTTCCGCTAGGCAGGCCTGCATTGGCCGGGATGATGGGCTCACCTGCCTGAGATTGAGATGAAACTACCGGAGGGTTGGTGGATCTGGATGGTGGTTATTGGACTCAATGCCCTAGCTGGCTACCTGTGGTTTATCGATCGGGGCCTCGAGCCCCCAGCACCGGGGGGCAACCTCCTGGACATAATTCGATCCCTAGGGCGCTAGACCTTGCCTCATGGCGCCGGCGCACCCCTAAGCTCACTTTCAACGGGGCGTGGCGCAGCTTGGTAGCGCGGGTGCTTTGGGAGCACTAGGTCGCAGGTTCGAATCCTGTCGCCCCGATTGACTTTCTAGGGATTGGCCAACGACGGCGTGGGCAAAACGTGGGCAAACCAGCCCTTGCAGCCACTGGTTTTCTCCCTGAGCCTTATGCGGGGACCGGTCTGCTGTTTCCTCCTTGCCACTCAGCCCGAGCGTTCATTGCTGCCCACCCATGAACAGCAAGCTGAAGGCCGAAGCCGGAAGCGGGCACCCTCCCAGCTCACCCCTCCTCTCTGAGCCATGCCGCGTGCAAAAAAGTGACGGCGAGTGACGGAAGCAAGAGCTGATGGTCTGGACGCCCTACGCCGATTGGATTTTCACCGTGGTGAGCATCACCAGCCTGTTGTTGGCGGCGTGGCTTGTGCTGCGGCCAAGAGCTTGACCTCTTATGGAGTTCCGGGCTAGTACAGGCGTACTTGCCACGTGGTCATGAAGAAGCAGGCGTGGATCCAGGACCCAAAAACCGCCAACACGATGCGG
>JAQCGH010000056.1 GCA_027620015.1 Cyanobacteriota bacterium
GTGCCCCCCCCTAAACGCAGGCATGGTGCTGCACACCCCCAAAAGGGGACTCCCTTTAGGGGAATAACCCCCTGAGGCGCTGGTGGCATCAAGGGGTGAGCTGGGCGGGTGCCCTCTGATCAGCCAGCATCACGGCGTTGGCCAAACAGCTATGCCCAAGTTCGCCGTGTTCTTCTCTGACGGTGCCGGCTTTGGCATCGAGATGGTGCAGGCTTTGGACGTCGCACACGCTGAGGACATCGCACGAGCCCAGCACCCCACTGGAAGGCTTTCAGCAGTACCCGCTGAACTACTCGATGGCGTAAACCGGCAAAAGCTGCTGGCTGCGTGGCTCAGGGGGGAGGGGTGAGTTTCACGCCGCCAACGCCAGGATCATTGCGACGCTGCTGAAACGGCTTCATCCTGGTATGAGCCTAGCGAGCAGGCCCTTGCCCTCTTCCACCTTGCCAACCCAGGTCCTGTGTCTTGGGGAGGCACTGGTGGATCGCCTCGGCCCCCTTGGTGGTGATCCGGCCACCGATTCGCCCCGGGATGACCACCTCGGTGGAGCCCCCGCCAACGTGGCCTGTGCCCTGGCCCGTCTAGGCACCCCCAGCGCTTTTGTGGGCCGACTGGGCCGCGATGGCATCGGCCAGGCGTTTGCCAAGTTGTTTGCAGAGCGAGGGGTCGACACCAGTGCCCTCCAGTGGGATAGGAACCGTCCCAGCCGGATCGTGCTGGTGCGCCGCGATGCTGCCGGCGATCGCCAGTTCGGGGGCTTTGCGGGGGATCGGGGCTACGGCTTTGCGGATCAGGCGCTCGATCCCAGCGCGTTGCCTGCCGCACTCGGGCCCCTGCTGGCGAAGGCGCGCTGGTTGCTGGTAGGCACCATCCCGCTCGCGTCGCCCGCCGCGGCAGCAGCCCTGCAGTTCGCCTGCCATCAGTCCGCGGCGGCCGGGATAGGCCTGGCACTTGATGTCAATTGGCGCCCCACCTTTTGGGATCCGGCTGCTGATTCCGCCAGCGGACCCACGCCGGCCCAGATCGCCGCCATCGCCCCCCTGCTGCAGCAGGCCGCACTGATCAAATGCGCTGCTGAGGAGGCTCGCTGGCTGTTTGGCAGTGACGACCCGGCGGTGGTGTGCGCTGCCCTAGCGCAGCATCCGGATGTCGTGGTCACAGACGGCGGGGCGCTGCTGCGCTGGTGCTTCGCCGGCCGTAACGGCGAATTGCAGGCCTTCAGGGTACCGGTGGTCGACACCACCGGTGCTGGCGATGCCTTCATGGCGGGGCTGTTGCACAAGTTGTTGCAGTACCAAGTTCAAGGCGCGTCGGCGATCCAGCCGGAGCCGATGCTGCGCTTTGCCAGTGCCTGCGGCGCCCTGGTGTGCCAGGGGGCAGGCGCCATTGATCCCCAATCCAGCGCCGATGCGGTTGAGGACTTCCTCGCTAGCCAAGCCTGAGGCGCTTGGGTTGCTCAGAAATGACTGCCCAGGTTGGTGCACTCAGCGAGAGCTGGCGCCTAGCCTCGGGGTTGTGGGAACCAGGCAGGCGCAGCTTGGTGGTGGAAAGGTTCGGTTGGATCATGCCTGCTGAGACTTCCCTTAGGCAGTGCACTTTTACGACAACGAGCGATAACTGGTAGAAGCTGGGTCAGCCATTTAAGGAAAACTTTCCAGGGCAGATATTCATTTTAAAGATCAAGCAAAGCTTGACAATCTAGGCACAAAGTTAAAAATTGGAGTACAGATTAGATGTTGATGAATGCATCAGTTCTCGCTCAGCCAATAAAATTGCCCACCCTGTAGGGCAATTGAACCTTCGTGCTGGGACGGCTTCATGCCGCTATAGAGATCAACATATTTAGCACGTGGATTGATGCCATATCGGCAATAATTCTCAAGATCCAGATGCTGGGGATGATCATCGAAATTTGCCACCACGAAGATCTTTTCAGAGCTCCTCATGGGGTCGAAGCGCAGATAGCAGAGCAGATGCTCGTTGTCTGAGTGCAAGAGCTCACGGTTATTAAAATCGGCAAAAGCTGAGATTTCTTTGCGTATAGAGATCATCCTCTTCATTGCTGTAAAAATGGTGTATTCCACAGTGTTACGCTGATACCGGAGCGTCGCCTTCTCCCAGTCAATCTTTGAACGATGCACCCAGCGATTATCATTGGACTTACTCGGGTCACTGCTGTAGCTATAGTCATTGAGAACGCCTAGAGCGTCGCCGTAGTAGAGAAGAGGTATCCCCCCAAACGACATAATCACGCTGTTAAGAAGCAGAATTCTGCCAATGGCGACATCTATTGCGGCTTGATCAGAATTCTCCAAGGCAGACTCAAGTCCAGCCAAGGAAGCTAGAGAACCGCAGATTCGTGCATCTCCGGTGTAATCATTACGCATGAAAACCAGCCCCCTCGGACCCTGGTCATACTTGCCACTAAAGTAGTCAACAAGGAACCTTCTATGCAGAGCTGGCACATAACCTACAGCCGCAATATCACGATCATCAAAGCCAAAGCCAATATCATCATGGCAACGCACGTAGGTTAGCCAGGTGGCACGCTCCAGCTTGGATGGGAGGCTCTTAATACCCTCCCGCAACAATTTCGAATTCTTGGTTGCAATTCCATCCCAAAGCAAGGCCATAAGCGTTGAATTATAAGCAATTTCGCATTCCTTAGCAATAATCGCATCTTCTCCAAAATACTTAGGGAGCTCACTGGGTGCAACAATAGCCTCAGCAATAAACAGAACCCCGGGAGCTGTTACTTGGCAACAGTCCTTAAGTAACTGCAGGATGAGATGCGCTTTTCTCTCATTCTGACAGGTTGATCCCATCTTTTTCCAGAGGAATGCAACGGCATCGAGGCGCATAATATCAACACCTTGATTGGCCCAGAACAGCAAGATCGCCAGAATTTCAATGAAGACTTCCGGGTTGCGATAATCAAGATCCCACTGATAGTCATGGAAAACCGTCATCACCCAGCGCCCCATCTCCTGATTCCAGGTAAAATTTCCCGGATCGGTTTCTGGAAATACCTCCGGCATGCCCTGCTCGAATACATCGGGTACCGAACGGTCTTTAAAGGTTAGATAGTAGTCTTGATAATGAGGGTCACCTGCCTTGGCCTTAAGTGCCCACTCATGCTCATCCGACGTATGGTTGAGAACGATATCAAGAACCAATAGGATATCGTTTTCCCTGAATTGTTCCGATATTTTTTGAAAATCAGCTAAATCACCGACACTACTATCAATCTCTCGAAAATTACTGATTGCGTAACCGCCGTCACTCTTGCTAGCTGGGCAACTTAGAATCGGCATAATATGTACCATGTTTATGCCTAGCTCCTGAAAATAACCAATTTTATTGGCAAGGTCCGCCAAGTTGTTAGCAAACCCATTAGTATAAAGTGCCATTCCCACCCACTTCTGCGAAAGAAACCAATTATGATCCTGTTCACGCTTCATATCCAACCGCTCGGACTCCTCTGAACGGTAGATATAGCCTTCGGCCATAGTTTCAACCAGTCGCACCATCTGTGCCTGGAAATCTTCACGCTCGCCATAAAGCGTGCTGAACAAAGAGTGAATGGCATAAAAATTAGCCCCAAGCCTGGTATAGAAGTGGCGGAGATTCTGGCGCCTGATTTCCGGCCTAAGATCATCCAGGATCGAGTTCAAAAGTGAATGAGAAATCTGTTCGTACATCAGGAAACCGAAAGCTTGAGAAAGAGTATTTATAGAAAAGACTGGCAGCCAACCCGGCTGGCAAGATAGCCTCCAAGCTCAGTAGCGGGAAGCATGCCCCGAACTGTAAACAGAATCACCTGCCAATGAGAGCCTATAGGAAGGAATCCCTGCTGAAGGCATGCAAGGAAATATCACAAGAACCACAACATCCATCAAAGACGAAGCCCAATCAAGGGTCAGATAATCCAATCTATTGTTTCGGGATGATAATGAGCTAATCCTTCTAGAATTCCAGCACTATAATTACCATTCATGCCCAGAAAATCTCCCTTGGCAATATATAAGTATTCTGCCGTCTTGTGAAGCCGCGAACTAGTTTCGGCCTCTCTGATCACCTCTGGATGGGCGTTGGCGACTAGCACCGAGGGGACTGAGCTGACAAGAACTGGAAGATCATTGCCACTATCACCCGCAAACACTGTGTTGGCTGCAGGAACACCCAGTTTTTGCATTAGGAATTTCACAGCATGTAACTTAGTGGCCCGCTTGGGCAATACATCGAGGAGGCCCAGCTGCGCCTCCTCATCAACGCTATAGATCAAACTTGAACAAGCCCCCAAATCCTTGAGCCTGGCTTCGATCTCCAGCCGAAGCGCTATCAGATCAAAACCCAATGGCAGGTAGTAACTTAACTTATAGCGACTCTGGCGAGCAGGCTCCTGAAGCACAAGACCATCGAGGGATCTTAGGGCTTGAGCGATCTGACTACTACCAAGACCAGGCCAGTCAAAGGCGATTTTTTCCTGCCAAGCGCTGGAATGGATCCAGCCAATTGGATTCATGACATCTCCCTGACCACTTCTCTCTGCCAGATCATTGAAGCTATAAAGACTGCTGCCCACATCGCCGATTACCCAATCGGGAATGGGAATGGAAAAGTGCTTTATGGCCTGCTCAACCAGGCCTAGATCTCGACCCGACACATAGACCAACGTGACATTCGGATGGGATGCCACCGCCGCAAAACGTTCGCGGGCAAGGGGTGACTCATTTAGATCACCGTTGGGTAAAAGCGTGCGATCAAGGTCTGTACATATAAGGAGTTGGGTCATAAATAAACAGGATTGACTACTACTCAGAAGAACCCGTAGTGATTGATTGCCTCAAGGATTCCCCAGGCATGAGCGCCATTGGCAAAGTAAACCTGCTCATTTTCACTCAAATTGGACAGCTCTTCCTGGTGACGGTTGGATACCACTACGCCAAGGGTGTTGCCACGTAACATATCGGCATCTCCCCCGGAACCTCCCGTAACCAGGGTGCGATCAAGGGGGATATTGTATTGGTTGGTGACATAACGCAGAGCCTGGCCTTTAGATGCTCGCGCCGGAACAATGTCGAGGTACTGGCCAAATGACAAAGTCGCTTTAACCGAGAGTTCCTGTTGCCTGAGCAAGCCGAGAATCTCGTCCATAGGAGGAGCGATCTGGGCATCATAAAAATAAGACACCTTGAAGCGGCTCTGACCGCTCTTCGGTTGTGGCGACAGCCCTGGTAACGATTCCAGCACTCTACGCAGGACCAGGGGGGTCCAGGAATGATCAATATGATGTCTCCAGGCGATATCTGCAACTAATTCCGAGGTGTAATAAATTTCCGTGCCCAGGCTGGTGATCAGCACATCGGGAGAGGGAATCCTATTACGTTTGAGAATGGTCAGCACCGAATCCAATCTCCGACCAGTGGCGATACCGAAGAGAAATTGGCGGCGATGGCTTCTAACTACATTAGCGAACTGCTCGAGCGCTTCGGGATCACCAAGAAGCGTATTGTCGATATCGGTGAAGAGAGCACGGTTCCGGTATGTGCTGAATTGATGGGTCGAAGTAACCTGCGTTAGTGGTTTTCGCTTGGATACCAGCGTTTGCAGCAAAGCCAGGTAAGCCTGGGCATGGGCCTCCCAGGAGTAAAAGCGGGCAATGTTGCGCAGGCCATTGCTGGAGAACTCCTGCCAACGTGCCGGATTCTGAAGAATGGAAAGCAAGGCATCAGCGATGGCCTCGCGACCGAGCGGATCCACTAGCAGGCCGTTGCCGCAGTTGCCGATTATGTCCACAGGTCCACCATTCTCGGTGGCCACAAGGGGCAGGCCACTGGCGGCGGCCTCAAGCAGGGTGAGCCCGAAAGGCTCGGTTAGAGCTGGATTAACGAAAACACCCTTGGACGCCGCTGCGTAGCGATAAATATCAGGAACATCCTCAGCAGAGTGATGCTTGGGAAGTGCTACTAGTCCGTACAGTTCATAAACATCAATCACCCAAAGCAATTCGGTCAGTACCGATTGTGCTCCATCGTTGAGCTCACGAATATCATCACGATTGCCGGCAACAATCACAAGATTCGCTAGCTTCTGCAAGCTCTTGTTCTGGCCAAAAGCCTCGAGCAGCGAAACGATGTTCTTGCGTTCATCGGGCCGTGAAAGAGCCAGAATCATCGGCTTGGCCGGATCACGCAAAAACTGACTCAGCTTGCTTTGAAAAGCTTGTGATATTGCTGGCTGGCCCTGGATTAATGGATGGAACTGCTCGAGATTGATTCCAGGCGGAATCACCGCCATCTTCTCGGGTGTGTAATAATCATATAGCTCATATTGGCTTTCAATTTCATTGCGCGTGCTTGTTATTACCAGCTCGGCGCAACTTAGTATATCTTCTTCGGCGCTGATTCGAGCCTGCATGTGATATCGCTCTTCAATCTGCTCTATTCCCATTCCCACCGCAAGGAGGCGACTGTACTTGTCGCGACCTAGGGAATGACCCGTATGCACCAATGGCAGACCAGTGAGATTTGCAAGACGTACGCCAACGTAGCCGGCATCGGCATAGTGGGAATGGATGAAATCCGGCAGGCGTGGCTGCTCACTAAGCCAGATACACAGATTGTCGGCAAAGCTATCCATGTGGGGCCAGAGCTGCTCCTTCAGGATGTATTCTTGTGGACCGGCCTTGATGCGAACTATCCGAGAATTAGCGGATAGCTGCTCAACCGGAACTTTATAATCGATACTGACAGCCTCATCAACGATCAGCCGGGTCACTAAATCAACGCGCTCAACTGCCACCTGCCTGGCCAAAGATTTGGCAAGCTCCACAACATATTTTGTCTGCCCTCCAGTATCGGCGTCTCGCCCGAGCTCGAGATTATGGCCTCGGATTAACCCATGCACACTAATAAGCAGAATATAGAGACCTTTGGGGCTAACCGTCGCTACCATAGTTTGGTGGAGAAGAATAACTCAAGCAAGCTTGGCAATTAGCTGGCATGGACGTCGAGGTTGCTCCCTATAGCCGCCAACACGCTGATACAAAGACCAAAGCTCAGGGGCGCTGCATGCCTTGGCATGCATGCAGTGCATCGCCGGAGGGGCACGCGCAGTAGCGCTGGGATGCAATCTTTCTTCTAATCATTCGACTTGTGTAACATATTCCGAATCTATCAAGCTTTTGTGCGGAGCCATCACCCTGGCACTGCTGGGTTCGCTTGACACCTTGCTCACTTCCCTGGTGGCCGACAGTG
>JAQCGH010000057.1 GCA_027620015.1 Cyanobacteriota bacterium
TCATCTGAATCAAGAAACCCTGCTGCTGGAGCGGGCTGTAGCGCAGCAGGTGGCATCAAGGGGTGAGCTGGGCGGGTGTAAGGCTGGTTGGGCCCTAATCATTAACTAAGGATGCTGCCGGAGCCGAAGCCGGCGTACTACCAAGATAATAAGTAGGTGTTGAGGTAATTTTTATGGCAGCCCAAGCTTGGGAGTACAAGCATATTCGCTTCGACTACAAAGGCCGAGGCATAACGATGGAAATCAATTTGCTTGATATTGATGGAGAACGCGTCAAAGGATGGGGTGGGAGAGAAGTCCCTACATTGCCTGAAATGCTTACAGCCTTAGGAGCTGATGGATGGGAGATGGTTACTCATGTCGTCAATCAGGATAATGCCAGTAACGGTGTTACTTTTCACTACTATAACTTCAAGCGTCCAGTGCTATGAGTGAGTTTGATAAGCTTATGAGTGGCGGAAGCCAGAGGAAAGATGTTAAACAACGCCAAGAGAATCGCGAGCAATCAAGACTTATATTACTAGCGTGCCTTGCTATAACATTTTTTATGAGCCTTATTCCTCCGCATTATGGTGTGATTGTATTTCTCCCAATTCTAATAATCACAATCATTTACTCTTGGCGCGAATGGATCTGCTGAGCGTGCTCTCGTCATCCACCGGCAAGCCTTGCAGCTCGTCAGCAAGAAGGGTTGCAATTAATAGTGAATTCAACTTATTATTCACTCGGTATTTTCATTGATCTATGCATAAATCTGTGCGGCCTCTTTCAATTATATTATTTCTTCCTTTGGTTGCTCTCTTAACAAGCTGCGCCCCTACTATTCCTTCTGTTATCGGGCAGCCCTTAGCTGACGCAGAAGAGAAGCTGGAACAATCGGGTCTAAGGGTATCCATCAAACGCAAACAAGGCTTTGACGATCCAAGCGGAATTGTTGTGGAGCAGGATCCTCAGGCAGGGAAAAAATTTGAAAAAGACTCTGTTATTTCTCTCGTTGTTACCCAAAGACCCATTCTTACAGGATCATTCACTTTAATCGATTCCGACATTAATCGAACTGCAGAAGGCTGCTCCGGGAGAGGGGGATACTATGATATAAAAGCAAGCTTGCAAGTAGTAGTCAAGGACGAGAAAGGTGCAATTATAGGCGTTGGCGAACTTGAAGAAGATAACTACACAGGCAAGGGTCGTGGGGTCATCTGTGAATTTCCATTTTCAATAAAAAACATTCCCAAGGCAGCTTTTTATGAGATTGAAGTTGGCAGAAGGGGCAGTTTAAAGTACAGCCTTGATGAGTTAAACAAAGCGAATTGGAAAGTTGACTTTATGATTTCTTGATTGAGTGTTATCGCAACGGAGTAGGCAGCATCCGACACAAATGCGCTTCTGAGTCATTAACTTCCTAGCCATCTGGCCAGAGTCGAATTGGTAGGACCTCAGGCGATCGAATTAAGCGGTTTCTCCAAGACTGAAGCTTTTCTAAGACGTGATTGCCCTGACGGGGTGCTGGTAAGGCTGAAAAGGCTGGTTGGGCAGTCGTAACATGCTTAGCGCCGGCTTTGTGGCTATTAGAAGCCCTGCGGTGGGGGATCGCCGCGCTTGCACTCAGCCTTGAAATCAGCCTTTAAATCTTCAATTAACAAAGTATCCGACTTAAACCTTTTATTGATGGCTGCCATGTTGTTCTGCACGCACCTATCTATTTGGTAGGCCTGGTACTTCTCAAAAAGCCATGCTCCGCCAATCGCAACCGCAACAAAACCGCCTGCAATAGCCACAGTGCGGGCTGCAATGACAAATACTTGGTTCGGCTTGTCCATAAGCTCAGCTGCCTAGCTCAGCGACGATCTTGCCGCGCACCGTGCGGCTCGACAAACTTACAAGTGCTTCGGGAATCTTCTCTAGGCGGATCACCTCCGTCAGCATCGGCTGGATGTTCTGGCTGATGACCGAGCGGATGAATGCCTCGCCAGTGGCCGCGAGTCGACTTACCGGACGATCATCCACGGCGCGATAGGCCCCGCCCAGCGCGATGTCATGCACCGATAGGGCATTGCCGAAGCTCTTCATTTGGGAGAAATCGGGCAGACCCGCGACGCAGGCGATTCCACCGCCGTAGGCCAGCATCTTCAGTCCCTCTGTAGCAGTCACCGGTCCCACCGTGTCGACGATGGCATCAACCCCTGCACCGCAGGTGATTGCGGCGATCCGATCCGCCACAGATTCACAGGTGTAGTCGATGTTGATCTCTGCCCCCAGGGCACGCACCCATTCGGCATTGCGCCCGGCGGCAGTGGTGATCACCCGCAACCCCATCCGCGCCGCGAGCTGAATCGCGAAGCCACCGACGCCACCGGCACCGCCTTGTACAAGCAGCGTCTGGTCAGAGCGGATGTTGAGTTTGTCGTGCAGCACTTGATAGGCTGTGAACCCTGCGCAGGGCAGCGCCGCAGCCTCCACAAACGAGAGCGCCTCCGGCTTGCGCACGAGGGAAATGGCGCTCGTTACCGCCTGCTCAGCGAAGCCTCCAAAGCGCCCGAAGTCGCCGTGATACAACACGGCATCACCAATGCTCCAGCCACTCACGCCCGGGCCGAGAGCATCGATCACTCCAGCCACATCCAAGCCGGGGATATAGGGATAACTCCAGCTGCCGACACCCCGCACCAAGAATTTGTAATCTGCGGGATTGAGTCCCACCGCCTTAACTGTTACCCGCACATCACCAAAGCCAGGAAGCGGTGATTCCGCGCTGCCAAGGCGCAGACTTTCAGGCGGGCCGGGATGATCCAGCAGCAGGCACTTCATCAACATCTCGCTAGCTGCATGGTGGCCATGGCACTGAAATAACTCCTAATAAAATCCCTCCTAATTATTGGCAACCTAGGCTCAGTAACAAAAAGAAAGCACGGCGCTGAGGGCAGCTGAGCAACTGCCAGACGTTGCGGGTCCTGTATCCACGCCTGCTTCTTCATGACCACGTGGCAAGTACGTCTGTACTAGCCCGGCACGCCATCAGAGGTCAAGCCGCATCGAGCTGTGGGGCGATTTAGCTGCATGAAGTGTGACTGCTGCGTGCAGCTTTGCGTGCAAACTCCAAAATACTTGTAAAAACCGTTGCTACAGCTACTGCAATGCAATGCTTTCTAAGCAGCCGGTCGTTGGTTCGAATCCAACAGGGGGCGTTAACAGGATCCAAGAGGCATCAAGGCCAAGGAGGTAGCACTGGAACGACGCACAATCAGAACGAATCTTCCAAAATGGCTCGATCCTCCTGAGTCATATGAGACGTCTCCTAACCGCCATTGTTGCTGCCGCTTCCCTCTTGGCTGGACCTGTATGGGCTAGTTCCTGCAACCTGCACAAAAACGCCGATCAAGCAATTGCGTGCGTTGCTAACCCCACCACCGAAGCCGAGCTGAAGGCTTGCAATGCAGCCGAGACGAAAAAACCAACACAGCAGAAGACGATGACCAGATGAAGACTACGAATTTAAGAAAATCAAAATGATAAAAAAAGGGGGAGCAATGCTCCCCCGAAGTGTTAACTGGTTTTAAGTAGAACGCAAAATCTCAGGCTGCAGCCATAGATTTGTTGTAATCGTGACCTCTATAAGTGAATGTAGCTTTGGCTTTGCCAAAGGCACCCACTTTTTTGTCAAGGTTATGTCTTACGCCACGATATGTAAGTGTGCTTGAGGCTCTTGATGCAATTCCGCTTACAGGCGTGTATGCCTGACCTCGGTAAACAAGTGTGGCCATGATGTTCATCGGAGAAAGTGCAGGCCCCCGTTCCGTGGCCTGAAAGAACTGCGCCGCGCTGTGTAGCGAGGTGAACGTTTTGTAGCGGTTGCTACAAATAATTTCTAGCGCGCTGAAATCCTGCAGGGGGTTCGTTGCTATACAAAAAGCCAATTCTTCCGCATTCCTTAAACTTCTTTCTAAGTACTAATACTTACTTACGCCCGTATCAACGTTATTTCTGACTACTTGGTTACTTGCGTACGCAGCTAAAAACTTGCCCTAACCGAAGTTATGACTGCTGGGGTCCGTCAGGGTATTCATCGTCTCCCCAGTACTCGTCAAGGTCTTGACTGTCCCCCCAGTACTCGTCAATGAGGATCATGTCTTCAGCGGTTTCGGCAAGCACGATCTGGCTTTCGATCATCTGTCCAATTGTCCGTTGGTCCTCCTCACTTTCGGCTTTGTCATATAGGCGGCGCAGGCCAATGACAACACCGGCATCAAAGTGATCGGTCTCTACAAGCTGCAGGGCCTGATCCACAAGTGAACCGGGCGCATCCTCTGGGTAGGGCAGTTGCATGACCTAATCATGCTGATTCCTTCATGATTTCGCGGTGGCAATGGGCATGCTCTTTGGTATCGGCCAAGACCACGAGGTCCTTAAATTCCTCCCCGATCAGACCCTGTCCCCGCGGTTCAGCCGCCGGTGGTTTTCAGGGGTTAACTAGTAGCCCGCACCCATGATCGTGTAGTACTACCGATCATCTGAGCAGCACACGTCGGCGTAGCAGCGCACAAGCACCGCATAAACAGCCTCATAACCATCGAATATCTGGCCAGCGATGCCATCGCCGATGCAGACGGCGCGGAGGAGCTGATAGCTACACCGAGGCGGTGCAAGTCAGAATGGCTTCACTGAACAACCAGCGGAGGGTTTCGGCATGAATCCGGCCGATCTCTTCGCATGGGTGCTGTTGCTGCTTGGCAGCTCTGCTGCGCTGGGGCTTGTGATCCTGCTGACCGGCCTAGCGCGCGTCTTCGCGCGGGCGCCGCGGCTGGCCCAGGCGCCGGAGCTCCCCGTTGATGGCTCGCTCACGGTGGTGGTACCCGCATACAACGAGGCCGCCAACATCGCCGCCTGCCTCAGCAGCGTGCTCTGCAGCCAATCGCCCTGCAGTGTCTGGCGGGTGCTGCTGGTCGACGATCAATCCAGTGATGCCACCGTGGCCATCGCCCGCGAGACGGTGAGTGGGCTGGCAGCTCAGCAGGGTCTGGAGCTTCAACAGCAGTGCGATGCGCCGGATGCCCGCTTTGCGCTCCTCGATGCAGGGCCTCGGCCGGCGGGCGAGCGCTGGGTGGGCAAGAACTGGGCCTGTAGCCGTGCCATGGAACAGGTGAACAGCGACTGGGTGCTGTTCATCGATGCCGATGTGCGCCTGCAGCCCGCCACGCTGCGACGCGCACTGGCACAGGCCACAGCCGATGGGGCGGATTTACTCAGCCTGGCGCCGCGGTTGGGCTGCGGTTGCTTAGCGGAGTGGATGGTGCAGCCGATCATGGCCAGCCTGCTTGGTCTGGGCTTCCCGATTGAGGCCGCCAATGATCCCGCTAGCCCGGTGGCCTTCGCCGCCGGGCCATTCATGTTGTTTCGCCGCGGCGCTTATGAGGCCATCGGCGGCCATCGCGCCCTGGCGGGGGAGGTGGTGGAAGACCTGGCCCTGGCGCGGCGGATCAAGGCCGGCGGCCATCGCCTGCGCTACCTGCTGGGGCTCGATGCACTTGATCTGCGCATGTACGCAGATTTCGCTTCGCTCTGGGAGGGCTGGACTAAGAACTGGCTGCTGGGTCTGGAGGGCAGCGTGGCCCGGGCGTTGCTAGCGGCCGGAGTGGTGCTGCTGATCTTCAGCGGTCCCTGGTTGCTCACACCGGCGGCGGCGATCGCGGCGGCCCTGCTGCCCTCCCAGCGCCCGCTGCTGCTGGCGGGCCTAGCTTTCGCCCTGGCGGGCATCTTCCTGCAACTGGGCCTGCGCGTGTGGACTCGCCGCCAGTTCCAGCTGCCGCTAACCCTGTGGTGGCTGATGGGGGTTGGCGGCCTGGTGGTGGCTGCCATCGGCCCCACCTCGGTGTGGCGCACCCTCAGCGGCCGCGGCTGGACCTGGAAGGGCCGGCCCCTGGCTTGAGCTTGGGATGACATGGGTCCCAAACAGCCACCTAAGAGTGGGAAGAACTTTTGCCGACAGCCACCAGCCAGGCACTCAATGCCAACAGAAATACACTGCCGCTAAAAACCAGCAGGTTCGTGGTGCTGGTGATCGGGAAGATCAACATGACCTTGAAGGCGGCCACGATCAAAGCCACCACGATCACCTTCACCAGCTTTTCCTTCAGGTCATCGAGACTGCGAATATCGAGCAGGCTGCTGCCAGTACCTTTGCCGTCTTCGTGGGCCGCTTCGATGTTGGAGATCAGCAGCTCATATACCCCGAAGCCAAAAATCAGCAGGGCGATGCCAATCAGGTATAGGTCAACTCCGCCCACTAACTGGCCTATCTGTTTGGCGAACAGGTAGATTTTATCGCCCGAACCATCGAGCAAAACCCTTAGAACGCCAAGTACCTCCCGACTGCCGTAGAGGAAAGCGGCTGCGGCACTTAGCAGGCTCATCTCCACCGGCACAATTGCGAGCAACCGGAATCACCAAAGCCAGCGCTCAAACAACCACTAGAGACGCTGCCGGTAGTGAGACATTGCTCTGATGGAGTTCTGGACTCCTACATTTAACTTCGTGGCTATTGCAGGCTTTTAGCGAGTTTGGGATTGGCAATGGCCTCTCTGCTGCAGGTGGGTGGCCGGTGTGCGCTAAGCATCAACATCATTAATCCGGTAGTACTCCCGATCATCTGAGCAGCACACATCGGCGTAGTACCGCTCGAGCACCGCATATGCCGCGTCATAGCTATCAAATATCTGGCCGGCGATGCCATCACTGATGCCATCGTCGCGGCGGATTTGGTAGCGGCTCATGAAACTGGCCGAAATTTTGAAGATTTTAGTCCTTACCTTGAGCCCGATTTCATATTCACGGCGATGATCAGGA
>JAQCGH010000058.1 GCA_027620015.1 Cyanobacteriota bacterium
GTTCCACCACACTCCATCCCCGACCGTTTTCGCGCTTCAACTGGCGGCGAAGGTCGTGATCCCAACGACCAGCCTTGGTGCTGGTTTTTGGCATGGCTGGGTCCTGTCCGCTGGGAAGGACGGCTGACTAGCGCAAAAAGTAGCGCAAAACTGTTGTATCTATCAATAGCAGGCTACGACTGGGAGGTCTGGTAGCGGCTCAGATCAACTGCGATGGTTGAATTTTATGGGTTCCGTAAAGCAGGGCGTGTAGTTCTGGATCCTGCATGGAGCTCAGAATGCGGCGGGGATAGTCGAGCTTGCCGTTGTGGAGGTAGGCCAGGGTGGCTATGGCTTTGGCGTCACGGGGGCTGCTGCTGGCCTGCAGGAGGCGCTGCGGCAGTTCGAGGGCCCGGCTGAGGCGGGCAAATTTGCCAACTAGCAATTTCACGTTGCCTTCGGGATCGAGCAGTTGGTTTCGGGCCTTGGTGATTTCAGCTTCGGAGGCATTGGGTGGGAGCAGGCCTTGATGCACCATTTCGCTAAGACTGAGCTGGGCCGGGCCATGGGTACTGAAAAAGCCTGAATGAGCCACCAGCGGGAGATCTTCGCCCGGTTTGGCATGGCGCATTTCGTCAAATAACACTGCCGCAACCAACATCGGATTGATGTTCTGGCGCTGAGATTCGGCCAGGATCAGTGGACGAAGTTCTTTAAGGCGCCTGAGGGTGTGACTGCGCAGGGGCTCAAATTGGTCGATACCACTGGTGAATAGCTGCGCTAGGCGGGGCTGGTGGCCGTGGACACCAAAGCGGCGCTGCAGCTCCTTCAGTTCGTATGGTGAAAATTGCAGCGGATCAGCTGGTTGCCCCGAGCCAGCAACGGAGCTGATGCTGCCGCTGAGCCAAGGATCATGCAGTAGCAGAGGAGTCTTCGGTCCTTCCGTCGGCGGAATAGTTGCTGCAATCAGCAAGGCTGCGGCTAGGCCGGTGCGTCGCCGACCCCCTAACAGCCGCCTACCTAAGGCAAGCAAGAGCGGATTGCTGAAGGGTTTGCACACAAATCAAATGTAATTCAAGTTTGATATGAAGGAATACCCCTTTTGTTGCCCCCGGTTCACGGAACGGTCGTCCGTCTGCCCATCGACTTGGTGTTGGGTCGGGGTCGGATCTAGGTTCTGGCGACGAGAGCGGCTTGAGCCGCAAGCCCATGCTTGCCAATTTTGATGGCTCCAGCGCTGAGATCCAATGGCAACGCTTTTGCGACTTGCTTTGGTATGAGAGCGATCTTGGTATCTGGCTCGATGTGAGTCGCATGGCGATCGGTCAGGCTGATTTGGATGCCTTGGCTCCCAAATTCGACCTTGCATTTGCGGCGATGGCGGCCCTCGAAGGTGGTGCAATTGCTAACAAGGATGAACAACGCCAGGTTGGTCATTACTGGCTGCGCACCCCTGATCTGGCACCGGATGCGGCCACCACTGCCCATATCAACGCCGAAGTGGAGCGCATTGAGACCTTTGGCCGCGAGGTTCTTGATGGCAGCCTTTGTGCTCCAAACGGCCAGCCTTTCACCGACGTGCTTTGGATCGGTATTGGCGGATCTGGCTTAGGTCCATTGCTGATGGTGCGTGCCTTGCAGGAGGAGGGTTTAGGTCTTCCTTTCCATTTCTTCGACAACGTTGATCCGGCGGGCATGAGCCGCACCTTGGCGGCGCTGGACGGCCGGCTTGCCACCACCTTGGTGGTTGTGGTTAGCAAGTCGGGCGGCACACCTGAGCCCCATATCGGCATGGAGCAAGCTCAGGTCAGGCTGGAGGCCAGAGGTGGGAAGTGGGCAGCTCAGGCCGTCGCGGTCACAATGCTCGACAGCAAGCTCGACCAGGTGGCCGTAGCTGGTCAGTGGTTGCGCCGCTTCGACATGTTCGACTGGGTTGGCGGCCGCACCAGTATTACCAGTGCCGTTGGCCTACTACCAGCCGCCCTGGTTGGCGCCGATCTGCGTGGTTTTCTAGCTGGTGCCGCCCGAATGGACGCTTTAACTCGGGTGTCTGATCTCCTCAACAACCCTGCTGCCTTAATGGCTGCCGCTTGGTATGTGGCTGGCCATGGCCAGGGCAAGCGCGACATGGTTGTACTTCCTTATCGCGATCGGTTGGAGGTGTTCAGTCGCTATCTCCAGCAGTTGGTAATGGAGAGCCTTGGTAAGAAACACGATCGCGATGGCGAGGTCGTGCACCAGGGCATTGCCGTTTATGGCAACAAGGGCTCCACCGACCAGCACGCCTATGTCCAGCAGCTGCGCGATGGCATCGACAACTTCTTTGTGACCTTCATCGAGGCCTTGGAAGAGCCAAGCGACATCCCACCCATCGGCGATGAGATTCCCGGTGATTTCCTGGATGGCTTTCTACAGGGCACCCGGTCGGCCCTGATGGAAGGAGGCCGCCAAAGCCTCTCGATCACCCTGCGTCGTTTTGATGAAAAGGCTCTCGGGGCCTTGATCGCCTTGTTTGAACGTGCGGTCGGTCTCTACGCCGAACTGGTAAACGTCAACGCCTACGACCAGCCGGGTGTGGAGGCCGGTAAGAAGGCAGCAGCCTTGATCCTTGCCCTGCAGGAGCGGCTTGAGATTTTGCTCGGCGACGGACAGGAACGCAGCTTGCAGGAACTGCAGCTGGCCCTGGGCACAAATAGCCCAGAGCCCCTGTTCTGGATCTTGCGTCACCTATGTGCCAATCCCCGTGGCTATCAGGTGAGTGGTGAGTGGGGGCAGCCAGCGGCGATGAAGTTTGGCAAGGTCTAATTAGCGATATTCCAATACCAGGCAGCGTTGCGGCGAGACCTGCCTCTCCCCAGCAAGTGCTGGCTGAGATTTTTGGCTACGGCGCCTTTCGTGGGCCTCAGCAAGAGATTGTTGAGCATGTGGTAGCTGGAGGCTCGGCCCTAGTGCTGATGCCCACTGGTGGTGGCAAATCGCTTTGCTACCAGATCCCGGCTCTTTGCCGAACGGGAACTGCGGTGGTGATTTCGCCCTTGATCGCCCTGATGCAAGACCAGGTGGAGGGGCTGCGTCAGGCGGGGGTGCGTGCAGCCTCTTTGCACTCGGGCTGTAGCTCTGAGGAAACCGCCAACACCTGGCGCATGTTGCGAGCGGGCCAACTGGATTTGGTCTATTTATCTCCCGAGCGCTTGCTAGCGCGAGACACCATAGAGCGGCTGGCGGCCCTGTCGCTGGCTCTGTTTGCCATTGATGAGGCCCACTGCGTTTCCCAGTGGGGGCATGACTTCCGCCCGGAATACCTGCAGCTGTCGGTGCTTGCCCAACGATTTCCCGCAGTGCCACGGATAGCGCTTACCGCTACAGCCGATCCCCGCACTCGAGACGAGATCCGCGCCCGGTTGCAGCTTGAGCAGGGGCGGGTTTTTCTGGCCAGCTTTGATCGCCCCAACATCCGCTATCTGCTGCGCGAGAAAGACGACACCCGCCGTCAATTGCTTGAGTTCCTTGAAGATCACCGCGGTGCTTCAGGAATTGTGTATGCCCGCTCCCGCAGGCGGGTAGATGGCTTCTGCCGCGACCTGCAGGCGGCCGGATACGACGCCGTTGCGTATCACGCCGGATTGGATGGGGCTGTGCGTAGCGCTGCCCTGGAGCGCTTTCGCCGCGATAGCGGGGTGGTGGTGGTGGCCACGATTGCTTTTGGCATGGGCATCGACAAGCCTGATGTGCGATTTGTGGCCCACGTAGACCTGCCCAAAAGCCTGGAGGCCTACTACCAGGAAACGGGCCGCGCCGGCCGGGATGGTCTGCCGGCCCTGGCTTGGATGGTGCATGGCGCCAATGATGTGCCTCAGCTGCGCCGCTTCATTGACGATTCTGATGCGGAGCAGCAGCAAAAACTGGTTGAGCATGGCAAGCTCAATGCTCTTATTGGCTTTACAGAGGCCAGTTGCTGCCGGCGTCAAGTATTGCTCCGCCACTTAGGCGAAGTCATGGCCAAACCCTGTGGCAATTGCGATATTTGCCTTGAGCCGGATACGGCCGTCGATGCCACCGAGCCTGTTCGTAAGGCCCTGTCAGCCGTGTTTCGAACGGGCAGTCGATTTGGTGCTGCCCACTTAGTGGATGTGCTGCTTGGCGCAGATACGGCCCGAATTCGCGAGTTTGGCCACCAGCAGCTGAGTGTTTATGGCATTGGCAAGGAGCTTGATCGCGGCCAGTGGCGAAGTCTGTTTCGCCAGCTGGTGTCCCAGGGGTTGCTCCAGGCCGACTCCGAGCGATACGCGGCTTTGGGATTTGGAGAAGACACGCGGCTTAAGCCGTTGCTAAGGGGAGATACCCAGATTGTGCTGCGGTTGCCGCCAGTGAAGCGCGAGCGACTCCGCCAGCCTGGGGTACGCCCGATTTCTCTAGAGCTTGCCCCAGCTGCGGAGCTCGTGTTGCTGGCGTTGAAGGATTGGCGTCGAGAGCAAGCGCGGCAGCAGGGGGTGCCGCCCTACGTGGTGTTTCACGACCGCACTCTGGTGGAGGTTGTTGGTCGCCGGCCCCGCTCGCTGGAGGAGCTGGCACGGATCGGCGGAGTGGGCCAGTCCAAGCTCGATCGCTATGGCATCGCATTGCTGGCGGTGCTTGAGGCGGGATTCAACCTGGGGATAGACGAGCGCAAACCGGAATGACGCCCTGAAAAAAGTGGGGGCGACATTTGTGCATTGAGGTTTTGCATCACGGGACACAAACGCCAGCTTCACAAGGCGTTACAATAATGTGATGTTTCCTTAAGGATTCTTCCGTGACTGACTCCACATCCCGTTTTGGTTTTGTTGGCTTTGCTGAAACATGGAATGGCCGCCTGGCCATGCTGGGGTTTGTGATCGGTTTGGGTACCGAGTTGCTCACAGGCCAGGGGATCCTTGGCCAGATCGGTTTGGGCTGAGCCCCGATCAGGCCTGATCAGCTGGCTTCAAAGCCACTGCATGCCCAGGGTTTCCAGAATTTCATGGCTTGGCTAAGCACCTAAACCTGGAAAGGCTGCCCCGAGGGCAGCCCAAATCCCCTTGCCGGTGAACAGCTCCTGTTCAGCGGCTCATTCAGCTTCCGCTATTTCAGATTCACTCAGGCCAAGAGCTTCCACCACCTGTCTGTAAAGAGCTTTCTATTGGGTTCATCAGCGAACTTTCCTGAGGTCTTTGCCCCACCTTGGCCATCATGGAGCTGAGCTTCAGGGCGAGAGTTCGCTCTTCCACGCTAGTGAGCCTCAGAATCACTTTCGCCAGCACAGACGAGTCGACTGTCCAGGCAGCTAGTTGACGTACTGCTTCCTGGTTTTCCACCGAGCCATCCTCGTAAGAGAAGTACCTGGCGACGAGTTTCTCAAGCAGAAGTTTTTCGTCAGCGGAGACATCGCCATCTGCCCAGGCCACGCAGCAAACCACCCTGGGCAGTTCAAGTTGACGATCTCGCTGCGAGGGGGCTTCAGAGCTACCGATCTCAGCGTTATGGGGCCCCGTTTAAAGGGTCATGGCGTGGAGGTGTCAATTGGGCCATTTTGACCAGAGCTTGGTCTGGTTAAGCGGAAATCACCCCCAGGTGGGGGCAGACAACGGCAGCATTCCAGATGATGATGAATCCAACACAGGATCGAGGTGGGCCATGGTCCAGTTAACTCAAGTTTTGACAACAAGCTGCCTAGGCCGCACCTGCCTCAAATGGCAGCACGATGGCGAGCTCACAGCCATTGATTTGCAGCTTGTGCTCGAGCGGCTGGCGCAGGTCGACGAAGATGTGGTTGCCATTCTGGACCGCACTGTCGAAGAGATTCCATGTCCCTCGATCAGCTGAAGGCTTTCCTGGGGATGGTTCAGGATGACCATTCGCTCCGTCAGGCAGTGCAAGCCGCTGCTACGGCTGATGACGTGGCCCAGATCGGGGCAGGCCTTGGCTTTGAATTTTCTGGCAACGAGCTTTTGCTGCTTTCAGGCAAGAAAGTAGGCCGGGTAACGGTTACCAAGCAGGACCTGCCCGGTGAATACAACTAGCGGCCGTGCCCCTGATGACCGCCACCACTAATTGCAGAATTGGGTTAATCATTGACATTCGGCATAACTCTTTGGCTCCACGTGAACGGGATGATTCCGCCCCTTTTGCGGATTAGGGCTCTAGAAATTGGCGATGTCGCCGAAGTGATCACCTCGGCCCGCGCTCAATACTTCGCGCCGGGCCAGTGAGATGTAGCCAGTTACCGCCATACCGACCGCCAGGGGCTTTGGGTGAGTTGTCTAGGTAGGCGTCCGATTGGATACATAGCAAGTGTCTTTTATAACGCTAAAAACGGTTTCATCGGCATGTTTTTGGTGCATTCAGAGCACCGGGGCAGGGTTTATGGCCGCAAGCTTTGGCAACATGCGCTTCAGCATCTTGAGGCTCTCACTTGCATCGGTATTGAGGCCGCCCCGAATCGCATAAACGACTACACCGGATGGGGTTTTGTGCCGGCGTCAGCAACCCAGCGCTGGCAGTTGATCAGTGACGGCTCCATTCCACCTGGCCCCAACCCAGATGGTCTGAGGCTGCTTGCGGAAATTGCAGTTCCTGATAGAGCCGTGCATCCCTATGACGCTCAGAGGAAGCTCAGCCCCCGCCCTCACTGCTTTGATCGCCTGGATGCTTCATGCCATGGTTTTGGCCGGATCCGTCCGTGCTTGCCGACATGCCGGAGTGGTGTTGATCGATGCCC
>JAQCGH010000016.1 GCA_027620015.1 Cyanobacteriota bacterium
TCAACTACCTAACGGCCCGTTTGCGCCCCTCCCGTTCCGCCAGTTCGCCGCAGTCCGGCTGGCTGGCTCAGTTTCCGGCGGCGCTGCGCCAAGTGGCCTTCGTGCGACTGGTGGCTTCGTTCGGAGCCGGCGGCGTGCTGTATCTAACGCCGATCGTCTTCCACCAGGCGGCTTTCAGCGCCCAGGCGGTTACCCAGGGGTTGGCGCTGGCAGCGTTAGCGGGCACGGCTGGTCGTTTTTTGAGCGGCATGCTGCTGGATCGGGGGCTGGCTTGCTCAGTACCAGTGCTGCTGTCCGCCCTGGCAGCACTGCTGGGGGATCTGCGCCTGTTCGGCACGGCCAGCTTCCTGGGCTACGTGCAGGGACAATTGCTGATTGGCATTGCTGCCGGCCTCTACTGGCCGGCGATTGAGCTGGCGGTGCCCCTTGGCTGCGGCACGGGGCCAGCCCCAATTCCCGCAGCCCGCGGTTTTGCCTTAGTGCGCAGTGCCGATGCTGCAGGAATTGCGGCCGGAGCACTGCTTGGGGCGCTGCTGGCTGAGACCGGCCGCCTACGAGGCATTTACCTGATCGACATCGCCTGCCTGGTGGCGGTGGTAGCGCTGCTGATAAGGCAACCCCTACAGCAAGCGAGCCCTGCCAGCCGCGATCCAGCCGACCACACACCCTGGCGTAAATGGTTACCGCCACTAATACCAGTACTCACAATCAGCCTGCTGGCAACCTCGCTGCCGGCACTGATGCAAAGCGCCCTACCCCTGGATCTGGTGCGCGGCGGCCTGAAGCGGGCGGCCATGCCAGAAAGCCTGGGGGCGCTTTTGATTGGTCTGCAGTTGGGCGTGCTGGTGCTGATCCAATGGCCGGTGGGTCAGGCCCTGGCCAAGCGTCCGAAAGCGCAGGGGCTGGGCCTGAGCCTGGCCTGCTTTGCCACTGGCACGGTTCTACTGGCCTTTTCGGCCCTTAGCAGCCACGGGCTATGGCTGGTGCTGATAGCTCAGCTGCCTTTGGCATTAGGGGAGGCGGCTTTCCTGCCGATTGCCACCGCAGCAGTGATCGAGCTAAGCCCCAAGGAGCACCAGGGCTTGGCCATGGCTCTCTTCTCGCAATGTTTTGCCCTGAGCGCTCTAGGGGCGCCATTACTGGCCGGCTTAGCCCTCGATGCCCAAAGCCACGCGGGTGGCTTCTGGATCGGCATGACCCTGGTTTGTCTGGCAGGTCTCAACCTAGTGAAACGGCTGGGCAGTGAAACCAGCGCAGCTCAGCATTAACGGGGGCCTGTTCCTCACTCCGAAGCCGGTGGATCGCAATCAGGGGCTTGCTGCTGCGCCACCCAGGCCTCGTGGGGCAGGGGCTCAGTGCCGTATTCCCAGTCGTCGTAGTCGGGATCGTTGCGGATTTTCTGATGTAACTCCTTTTGCACCTCGAAATCGTGGGAGTGGCCAGCATCCACTGCTTCTTCAGGCTGAGGGTTGGTTGGTTGGGGGGCAGTCATGGCTTTTATCTCAGCAGGATCATTCTGAAGCAATTGCAGGTTTGGTGAGCTGCACCCGAGCTCATACGTTGAACAGAAACTCCATCACATCGCCTTCTGCAACGATGTATTCCTTGCCCTCAGCCCGCAGCCAGCCCTTGGTGCGAGCTTCCACCAGCGAGCCCGCCTCGAGCAGCTGCTTGTAGCCGATGGTCTGGGCGCGGATGAAGCCGCGCTCGAAGTCGGTGTGAATCACGCCAGCCGCCTGTGGAGCGGTCATGCCGGCCTGAATTGTCCAGGCGCGAGTTTCCTTCTCACCGGTAGTGAAATAGGTGCGCAGACCCAGCAGGGCGTAAGTAGCGCGGATGAGACTCTGCAGGCCCCCCTCCTGTACTCCGAGGCCCGCCAAGAATTCGGTGCGATCCTCCTCTGGCAATTCGATTAATTCGGCCTCCACCTGGGCTGAGATGCGCACCGTTCCCGCCCCCTCCTTCACGGCTAGCGCGGCCACCTCCTCGCAGTAGGCGTTGCCACTGGCCAAATCGTCTTCGCTCACGTTGGTGGCATAGATGATCGGCTTGGCGGTGAGCAGCCCTAAGGGCTTGAGCATCGGGGCCTCCTCATTGCTGAGGACCACATTGCGGGCTGCACCGCCGGCCTCCAGCTCCACCTGAATGCGCTCGAGGGCGGCATCTTCAAGCTGGGCCTCCTTACTGGTGCGTACCTGCTTTTTAAGTCGCTCGCGTCGCTTCTCCACCTGGGAAAGATCGGCCAGGCCAAGCTCCAGGTTGATCACCTCGGCGTCGCGGGCCGGCCCCACCGAGCCACTCACATGGATCACGTCGTCGTTCTCGAAACAGCGCACCACGTGCACGATTGCGTCTACCTCGCGGATGTTGGCCAGAAACTTGTTGCCGAGGCCCTCTCCCTGGCTAGCTCCTTTCACCAGCCCGGCAATATCCACAAACTCCACCCGGGTGGCAACGATCTCCTTGCTGGAGCTGAGCACAGCCAGCTGATCGAGTCTGGGATCTGGCACCGAGACCACACCAGAATTCGGTTCAATCGTGCAGAAGGGGTAGTTGGCGGCTTCGGCCTGGGCGTTGGCAACCAGGGCATTGAACAGGGTCGATTTGCCGACGTTTGGCAGACCGACGATTCCGGCTTTGAGCATTACGGAAATCTACGGGCCGCAGGTCGAGGCTTCAGCAGCGAAAATGAATTCCTCTGCCATCAGCCCAATTCCCACACCCTCTTCAGTACCGGCGGTTTCCAGCTCGCCGCGCCGGCCCTGGCAGCGTCGGCGCCTTTGGGCCGCGGCCGCCGCAGGGCTTGTGCTTGCAGCCGGTATCGGCCTAGTGCAGCGTCAGCGCGGCACTAGTAGGGCCAATCTCGATCAATACACAGTGGTTGCAGCTGCGGGCGAGCTGCCTGGGGTGGTGAGTGCCAGCGGCGAACTCGAGGCCGAAAAGCGCGTCAACGTCAGCCCCAAACGGCAGGGGGTGATTGATGAGCTCTACGTAGAGGAGGGTGACCCGGTGGACCGCGGCCAGGCCCTAGCTCGCATGGATCGAGGCGACCTCGACGAGCGGCTAGGCGAGCTGAAGGCCCAGCTGCGCTCAGCCCAGGCCCAGCTGGCACGTAGCCGCAGCGAGCTGGAGCGAAATGAGAGCCTCAACCGTCAGAACGCCATCAGCCTCAGTGACTTCAACAGCGTGCGCAGCACCTTCCTTGTAGACCAGGCAGCCGAACAAGCCGCCCGCCAGCGATTGACCGCACGCCAGGTGGAGCAAGCAGACCTGGTGGTGCGAGCGCCCTTCAATGGGGTGGTGACCCAACGCTTCGCTGATCCAGGTTCCTTTGTGACCCCCACCACCACGGCCTCGGCTACGGCAGGCGCCACTAGCTCCTCGATTGTGGAGCTAGCCCAGGGCCTAGAGGTGGTGGCCAAGGTGCCGGAAAGCGACATAGGCCGTGTGCAGCTTGGCCAGAGCGCCACGGTGCGGGTGGATGCCTTTCCCGATAAACGCTTTGAAGCGCGAGTTAAGCGCATCACACCCCGGGCCGTGAAAATCAATAACGTCACCTCATTTGATGTGGTGCTGCGCCTGGTTGGCGACGCCCCCGAGCTGCGCATCGGCATGACCGCCGACGTCGGCTTCCAGACAGGTCAGGTGCAAGCCAAAACTCTGGTTCCCACCGTGGCGATTGTCACCGAGGAAGGGCGTCCGGGCGTGCTGCTGGTTGGCAAGAAAAACGAACCCACCTTCCAACCGGTGGAGCTAGGTATCAGCAGCGGCAAGGACACCCAGATCCTCTCGGGGATCAAAAGCGGCACACGAGTGTTCATCGACCTGCCCCCTTGGGCCCAGAAACGCAAATAAAACCGGTGCTGGGGGCTAACCCTCAGGAGGACAGGAAAGTTCGCGCAGCTTCCACGATCCGCCCAGAAGCCTGGCCGTCACCAAAGGGGTTGTGGGCCCGGGCCATGGCCTCGTAGGCGGCAGGATTATCCAGCAGGTGGCTGGCCTCGGCAACGATGTCGGCGCTGTCGGTGCCGATCAACTTGGCCGTACCCGCCTCCACAGCCTCAGGGCGCTCCGTGGTGCGGCGCAGCACAAGCACCGGCTTACCCAGCGACGGCGCCTCCTCCTGCAGGCCGCCCGAATCGCTAAGCACCAAAGTAGCGCCGCGCATTGCCGCTACCAATTGGTCGTAATCGAGGGGTTCTACCAGAAAGGCGCGTGAATGGTCGCCGAGCAGGGCCTGCAGGGGCTCGCGCACGGTGGGATTGCGATGCAGGGGCAGCAACAGGGCGGTATCGGGATAGAGCTCGAGCAGCTCACGGAAGCCGCGGCCGATGTCCTGCAGCCGCTCACCCCAGTTTTCGCGACGATGCACAGTGGCCAAAATCACCCGCTGCTTCTCAAAATCCAGGCCGGGCAGCATGTAGGGGGGGGCCTGGTCTGCCATCAACAGCAGGGCGTCAATCACCGTGTTGCCGGTGGTCAGCACCGTGCCCACAACCCCTGATGCACGGCAGTTGGCAGCCGACAGGGCCGTGGGGGCGAAGTGCAGCTGGGCCAGCTGGGAGATCAGGCGTCGGTTGGCCTCCTCGGGGAAGGGATCGAGCAGGTTGGCGGTGCGCAGCCCGGCCTCCACGTGACCTACTGGGATCTGCTCGTAGAAGGCCGCCAGGGCCGATGCAAAAGCGGTGGTGGTGTCACCCTGCACCAGCACCAGATTGGGGCGATGGCTGGCGAATTCCTGCTTCAGGCCCTGCAGCGCTCCACAGGTGATGTGAGTGAGGGTCTGCTTTGGGGCCATCAGGGCCAGGTCGTGGTCGGCCGTCAGACCAAACAGACCCATCACCTGGCTCACCATTTCGCGGTGTTGGCCGGTGAGCACAACCCGAGTCTGGAAATCGTCGGCCTGCTGAAACGCCCGAATAACCGGTGCCAGCTTGATGGCCTCCGGACGGGTGCCGAGCACGATCGTGACGAGGGGCTTAGTCACCAAAGCGCTGCAGACCGACTGACACTAGGAAAGTGTTCAGGAAGGGTCCAGGCTTATAGGGTTTGTCAGTGGCTGGCCAGCCGAGCTACCAGCAGAACTGATAAGCCAACAGAAAGGCCCACCATTGCCAGCCGGCCATTCCATATTTCTGCTTGGGGGGTGAAACCCCTGCGCCAAGAATTGAGTTCAGCAGCACCTACAGGCTCAAACCCGTCAGGTACCTGATCAATGAGAGCGGTGTCTTGCAGATCGCGCTCGCGGTCGAGGGTAGTCATCGGCCCGCTGAAATACGGATCAATGTCAGTGTACGACGATTAAAAGCATGGTTGTGATTCGTAAAGCAAGCCGGCTTGCTCCAGGGGCATTCGGGCAGCCACGCCTAGGTCGAAACAGCTGCTCTGGCCGCCGGCCAGGCGCTGGGCCGCAGCCACACCAATCATCGCGGCGTTATCTGTGCAATAGGCAAACGGAGCAACACGCCAGGCCAGGCCATCAAGCCCGCAGCGCTGCTCCATCAGCTGCCGCAACCGGCGATTAGCCGCCACACCACCCACCAACACCAGCGTGCCAAGGCTCTGCTCACGGGCGCAGCGGCAACTGCGCTCAACCAACACCTGGGCCACCACCTGCTCAAAACTGGCCGCAAGATCAGCTAGCGGCAACGGCTCGTTGCCTGCCCGGTGCTCAGCCTCCAAAGCGCGCACCTGGCGCAGCATCGCCGTCTTTAGACCGCTGAAACTGAAGTCATAGGGATAAAAGCCGCCCTCCGGCCGCGACACCCGGCCCTTGGGCAGGGCAAAGCGAAGGGGATCGCCGTCTAGTCCGGCCGCCTCGATCGCTGGACCACCCGGATAACCGAGCCCAAGCAGGCGGGCCACCTTGTCGAAAGCTTCTCCGGCAGCATCGTCGTGACTGCGGCCCAAGCGGATATAGCGACCTGGCCCGTCAACCCGAATCAACTCAGTGTGGCCGCCACTGACCAGCAGCACCAGGTAAGGGCCTGGGGGCAGGGGCTCCCCCAGCTGCACCGAGCAAAGATGCCCTTCAAGGTGGTGTACGGCCACAAAAGGCTTGCCATGCAACCTTGCCAGGGTTCGCCCCGTTACCGAGGCAACCAGCAGGGCCCCCACCAGGCCAGGAGCGACGGAGGCGGCAACGCCGTCGAGCTCAGAAATCGCCACACCGCTATCGCGACAAACCTGCTCAATCAGCTGGGGCATGGCCTCGACGTGACGCCGCGAGGCGATTTCCGGTACTACGCCCCCCCAGCGGGCGTGCTCCTCCACCTGGGAGGCCACGACACTGGCGAGCACCGTCTGATCACGCACAATCGCTGCCGCCGACTCGTCACAACTTGTTTCGAGGGCCAGAACCAATGGCATTGGACTTCAACAGCTCCCGTACTGTCCAGAAGTGTCATCCTGCCCCGCGGCCCTGCGTCCGATGCGCCGTCTTTTTTCCCGCCGACTCTTCGCGGTTCTTCTCTCCGCCTTCCTGTTGCTCGGCTTCGCCCCTGCGGCCAAGGCTGACGTAGCAGGGCTGACCCCCTGCTCCGAGAGCGCCCGCTTCCAGCAGCGCGCTGCTGGCGCCAAAACCGATCAAGCCAAGGCTCGCTTCGCGATGTACAGCCAATCCGTATGCGGCACCGATGGCCTGCCCCACCTGATCGTGGATGGTCGCTGGAACCATGCTGGTGATTTCATGCTCCCCGGTATCGCCTTCCTCTACATCGCTGGCTGCATTGGCTGGGCTGGTCGCAACTATTTGCGCTCCATCCGCGGCGACAAGGACGCCACCATGAAAGAGATTCAGATCGACCTGCCCTTGGCTTTTAAGAGCACCCTGGCAGCAGCCACTTGGCCTCTGGCCGCCTTCGGAGAGCTCACAAGCGGCAAGTTGCTAGAACCCGACGACAAGGTCACGGTTTCGCCCCGCTAAAGGGTTTTTAGCCCTACCAGTCCTAGAAACCTCTCTAATTTTTCACGATGAAAAAGTTCCTCACCACCGCTCCGGTATTTGCCGCCATCTGGTTTGGCCTTACCGCTGTAATAATTATCGAATTCAACCATTTCGTCCCAGACTTGTTGTTCTTTCCCCTCTAATCAGCCCCTTTGATCAGACACGGCCCCCCGGGGCCGCTTTTTTTTGCCCGTGCCTAGCCGCCCTAACCCAGCAACTGCCCCAACTCAGCTAGGGCCAGCTCCAGTTCGCCGTTGACAAGCACCGCGTCAAATTCCGGCGCCGCAGCCAGCTCCACCTTGGCCCGCTCCAGCCGCCGGCCAATCGCCTCCTCGCTGTCGGTGCCGCGGCCGCGGATACGCCGCTCAAGCTCCTCAAAACTGGGGGGTTCGACAAAAATCTGGAAAGCTTCGGCAAAGCTTTGGCGCACCTGGCGTGCTCCCTCCAGCTCGATCTCAAGCAGCACGGGCCTTCCTGCAGCCAGCTGGGCCTGCACCGGTTGGCGAGGGGTGCCGTAAAGGTTGCCAGCAAATTCGGCCCACTCCAGAAACCCGCCCTCAGCCACCTGGCCTTCAAAGGCATCGCGAGTCAGGAAAAAGTAGTGCTGACCATCCAGCTCACCGGCGCGGGGGGCGCGGGTGGTGGCTGAGACAGATAACCAGATCTCTGGATGAAGTAGCAACAGCCGCTGCACCAAAGTGCCCTTGCCCACACCACTAGGGCCGGTGATCAAGGTGAGACGGCCGGGCAAGACGCTCATAGTGGGCGGCAGCTCTGACCTGCAGAGTAGAAGCCAGCCTCCGTGTCCCTCTGCCAAGCCATGGCACCCTCCCGCCAAGCCATGGCACCCTCTCGCCTTCAGACAGTTGACGTCACGACCCTGCGGGCGGTGCTGACCGAGTGTCGGCAGCTGCTGCTGCCAAGTCGCTTCGAGAAGGCCCAGCAGGCCAGTCCCCAGGCCCTGCAGATCGGCCTGCGCAGCCTCAGCGGTAGCCACTGGCTCGAGCTCAGCTGGCAGGCAGAAGCGGCTCGACTGCACATGATCCGGCCGCCAATTCGCCAAGGCGATGGCAGCACCCTGGCCCAGCAGCTGCAGCACGGCCTCAAAGGTCTGGCCCTCATCGAAATCCAGCAGCAGGGCTGGGAGCGGGTGGTGGAGATTGGCTTCGCTAGACGTCCCGGTGAGCCAGCGCTGCGCTGGCTGGTGGTGGAGCTGATGGGCCGCCACAGCAACCTGCTGCTACTCGACGCAGACCGCCAGGTAGTGGCCCTGGCCCGCCAGGTAAAACCCCAGCAATCACGCCTACGGCCGATCGGCACCGGCGACCAGTACCAACCGCCCCCGCCCCTGGCGGGCGAGCCGCCGCGGCTGGAGGAAAGCTATGCGAGTTGGCAGCGCCGTCTCCGCCTAGTGCCCCTACCCCTGCAGCAGGCTCTTCGCGATGCCTACCAGGGCATTAGTCCGGCCTTACTGCGCCAGCTACTGCCCTGCGGCTGGGGCGAACTGGCCGTGAACAGCATCAGTCCAGAGCAATGGCAGCAGTTGTGGCAGGTCTGGCGCCAGTGGCTTGAAGCCGTGCAGATGGGCCGATTTAGCTGGCAGCTCGAACCCGCCGGCTACCGCTGCTGGGCTGGATCCAGCAGCAATGCCCAGGCCGCAAACCATGATCTGTCAATTAATCAAGGTCTAGCTGCCTATTTCGACGAGCACTTACAAGCCCAATTGCTCGTGCAGCAGCGCCAGCAGCTGCAGCATCGCTTGCAGACCACAGTCGAGCGAGAAAGCCGCCAAGCCAGCGAGCAGCAAGCCCTGCTGGATGCGGTGCCTGAAGGTGAGGCTCTGCAGCGTCGCGCCGATTCCCTGCTCAGTCAGCTCCAGCCCAGCCGCCAGTGCATTGAAGAGGCCCAGAAGCTCTACAAAACTGCCCGCAAACGGCGCCGCTCGTTGGCGGCGATCACCCCCAGGCTGGAGCTGCACAGGCAGCGGATAGAAAGCCTTGAGGCCAGCCTCACCTACCTGGAGCAGGCAGACAGCCTCGAGCAGGTGAGCAGTCTTGTGGCTGAGCTCGAAGTACTGCTTGCCGAACGCGGCCAGCGCAAGCCAACGGGGGGGCGTCAGAGCCGGCGGGCTGGGGCAATGGAGGGGGTTCCCCAGCCGCTGGAGCTACACACACTTTCCGGGTTGCCTTTGCACATTGGCCGCAACCACCGCCAAAACGAATGGATCGCCTTTCGCCAGGCGCGCCGCGGCGATCTCTGGTTCCACGCCCAAGAACTACCCGGCAGCCATGTAGTGCTGAAGAGCTCGGAGCGACTGGCCAGCGAAGCAGATCTGCAGGCCGCAGCCGATCTGGCCGCTCACTTCAGCAGGGGCAGGGGCAACAGGCGGGTGCCGGTAGTGATGGTGCCCACCGAAGAGTTACAACGCATTCCTGGTGCTGCGCCCGGTACGGTTCGCCATCGTGGCGGCTCCGTGCTGTGGGGAGAACCTCAGCGGGCTCTTAGCCTGCTGAAGGAGCAGAAACGATGAGCGCCGAATCCGAAACCTCAGCCAACCGCATCGCATCACCCGAATCGAGTCCTGGAGAATTTCCGGCCGAGGTGGAGATGAGCCTGGTGGACCATCTCGAGGAGCTCCGCCGCCGCGTGCTGCGCAGCCTGCTGGCGGTGGTGGTAGCGGCAGGAGCCTGCCTCGTCGCCGTTAAACCATTGGTGCGGCTGCTGGAGGTGCCGGCAGAGGGCATCCGCTTCTTACAGCTAGCCCCGGGAGAATTTTTGTTTGTATCGTTCAAAGTGGCGGGTTACGCCGGGCTCACCTTGGCCCTGCCCTACGTGCTCTACGAGGGTCTGGGATTCGTGCTTCCAGGACTTACCCGGCGGGAGCGGCGGCTAGTGGCCCCGGCGGTAGCTGGTTCAGCGGTGCTGTTTGCAGCGGGGCTGGCCTTCGCTTGGTGGGCCTTGGTGCCCGCAGCCCTGCGCTTTTTGGTTAGCTACGGCGCAGACGTGGTCGAACCGAGCTGGTCGATCGAGCGCTATCTCGACTTCGTGCTGCTGCTGATGGTGGCCACCGCTCTGGCATTTCAATTGCCGGTGCTGCAGTTATTGCTAGGCGCCCTTGGGCTAGTGAAAGCCCAACCCATGCTGGCGGGCTGGCGCTGGGTGGTGCTTGCAAGTGCCCTGGCGGGAGCCGTGTTGACCCCCTCCACCGACCCAGTAACGATGCTGCTGCTATCTGGGGCGATCACGGCCCTCTACCTAATCGGAGTTGGCTTGGTGGCCTTTACCGAACGGCTTAGACCTGCCTAGAGCAAAAATTCGCTGGCCCGGCCGGCCGGGATTTCCAACGCCAGACCCATGGCTTTGCCCAGCCTCGGCTTATCGGCAGTGGTGCCCAGCCAGCTGCGCACCTGATCGGCCACCCCCAAGCCGTTAAGCAAACCCACCAGTTCCTCGAGCTTGCTGAAATAACCCTCCTCCGTGAGCGGGAACGACTGCTGCTCTAAGTAGGCCCACATCACCTGTAGGTAGAGCCGGCCGCGACGCTGCACAAGCTGCAAGTCGTAAGAGACCTGCCAACGCGTTTGCAGCAGATCCCAAACCTCCTGCGCAGACAGGGGCAAACCTGCCCCAGGGGGTGGGGGGAGGGCACTGGAGGGCAGGGACACACCCGAGCTCATGCGGACGGATTGCACAACAGCATGTTGCAGGCCCAGGGGCGGTCTGGCTGCAGCGCCCCGAAGCCGCACAAGCAAGGTTCATAATGGGTACCACACTGATCCGGCGTGTCTTCATGACCCAGATGCCAGCGAGCGCTTCCAATGGTGATGTGCCGGGGATGGGCCGCCGGCAGTTCATGAATCTGCTGACCTTTGGGTCTGTGACCGGTGTAGCCCTGGGAGCTCTCTACCCAGTAGCTCGTTATTTCATCCCCCCTAAGGCGGCTGGCGGCGGCGGCGGCACCACCGCTAAAGATGAGCTCGGCAACAGCGTCACTGCCAGCGGCTGGCTCAGCACCCACAAGGAAGGGGATCTCAGCTTGGTCCAGGGCCTCAAGGGAGATCCCACCTACTTACTAGTTGAGGGCAATGACGCAATTGGGAGCTATGGCATCAATGCCATCTGCACCCACCTGGGCTGCGTAGTGCCCTGGAACAGCGGCGCTAATAAATTTATGTGCCCCTGCCATGGTTCCCAGTACGACGCCACCGGCAAGGTAGTGCGTGGACCAGCGCCCCTCTCCTTGGCCCTAGCTCACGTTTCTGTAGACAACGACAACGTTTTCCTTAGCCAGTGGAGCGAAACCGACTTCCGCACCGGCGACAAGCCCTGGTGGGCCTGATTACCCCGATCCAGCTTTTCTTCTCTCTGTCTGTCGCCTGATCTTGTGATGCGTCGTTCCCTTTCCCTGCTGCTCGGCTCCCTGATCGGCACCGCTCTTTCCCTGATAGTGCTGCTTGGCGGCGCCAGTCCCAGCTGGGCCTATCCCTTCTGGGCTCAGCAGAACTACGCCAGCCCCAGGGAGGCTACCGGCAAGATTGTTTGCGCCAACTGCCACCTGGCTAAGAAAGCCACCCGGGTGGAAGTGCCCCAGGCCATTTTCCCTGACACGGTGTTTAAGGCCGTTGTGGAAATTCCTTACGACGCCAGCATTCAGCAGGTGGCAGGTGATGGCAGCCGTGCCGGGCTCAACGTCGGCGCTGTGGTGATGCTTCCCGATGGTTTCACCCTTGCGCCGCAAGACCGTCTCAGCGAGGAGCTGAAAGAGGAGACTGCTGGGATCTATTACACCCAGTATTCCGACGAAAAGCCCAACATCCTGTTAGTGGGCCCCATCTCCGGTGACGAGCACCAAGAAATCGTTTTCCCGATTCTTTCTCCTGATCCCGCTACCGACAGCAGCATTCACTTCGGCAAATACCAGCTTCACGTTGGCGGCAACCGCGGCCGCGGCCAGGTGTATCCCACCGGAGAAAAGAGCAACAACGGCGTGTTCAACGCCCCTGTGACTGGCACTATTTCAGCAATCACCTCTGGTGAAAACGGTGCATCTCTTGTGGAGTTCACCGCCGCTGACGGAACTACAGCCACTGAAACAGTGCCTGCTGGTCCAACCATCTTGGCGGCAATTGGTGATGCAGTAGTTGCTGGTTCCCCAATCACCAACGACCCCAATGTGGGTGGCTTCGGTCAGATTGATGCCGAGGTAGTACTTCAAAACCCTGTTCGCATCTACGGTTTATTGGCTTTCTTTGCCGCAATCGCCTTGGCCCAGATCTTGCTGGTGCTCAAGAAACGCCAGGTTGAGAAGGTTCAGGCTGCCGAAGGCTTGATCTGAGCAGCGTGCTGGCCATCTTTACCTCCCCGGGGCCTCTGGTTTTCCAGCTAGGCCCCTTTGCTTTGCGGTGGTACGGCCTGCTCATCGCCGTGGCCGTGCTGCTAGGCCTCAGCCTGGCCACCCGTCTCGGCCGGGTTCGGGGTATTGAGCCATCCCTAATTGCAGATCTCCTACCCCTGATGGTGCTTGGGGCCGTGATCGGTGCCCGCAGCTACTACGTCGCGCTCGAGTGGCGCCAGTATTCCGGCAACTGGCTTGATGCGATTGCGATCTGGCGCGGAGGTATCGCCATCCATGGCGCCCTACTTGGTGGCTCCTTGGCCACGATGCTGTTCTGCCGCTGGCGACGGCAGCCCTTCTGGCAGCTGCTGGATGTATTGATGCCCGCCGTAGCCCTTGGCCAGGCGATCGGCCGCTGGGGAAACTTCTTTAATTCCGAGGCCTTCGGATTGCCTACGGATCTTCCCTGGAAACTGCAGATCCCAGCCGCCAGCCGCCCAGCTGAATTCCTTGAGCAGCTCTACTTTCACCCCACCTTCCTCTACGAATCGATCTGGAATCTGGGGGTGTGCGCCTTACTGCTAGTGCTTTGTCGGTCCGCTACTCGCGGCCGGATTCAACTGCTGCCCGGAGCACTCAGCTGTGTATATCTGATGGCCTACAGCAGCGGCAGGGTGTGGATTGAAGGTCTGCGCCTCGACCCCCTCTGCCTGCTCTCCGAGCCGCCATTCTGTGAAGGCGGCCTGCGCATGGCCCAGCTGGTAAGCCTGCTTTTGATTGCCCTCGGGGGTGTTGGCCTTTGGTGGCTCTACCGCCGCGGCCGCCCCCTGCCAGACCCAAGTGGAGTGCCCACTTGAACAACAAGCCCGTCTGGATAGTTGGTGCCGGGCCCGGTGCACCCGACCTACTCACCCTGCGCGCTGCTCGGCTGGTAGAGCAGGCGGAAGTATTGGTGTGGACTGACTCCCTGGTTAATCCCCAGATCGCAGCCCTTGCACCCAAGGGCTGTGAACAGGTACGCACTAGCACTCTCACGCTGGAGCAGGTGATGGAGGTGGTGCTGGATCGGGCCCGTGCCGGCAAAACCGTGGTGCGGCTCCACGATGGTGATCCCTGCATCTATGGCGCCATTGCCGAGCAAATTTGCCGCCTGGCCGATGCCGGAATCGGCGTGGAGGTGGTGCCCGGCTTGAGTGCCTTCCAAGCCACCGCATCGGCCCTGCAGAGCGAGCTCACCATCCCGGGCGTAGTGCAAACGATCGTTATAGGCCGCGCTGGGGGGCGCACCGGTGTTCCTGAGCGGGAGGCCCTGGAACGGCTGGCAGCCCTGCGCGCTTCCCTCTGCCTCTACCTCAGTGCTCGCCACATCGAAGAGGTGCAAACCGAACTGCTGCGCCACTACCCAGCTGACACTCCCGTAGCCATTGGCTACAGGGTGAGCTGGCCTGATGAGTGGATCAAGGTGGTTCCCCTTACCGACATGGCCCGGGTAAGCCAGGAACGAAAGTTGATCCGAACCACCCTCTACGTGGTGAGTCCTGCACTTGCTGCGCCAGCACAGGCACGTTCTCGCCTCTACTCAGCTAGCCACAATCATTTGTTCCGCGGCGGCGCTACCTGAAAAAGCGTTCAGCTCGCCTCGCCATAAAGCTCCCGGGCGAAGCGCTGCTGGTCGAAGCCACAACCCAACCGCTCAACTATTGCCTCCAGGTCCCGGGCGGCATTTCCAAGGCAGCAAGTGCCCCCAGGGGAAGGGGTGACGTTGAAAACCAGGCCAGGCCGGGCCGCGATGCTGGCTTCGCCAAGCATCAGCTTGCGGTTTGCCTTGTCAATCAGCTGGGGGCGCACGCCGCCGTAGCCCTCAGCAAAGCTGAGATCCTCGAGGCGCATATCGGGCACGATCTTGCGGGCATCTGCCAAGAACAATCGTCGCCGCAGCCAGGGCACCTCGAAAAGCAGATTTTTAAAAATGTAATTGCGAATATCAGCGATGCGAAAGAGCTGCCAGAACACCGCCAGCACAGCCCAATCAAGCCGCAATACTTTAAGAAACTCCCAGAAAGAAGCAGGTTTATAACGCTCCAGCAGCGGCAGCAGCAGGGCGGTAGGGCCAAAACGGGTTTTGCCGGGGGCTCGCACGTCGGGGTCGCCGTGAATGGCGGCAAAGGGCAGCTTGTCGTTCTGCACGGTGTAGACCTTGCCCCGAAGCAAATCCGGCGTGAAGTAGAAGCTGCCGGCCACCGGCAGGCAGGAATACTCCAGTCCATAGCCCATGCGCTGGGCCATCAGCAGGCTATGGGCTCCGGCATTCACCACCACGTGTCGAGCTAGCACGCTCTTGGGCGCAACCGGAGTGCCATCAACTGCCAAACCGGAACTACAGCTGGGGGTGGGGGCCAGTTGCACCCGATAGCCATCCCCCTCCGGGGTGATTGCGACCACGCTGGTGCCTAGCTGCACTTTGAGCTGGCGCGGCGTATCGGCCACCGCCGCCGCCGCCTGGGCCACAAACGATGCCGAGAGCTCCTCATAGTCAACTGCGGTGTAAGTGCGGCGGATACCGATCGCCACCAGCTCCTCTGAGCGCAACTCCCCCTGCACCAGACCCACCTCGGGCTCCCACTCGGCGATCTGCGGCTTCTCGAGCAGCTCCATCGCAGAGAAGTGGGGTGAGAAGCTTTCAAACCGCTCCCGCAGGAAGGTGCACTCGCGCTCGCCTACCCCGAGAACCATTTTGGGAGTGCGAAACACACAGCGCTCGCGGCTGGCTGGATCAAGCAGCTCGGCGTAGTTCACGATCATCTCGGCAGTGCGCTTCACCCGCAGCGCCTTCTCGAGCGTGTAGTTGGTCTCGATGTCGCCGCAGTGAATTGTCTGGCTGTTATTAGTGGCCTTGGAGTTCACCCGGGCCAGGGCGTCGTAGCGCTCCACCAGCAGAATGCTGGCCACATCGGTGTAGCGGGCAAGTTCGAACAGCAGGGCGGTGCCGCACACGCCGCCGCCCACGATCAACACTTCCACATCCGACTGAGGCACATCCGACTGAGCCACATCCGATTGAGCCACAGCCGCTTCTGCCGTTGCTTGCTTGGAATTGGATCCTTCGGGGCTGGCTCTCAAGTAATGCTTCTGGCTCTCAACCCATGGTGACCGATCGACCGCCTGCAGTGTTTTAAGGTCTAAGGGTGCGGGCGATTAGCACAGCGGTAGCGCACTTCCTTCACACGGAAGGGGTCACTGGTTCGAATCCAGTATCGCCCATTTGACGGCTGGTCTCCATAAAAATTACCTGCAGAATGTCAAGGTCTGCTGAGCTAGCTCTTCTGGTGTCGGACTCTCCCAGCCCCGATGCTTTATCCGCCCTGCGCTCTCTCGGTCAAACCCTGCGTCACGGCCGTGTAGTCAACAATCTCGAACTTGCCACTTTGGCAAACCGTTTAAACATGGGAGCCGAACAAATTGAGGCCCTAGAAGAAGCTGACCCCAGCCGATTACCTGAACCGGTATTTGTGATCGCCCAGGCCCGCAGAATCGCAAGCAGCCTAAACATCAACATTGATAGTCATCTTCAAATCCTGCGCGATTGCGGCCAGTTTCAAGCCAAGCCGATCAAAGTTGCCGAACTGAATCAGCTTGCCCCAAGCAGAACGGGCCGAGGCAGCAAAAAACTGGTCATCACAGCAGCAATCTTTGCCACCCTCAGCGCCGCGGGCTGGCAGCAATGGCAACGGCACCAGGCCCGCCAAACTAAGCCGCAAGCCCAGCCCCAGCTGCTCACTGCCACACCACCAGCTGGCGGCGGCGGCGGCCTCCAGCCAGATCAACTTCAACTGACGAGCAACCAGTCCAGCTGGCTCGAAATAAAAACAAAAACAGGCACCATTTTGTTCCGTGGCACCTTCAAAGGTGAGCGGAGCTTCCCTCTAGGCCAAGGGCTTGAGGTGCTGGCAGGGCGGCCCGACCTGGTACGCACCCAAATAAGAGGCGGTACTGCTCAACCCCTGGGACCCATTGATCAGGTGCGGTGGCGCAGCTTCAGGGCTCCGGCACCCTGAGACCAAGGCCAGAGGATTCCTGCACTACTTCGGCGCAGGATCGCAGGCTCCAGCGCTCCAGGCTGAGATCTAGAGCTGGGTCGCCTGGGACCGAAGCTAGAGGCTCCAGGTCGACCCAAACCTCACTTTGCCGTGATGACACCTGCAGGGTCGCAATTACCGCAGCGGGCCGGCGATCCAGGGCAGCGGCCAGCCGCAATAGCAATGCCATTGAGGTGACGGTGCGGCGCTGATCGCGGTCTTCGATCAGCTGCCAAGACTCATGGCGCTTCTTCGGCAGGCTGCGGCGGTGATAGCGGCCAATCGCCGCCACCATCAAGTGCTCGGATTCGGAGTAGCCCAGCAGCTCGCCGTGGCGGATCAAATACCAGCTGTGCTTGTGATAAGCGGAGATATTGATGCTTTTGCCACAGGTGTGCAACTGAGCGGCGGCCCAGAGCAGCTCGCGGCCTGGGCCCTCATCGTTGTGCAGCAGCCCCCGCGTCTGGTCGTAGAGGCTGAGGGCATGGGCAGCAACCCGATCGGCCCGGGCACGATCGACACCAAAGCTCTGGGCGAGGTGCAACACGGTGCGCTGACGAATGGTGCTCTGAAAGGCGAAGCGATCTCCCAGCATGCCGTTGCGAAGCATCCAGTCCACGATCAGGCCCTCCCGCAGGGCCCGATCGCAAACCACCAGCTCCCGCACGCCGAGCATCGCCATCGCCGTTTGCAAAATTAGTGCCCCGGGCACGATGATCTCGGCCCGCCGCTCGTTGATGGCGGGCAAGGAGCGGCGCTGTTCTGGCGTCATAGCCAGGAGCCTGGCAATGAGCTGGTCGATACGTTCGCGGCTGAGCCGGTAGCCCTGCAGCTTCAACGGCGGCTTGGGATCTTCAGCCGCCGCTAGGGCCGCTAGGGCCATGGCTGTGCCGCTGGTGCCCACCATCAGCGGCTGTTCGCCCCACCGCAGCGCCGCCTTCACCTCAGCCACGGCCGGGTCGAGGGCACCCTGGATGTAGGCCTTCAGAAAGGAGCGTCGTTCAACCGGGAGGGGGTCCTGCTGACAAAACTCCCGTTGCAAGCGCACCGCGCCGATGCGAGTGCTGCTGAAGGAGCGGCCATCCCGGCCATCAGCCAGCACTAATTCGGTAGAGCCGCCGCCGATATCAATTATCAAATGGGGCAGGTCGCCGAAGGCCATTCCCGAGAGCACACCTAAGTAGATCAGCCGCGCCTCCTCCGGTCCACTTACCAGATCCACCTCCAGGCCAAGTTGCTCCTGCAATGCCGCCAAAAATTCCCGGCCATTGGGGGCCTCCCGCACTGCGCTGGTTGCCGCTGTGACGATCTGCTCCACCCCATGGCTCATGGCAAGATCGCGATCATGGCGCAGGGTGAGTAGCGCCCTCTCTCTCGCCTCGGCAGTTAGTTCACCGCTATGGGGATCCCTTTCGCCGAGACGGGTGGTGGCCTTCTCAGCAAGCACCACGCTGAAACTACTCAGCTCCGGATCCACCTCTGCCACCAGCAGGTGGATTGAGTTAGTGCCGATGTCAATCGCGGCCACCCGGCGGCGACCGGCTTGCTGAAGGTTGGGGGCCTGAACCATCGAGCTCAGCAACAGCAACTAGGGGCGCCACTTTGCCACCCAAGACCCATCCCACCAGCACACCTAGGGTGCTCACGACGAAATGGGGGCATGGCCAACGCGATGAGCAGCACCCGTCTGGAAGCTTGGCTGGAGCTGGTGCGCTGGCACAAGCCCAGTGGCCGCCTGATCCTGCTGATTCCAGCTGGCTGGAGCCTCTGGCTCACACCAAACGCCCCACCGGCGCCGCTGCTGGTGGGGTTGATAGTGCTGGGAGGACTGGCGGTGAGCGCGGCCGGCTGCATCGCCAACGACCTCTGGGACCGCCGCATCGACCCCTTAGTGGAGCGCACCCGCAGCCGTCCCCTGGCCGATGGACGCGTTGGCATTGGCGAGGCGATAGGCCTGCTGCTTCTCAGCCTGGTATTTGCCTTGGCAGTGCTGCTGGTGCTGATGTTGGAGTTGCCCGCCGCCAGCCGCAACCTCTGCCTGCTATTAGCAATCGCGGCCCTGCCACCAGTTCTGCTTTACCCCTCGGCAAAACGCTGGTTTGGCTATCCACAAGTGGTGCTGGCCCTTTGCTGGGGGTTTGCGGTGCTGATCCCCTGGGCCGCAACCACGGGCTCCCTGGCCGGCGGCTGGCCTCTAGCCCTGGTGTGGCTAGCCACCTTGCTTTGGACTTTCGGCTTCGACACGGTGTATGCCATGGCCGACCGGGACGATGACCGGGCCATCGGTGTGCGCAGCAGTGCCCTCAGCCTGGGCAGCCAAGCCCCCCTGGCGGTAGCGATCAGCTACGGCCTAGCAGCCCTGGCCCTGGGGCTAGCCGCCGGCATACAGGGCTGCGGCTGGATCGGTTGGTCCCTGGGCCTGCTGGCAGCTGCCGGCATGCAGCGAGAAGCCGCCCTACTGCGCCGCCCCAACCTGTCCCGCTCGTCTTACGGCCTTCACTTCAGCCGCCAGGTTCAGCTAGGTGGTCTACTGCTGCTTGCCTTGATGTTGGGGCAGATACCGTGAATTCGGTCCCACTTCAGCCCACTCCGCTGCGGCCAGGGGATCGGATGCAAATGGTGGCGGCAAGCTCGGCCCTTCTGGGCGATGAAGGCTTGGCGCGCATGGAGGCGGGCATCGCCGTGCTCGAAGGCTGGGGGCTGGAAGTTGAACACACGCAGCTGCACGGGCGCCAGTGGGGCTACTTAGCTGGCAAAGACCTAGAGCGACGCGGCGACCTGGAAGCAACCGCCAAGTTGCTGGTCTGTGTGCGGGGCGGTTGGGGTGCCGCCCGGTTACTGGAAGCACCCCTAGCCCTGCCAGCGCGCTGGCTGCTTGGTTTCTCCGACGTCACCTCCCTGCTCTGGGCCCAGATGGCCCAGGGGCATGGAGGCGCCATCCACGGACCGCTGCTCACCACCTTGGCCACTGAACCCGCCTGGAGCCAGGAGCGGCTGCGGTGCCTGTTGTTTGGTGACTCCCTAGGCGACCTGCAGGGAGAGGGCTGGTGTGGCGGCATCGCCGCAGGGCCCCTGCTGGCCGCCAACCTCACCGTGGCCACCCACCTACTGGGTACGCCGTATCTACCGGATCTGCGCGGCGCCATTTTGGTGCTCGAAGATGTGGGCGAAGCGCCTTACCGAATCGATCGCATGCTCACCCACTGGCGGCTGTGCGGTGCGCTGCAGCAGCTAGCTGGCATCGGCCTGGGGCAGTTCACAGACTGCGATGACAGCCCAGCCGAAGCAAATCGGTTCAGCCTCGAGCAGGTGCTCCGCGAGCGCACAACCGATCTCGGCATCCCTGTGGTGAGCAACTTGCCGGTGGGTCATGTGGCAGGCAATGCGGCCCTGCCCCTAGGCACCTGGGCCGAGCTCGACGGCAGCAGCGGCAAGCTGCGGATCAACCTCGCGAAGCAAGCACCGCCGCTGCCACGGTGAGATCGAAGGGGGTGGTGAGCTTGATGTTGGAAGCAGGCGCTTCCAACACCTGCACCGCCAAACCCAACCGCTCAAATAGGGCCGCATCGTCGGTGACGCTCCAGCCCTGCTCCGTGGCGATTGAGTGGGCATCGCGAAGCTGCTGCACCGGAAAGCCCTGAGGAGTTTGCGCGGCCCACAAACAGCGGCGATCGTGAGTTGACGTGATGGTGCCAGCTCCATCCACCTGTTTGATCGTGTCGATTACGGGGGTGGCGGCGATCACAGCTGCGCCTTGCTGCACCGCAGCAGCACAGCGAGCCAACAGCTCCGGCTCCACAAGACAGCGAGCCCCGTCGTGGATCAGCACCCCAGCAGCACCAGCAGGCAGGGCCGCCAGCCCCCGGCTCACCGACTCCTGACGGGTGTCACCACCCTCAATCCATTGCACCGGCAGATCTGGCTGAGCTTCAGCCACGATCGCCGCGATCGCGACCGCATCAACGGGCTGGCCCACGATGCCGATCCAGCTAATTGCGGGGCAGGCAAGGGCCGCGTCCAGGGTCCAGGCAAGCATCGAACGCCCCGCCACAGGCAACAGCAGCTTGTTGCCCTCGGCCCCCATGCGGCGGCCACTGCCAGCTGCGGCGATCAGCAAATGCACAAGCGACTCCCGCGAAACGGGTCAAACCGAATCTGATCCATACAATCAGGCCGCCGAACCTGTGTCGTCTGCGATGCGCGCCCTTTTTCTGATTCCGGGCGGCAGCAGCCAGCAGCTGCAGAGTTTTGCCGCCGTTGCCGCCGTTGCCGACCAACTCCATGCCGACGTCCAGGTGGTCTGTCCGTTAGCGGCGGTGCCCCTTTGGTCCCTGCATCCAGCCGTGGAGCGGGCCATGCCATTCACCTATGAGCAAGCAACCCTGGCCGATTGGGCCAACTTGATGGGTTCGGTGCGGGAGCCTGATTTTCAGGTGAGCCTCAACCTGGCGCCCAGCCGCCAGATGGATCTGATGCTTTCAATGAGCCACATCCCCACCCGGGTAGCCAGCGGTGGCTTCTCCGCTACTGAGCGGATCACCCCCATCGAGGGCGGCTGGGCCAACCAAGCCTTTGAGGCCTTCCTGCGTCCAATCGGGGTACGCCTCGAGGCTGACTCATTCAGGTTGCCTATCGCTCCGGCCGACATGGAGGCTGCCAGCGCGTCCCTGCCCAGTGGCGATGGACCAGCACTGTTGCTGGCACCCTCCGGTGTAAACGGCGATTGGCCAGCCCAGCAATGGCAGGACCTACCCGCCAAGATCATCAGAAAGTTACCCAATCTGCGGGCCTTGCCAGCATTAGCTGGCCCTGGGGCAGGGAATATCCGCAAACGCGCCGCCCAAATCGCCAGTGCCGATGTGGTGCTAGCCAGCGATCCCGTAGCCATTGAATTGGCTCTCCTGCTCGGCTTACCGCTGGTGGCCCTGGGCAGGGATCCAGCCAGTCTGCCCAGCCGCACTGGGGTGCAGGGCCTCAGCAGCCCTGCCAGCCTCAGTCAACTAGGCGACGCCGAGGTGCTCGCCGCCCTGGGGCTTGGATAGTGGGGGATCGGGGGTTAGTCAGGCCATACGATCAGCGCCACAACCGCAGGTGTCGTGATGTCCAGCCCCGCCCCCCTGGCCGGCCAAGTGGCCCTGGTTACTGGTGCTAGCCGGGGTATAGGTCGCGCCATCGCCATTGATCTGGCAGCCGCTGGGGCTCAAGTAGTGGTTAATTACGCCAGCTCCCTTGATGCCGCCGAAGCGGTAGTTGCTGAGATCACTGCTGCCGGAGGCGAGGCCTGGAGCCATCGGGCCGATGTTGCCGATGAAGAGCAGGTAGACGCCATGGTCAAAGCTTTGCTCGCTAGGAGCGGCCGGCTCGATGTGCTGATTAACAACGCCGGCATCACACGCGACGGCCTGCTGATGCGAATGAAAACCGCCGACTGGCAGAGCGTGATCAACCTCAATCTCACCGGCGTTTTTCTATGTACCCGCGCTGTGAGCCGATCCATGCTCAAAGCCCGCAGCGGCCGCATCATCAACATCACCTCAGTAGTTGCCCTGATGGGTAATCCAGGCCAGGCGAACTACAGCGCCGCCAAGGCCGGGGTGATCGGCCTCACCCGAAGCAATGCTGCTGAATTTGCAGCCCGGGGAGTCACCGTCAATGCCGTTGCCCCGGGCTTCATCGAGAGCGACATGACCGCTGCACTCGAAAAGACGCCAATTTTGGCGGCCATCCCGATGGGACGCATGGGCCAAGCCTCCGAGGTGGCTGGTGCAGTGCGTTTTCTAGCCGCCGACCCAGCTGCTGCCTACATCACCGGCCAGGTGCTGCAGGTGGATGGAGGAATGGTGATGCGATGAGTGTTTAGAGAGTCGCTACTTCAGAGTTGGGAACCGGCTGAGCCAACTCCTCGCGCAGCCGGCGAATCCGCTGCAGCAGGCGCAAGCGGCGACTGCGGGCAGTGATTGTCAAAAACAGTCTCACTGGCACATAAACCAAGGCCATCAAGACCCCAGCCGCCGCCACAAGCACAAACACCATGGCATTGGCGGTTGAACCTGGATCCAGCGAAATGGCTTCGTCCGCGCTCTCCAGTGCTGTTTGCAGCAAATCATCCATTGCTAAACCCTATCGAGCCTGAAGCGGATCAGTAGCCCAAAGCAACAGCTTGATTCGGCTTTCCCCACCTCGCTGGGTTGACCTGGTAGTGGTCCGCTGTGGGACTCTAATTCCACAGAGTTTTTACCATTTTCATGGCCAAGTTGATCAGCTTTTCGGATGCCTCCCGTGGCGCTCTTGAGCGGGGTGTGAACGCCCTGGCAAACGCGGTGAAGGTCACCATCGGTCCCCGTGGCCGCAACGTGGTGCTCGAAAAGAAATTCGGCGCGCCGGAGATCGTTAATGACGGAGTCACGATCGCCCGGGAAATCGAACTTGAAGATCCCTTCGAGAACGTTGGCGCCAAGCTGATGCAGCAGGTGGCCACCAAGACCAAGGACACCGCCGGCGACGGCACCACCACTGCCACCCTGCTGGCCCAGGCGTTAGTACGTGAAGGCCTCAAAAACGTGGCTGCTGGAGCCAGCCCGGTCGTATTACGCCGCGGCATGGAAAAGGCAACTGCCCATATCGTGGCGGGCATCGCCGAGAGGGCCCAGCCGGTAGCCGGTGAAGCGATTCGCCAGGTGGCCGCTGTGAGCTCCGGCAACGACGAAGAGATAGGCCGGATGATCGCCGAAGCCATGGACAAGGTGAGCGCTGACGGCGTCATCACCGTTGAGGAGTCCACCTCCTTAGCAACCGAACTGGAGATCACCGAGGGCATGGCCTTCGACCGCGGCTACAGCTCCCCCTACTTCGTCACCGACCAGGAGAGGCGCGAATGCATCTTTGAAAATGCCCTGATCCTTATCACCGACCGCAAAATCAGCACCATCACGGACCTAGTGCCCGTGCTGGAGGCGGTTTCAAAGGGCGGCAGACCCTTGTTGATTCTGGCGGAGGAAGTAGAGGGAGAAGCTCTAGCCACCCTGGTGGTCAACAAAAACAGGGGAGTACTGCAAGTTGCAGCGGTACGGGCGCCTGGTTTTGGAGATCGCCGCAAGGCCATGCTTGGCGACATCGCCGTGCTCACCGGCGCAACTGTCGTGAGCGAAGACCAGGCCATGACGCTGGACAAGACTGGCTTGGCCGAGCTGGGGCAAGCCCGCCGCATCACCATCACCAAGGACAACACGACGATTGTGGCCAGCGGTGATCACCAGGCAGCAGTAGCTGATCGGGTGGCTTCAATAAAGCGCGAGCTCGACAACACTGACTCCGACTACGACCGCGAAAAGCTGCAGGAGCGGATCGCCAAACTGGCCGGAGGAGTTGCCGTTATCAAGGTGGGAGCTCCGACCGAAACCGAGCTCAAGAACCGCAAACTGCGCATTGAAGACGCCCTCAACGCCACCAGGGCTGCGGTGGAGGAGGGAATCATTACTGGTGGCGGCTGCACCTTGTTGGAGCTGGCAGCAGGGCTAAACAGCCTGGCGGCTAGCTGCCAAGGCGACGAGCGCACCGGAGTCGAAATTGTGCAGCGTTCCCTTGCAGAGCCCGTGCGCCAGATTGCTCACAATTCCGGTGCCGATGGCGCCGTTGTGGCAGCTGAGATTCTTCGGCTTGGCAAGGGCTACAACGCCCTCACTGGCGTCTACGAAGACCTGTTAGCAGCAGGCATTCTCGATGCAGCCAAGGTGGTGCGCCTAGCCCTTCAAGATGCGGTCTCGATCGCCTCCATGCTGATTACCACCGAAGTTGTAATCGCCGACAAGCCTGAACCCGAAGCAGCCCCAGCCGGCGGCGACATGGGAGGAATGGGAGGAATGGGAGGAATGGGAGGAATGGGAGGAATGGGAGGAATGGGCATGCCCGGGATGATGTGATCCCAAGGGCTGCTCAGGAGGCCAGAACATCCCGTACATAGGCAGCAACCTGCAAATCGACCCCGGTGATTGCCGTGCCCACAACCACGGCATCAGCGCCAAGGTCAAGTGCTTGGCGGGCCTGCTTAGGACTTGAAATACCTCCCTCGCAGATCAGGCTTACCTCAGCAGGCAATTGCTGCCGCAGCAGGGGCAAAAGATTCCAGGCTGGTGGCTGCTGGCTTGCGGTTGACTCCGTATAGCCATAGAGAGTGGTGCCTACCCAGGTGCATCCCAGCTCGGCTGCGCGCAGGCCATTGGCAACGCTGTCCACATCAGCCATCAGCGCAGCACCAAGCTCCTTTTGAGCCTTAACGATCAAAGTTTCCAACTTTTCACCCCCGGGTCGCTCCCGCTCGGTGGCATCAATTGCCACTACATCAGCACCCGCAGCCCAGACGGCACGAATCTCCTCCCACCCAGGGGTGATGTACACCGAGCTATCTGGGTAGCTGCGCTTCCATAGGCCGACGATTAGAGCGTTTGGGCAGCGCCGACGAACAGCGCCAATGTGCTCAGGGCTTTCCAGGCGTACCCCAGAGGCGCCATTGCGCAAACTGGCATCAGCCATGGCGGCGATCACATCTGGATCGCGCATCGGTGAGCCCTCGGGGGCCTGCACCGAGACAATCAAACCGTATGGCTTCACTCAGCTGGCCACGGGAAGGTCAGAGCTATCAAGCTCTTCAGCATCAGGCAGCCAGGCCCGCAAGGAAGCGTGAGCAAAAGGTGCAGGAGCGGCATTGATCGCTGCCGGCGTCAGGGCATCCTGCATAAGGGCCAGCACAGCTCGTTGTTCGACACGTTGCACAACCGGTTGCTCTTTAGAAGTTGCAGTCTCGTGGGGGAGTTCAGGGTTGATTTCCAAACCAGCCTGTAAGCGCAGCCATTCAGCGGCCCCTGATCCCTGGCTCTCGCATAGTGGTCCAGAGATCAGAACCTCGAGAGCCAGCAGGCCCCGGCGGTGCGCCCACTGCTGCACTAGGCGCTGGGCCATGGCCTGATCCCTTTCAGCCACCGCTGCCAGCAAGCGATCCCCTAAGTCGGGACGGTCGGGCAACGAAAATCTGGAGGGCTGGGTCACGAAAGGACTTGCTAGGTGAGCTTGCGATCCAAAAGGGGCCGAATCAGCAGGAACAACCCGGCGGCCAGCAAGGCGAGCACCCCCAGGCAGGTGACGCTGTTGAGCTGGCCATAGGGAGCCTCAAGCACCACTGCGGTGAGAGAGACCTGTCCCGCATAGGCGGCACGAATCGGTTCTATCGCGAAGGTAAGTGGATTCAGAGCCGCTAGCCAGCCCAGCCAAGACGGCATGAACGACAAGGGTGCCAAAGCAGTGCTGGCAAATAGCAGTGGCAGGTTGGCCACAAAGATCACCGCAATTAACTCAATGTGCCCTGGCAAAGCAAAAGCAAGGCCCAAACTCAATGCAGTGACTGCAAACACCAACAACAGCAAGGTGACCAAAACCAACAGCAGCCCAGCTCCACCAGGCCAGCCGTAACCCAGCAGAGCAGCAGTGACCATGATCGCCAGGCTCTGCACCAAGCTGAGCGTGGTGATGTACAGAACCGAGGCGAACACGATGGAACTGCGCGAGCGCAGCGGCGCCACCAGCAACCGGTTGAGGAAGCCGAATTCCCTGTCAAACATCAACGGCAGGCCGGCGTTGAGGGCCGCGCTGAAGGCCGTAAATACGATCACACCTGCGCCAAGGAAACGGCCATAGCTGATGCCACCGGGGAGCAGGCCCGCCGGAGCCTTGGCAAACAGGGCGCCGAATAACACCAGCCAGATCAGGGGCTGCAGCACCCCCGCCACCAAGGTCGAAGGCCGGCGCTGCAGCTGTACAAACAGACGCCGGGTGAGGGCCAGGGTTTCTTGACTGATCTCGGCGAAGGCGGAAGCCTCGGGTTGGGGGCCGGAAATGGTTGTAGTCATTACATGCTCGCTTTGCGTTCAGCCTTGGGATCACGGCTGCCGGCCACCTCAAGCTCCGCGTCCATAAGGGTGCGGCCGGTGGCCTGTAGATAGACATCATCAAGGCTGGGGCGGCTCTGGGCGAGGGCGAAAACCGGCAGGTCCGCTGCTGCCAGTTGGCGGCGCAGATTCTCCACCACACTGTCATCCACAATCACCAGATTTAGGGAGTAGCCCTGGGCACGATTCACCACCACCTGGAGCACCCCAGCGCAATCGTGCAACAAGCTGCGGACCCGCTCGGCTTCGACGGCATCACTAAATTCGCGCACCCTCAAAGTCACCCGGTCGCCTCCCAAGGCGGCCTTGAGAGCAGCAGGAGCGCCCTCGGCGATGACTTTGCCCGCCTCGATGATTGCAAGATGGTCAGCCAGGGCATCAACCTCCTCTAAGTAGTGACTGCTAAGCAGCACGGTTGTGCCGTCATCGCGCAGATGGCGTAACACTGACCAGATCGCGGCGCGACTTTCGATATCAAGACCAACGGTGGGCTCATCGAGCACCAACACCTGGGGGCTGTGGAGCAGACCAGCCGCCAGATCGAGCCGGCGCCGCATCCCGCCTGAGTAGCTACCGCAACGTCGATCAATCCAGTCGGACATGCCGAGCAGCTCGATTAGCTCATCTATGCGCCGGTTCCTCGCAGCCGGAGCCAGGTGGTACAGGTCACCCTGCAGTTGCAGCAGTTCGCGGCCGGTGAGAATCTTGTCGATTGCAACTTCCTGGGCCACGTAACCCAGCAAACGGCGCACCGCTCGTGGATCAGCCAGGGCATCAACGCCACCTATACGCACCCTGCCGCTATCAGGGGCCAGCAGGGTGCACAGGATGCGTAAGACGGTCGTCTTACCGGCACCATTAGGACCAAGCAAGCCATAGAGGCTGCCGGCCGGCACCTGTAGGGAAAGGTTGTCGAGGGCAACCACAGCAGTTGCCGACTTTTTGCCCCCGTAGCGCTTGCAGAGCTGCAGCAGTTCGATCACCGACTCAAACCGCTCCAATCAGCCAACCAATGTAGGCAAGGCAGCAAATGGGACGTTGAGCAGTTGGGGGCCCAACAGTGCTGCCTGCGGTAGGCGGGCCAGCAATAGCAACGCACAGATACCAAATAAATAAAAGATCGACCAGCGGAACATCGCCTTGGCCCGTTGGGGTTCGTCAGGCTCGCTGCGTAGCTGGGAGCTCAGTTGCAACAGACGAGCGTTGAAGGGCAGCACCATCAAGCCGTAGAGCAAGCCACCGGTTGGCAGTGCCACGATCCCCAACAAGCTCAAGCCAACCGTGGCCCAGGCGTAATGACTGATGGCACGTGTGGTCACCGCGACTCCTTTGACCACCGGAAGCATCGGGATACCTACGGAGCGGTAATCGTCCTTAAGCAGCAGGGCAAGCGCCCAGAAGTGGGCTGGAGTCCACAACATCACCAAGGCAAACAACCACCAAGAAGACCAGCCAAGCGAGCCGGTAGCAGCAGCAGCTCCCACTAAGGGAGGGATTGCCCCGGCCACCCCGCCAACCACAATGTTCTGACTGGTGCGAGGCTTAAGCAGGGCGGTGTAAAGCAGCACGTAGCTGCAAAGGCCAAGCAGTGAGAGGCTGGCAGCCAGCGGATTTACTCCAACAACCAGCACCACCACAGACAAGATGGTGAGGCCGATTGCCAGTCCAAAAGCCTGGCGCTGGGCTAAACGACCAGAGGGCAGGGCACGACGGCTTGTGCGCTGCATGCGCCCATCCAGATCCTGTTCCCAAAGGCAATTGAGCACACCGGCCGCAGCCGAAGCCAGGCTGCCACCCACCAGCGTGCAAATAATCGTGCTGGCGGTGGGTGCATCGCTAGAGCTAAGTGCCATGCCCCCAAGGGTTGTGGCGAGCAGCAGCGGTATTAAGCGCGGCTTGGCAACTTCAAGCCATGCCGGCAATTTCACTGAGGGGCGGATCGGCTGGGCAGCAGCGATTGGAGGTGTGATCGTTGCACTAACCATGAGCCACCTCTGAAGACATTGGAGACATGGGCAAGGTCTGGCCTGAGTTGCCAAGGGAGCGAGCAAGCACCGCTGCGAGCAGACCGATCAGGAGTGCTGCAATCAGTTGGTGGCCAATAGTCACGAGTGGAACCTGGAGCTGGAGCTTCAAGGTCCAAATGCCCAGGCTCACCTGGGCGAACATCAAAACGGCCGCCCCCTGGGCGAGGCGTGGCAGCTGGCCCTGCTCAGGTGGCAGAAATAGGGTTGACGCTGCAAGGGCCAACACGGAAAGGGCTGCTGGAAGTGCAAGTTGTCGATGAGCAAGCAGCAAGCTGCAACCATCACCGGCACTGAAACACTGATCTGCTGCCCATTGGCTAGCCATGATTCCACCCAGTAGGCACTGGCCGAACGTCAGCACCAGAGCCAAGCTCGCCAGCAGCTGCCACCAAAGAGGAGGACTGGTCGAGGGGGTATTCGCCATTGCCAAGCGCTGGTAAAGGCCGCTTGTGAGAGCAACTAGCAGCAATGCGGTGGCGAGGTGAGCCGTGACGAACGGCGCTTCTAGAAGTTGCGTGACCGTGAGAGCCCCAAGAGCTCCTTGAACCAGCACCAGAAAAAGCAATCCGGCAGATAAAAAGGGCACCCAAGCAGGCAAGCGTCGCCGCCATAAAAAGCTGGCTGCGGCAAGCACAAGCAGGGCCAAGCCCACCACGAAAGCGTCTAGGCGATGAAACCACTCCAAAAACACCTGAATATTCATCTGCCGACCTGGCAGGAACTGGCCGTAGCAAAGGGGCCAGTCAGGACATGCCAGACCCGCCTCCATGACCCTGGTGGAACCGCCGATGCCAACCAAGGCCACCAAAGCCACCACCAGATGGGAAGCAAGTAGGGCGAGCCTCTTGAGCAGAACAGGGTTTGGTCTGCTGCTAATTCCTGAACCTTGACGCGGCTGGCGATATGTCGCCACGGAAACGACCAACCCGGAGTTCAAGGAAGCTAACCAAGTTGTTCATTACAAGTGATGCTGGATCGCCAAGATCACGAAGTGAAAACACCAGCGCTACAAGCAAGCCTCAGAGGCGTTGATTTGCCAACCAATGAAAGGTTGTCCCGCACATCGCAGCTAACGGCCATAAGCTGACTAGAAGATCAAACAGCATCGTGCCGATTCGCACTGTTCTAGCTGTGTTCACGGCCACCACAGTCCTTGTCATAACTGGACTGTGGGTTGGCAACAACGTCAACCTGCTGCCGCCGGGGGCCAGCAGCAACGCATCCACTTACGACGAACTGTTTAAGGTTTTGTTCAGTATTGGCACGGTGCTCTTCCTCGGCATCGTGGTCCTGTTGATTTACAGCATGATTCGTTTCAGGCGCCGCAGTGGCGACATGAGCGATGGCCTGGCGATTGAAGGAAATCTCCCTCTAGAGATCGTTTGGACGGCAATCCCAGCCGTAGTTGTTTTATTCGTTGGGCTATACAGCTACGACATATATGAGCGTATGGGTGGCATGGCCACGCTTAACGATCACATGGCGATGGATCACGGAGCTATGCAACAGGTCAGTGTCAAGGAAGGTGATACAGCTGGGCGGGTTTGGGGTGGTATTGGCGTGTCTGGCATGGAGGCAGCACCTGGAGGACCAGTTTTGCCTGTGGAAGTTACTGCCATGCAATTTGCTTTTATTTTCCACTATCCAGGTTCGGATATAACAACAGGCGAACTTCACGTCCCAACTGGTCAACAGATTGAGTTACATATGGAAGCTCGTGATGTAATCCATGCCTTCTGGGTACCCCAGTTCAGGCTCAAGCAAGACATAATCCCCGGCCAACCAACCGTGCTCTCCTTTACCGCTACACGAGCTGGCACTTACCCAATCATCTGCGCCGAGCTCTGCGGGCCTTACCACGGCGGCATGCGCTCGAACGTGGTAGTTCAAGAGCCTGAGGCCTACGACAATTGGTTGCAGCAGAACACTCCCAACAGCACCAACACCTGAAGACACGGCCATGACTCTGGCAAGCCCAAGCGATTTTGAAGACAACCTGCAGCCCCAAGGCTGGCTCCGCTACTTCAGTTTCAGCCTCGATCACAAGGTGATCGGGCTTCAGTATTTGATTTGCGGCTTCATCTTCTATTTGGTCGGCGGAGCCTTAGCTGGAATCATCCGCACGGAATTGTGGAGTCCAATGTCCGATTTCGTAAGTCGGGAGACCTACAACGAGACGCTCACCCTGCATGGCACGATAATGATCTTCCTTTGGATCGTGCCTGTCGTAAATGGAGCCTTCGGCAATTATCTAATTCCCTTTTATGTGGGAGCTAGAGATATGGCTTTTCCCCGTCTAAATGCAGTCGCTTTCTGGCTGATCCCGCCTGCAGGCATACTTCTTATAAGTAGTTATTTTATTGCTGGAGCGGCTGCCCAGTCCGGCTGGACCGCGTATCCGCCGTTAAGTCTTACCACCCCAGCAGCAGGCCAAGTGGTGTGGATCTTGAGTGTGCTTCTACTTGGTGGTAGTTCAATCTTTGGAGGCATCAACTTCATTGCCACCATTCTCAAACTTCGGCGTCCGGGCTTGAAGTTAATGATGTTGCCTTTGTACTGCTGGGCAATGTTAGGCACCAGTGTTTTAGTTGTTCTGTCAACACCAGTTCTTGCAGGCACACTAATTCTTCTCAGCTTCGACATCATTGCTCACACTGGATTTTTCAACCCAACGATGGGTGGCAATGTAGTTGTCTACCAACATCTATTTTGGTTCTATTCTCACCCGGCTGTATATATCATGGTACTACCAGCTTTTGGCTTGGTTAGTGAAATTCTACCCATCCATGCGCGTAAACCACTTTTTGGGTATACAACCATGGTGTATTCGATCATGGCAATTGTTTTCCTTGGATTAATTGTTTGGGCTCACCATATGTTTACCAGCGGCACTCCGCCCTGGATGCGTTTGTTTTTTACTATTGCCACCTCCTTTATAGCTGTGCCAACGGGCATAAAATTCTTTAATTGGTTAGCAACCCTGTGGGGAGGAAAGATTGCCCTTAATTCAGCGATGCTGTTTTCATGTGCATTCATAGTAAATTTTGTATTTGGCGGAATTACTGGAGTAGCTCTTGCCCAAGTACCTTTTGACATTCACGTTCATGATACGTACTTCGTGGTAGGTCACTTCCACTATATTGTTTACGGTGGCACAGTGTTTGTTATTTTCGGATCTTTATATCATTGGTATCCGAAATTCACTGGTCGACTGCTTAATGAAGACCTGGGTAGGCTCCATTTCCTTCTCACTTTCGTTGGCTTCAATCTCTGCTTCGCACCTCAGCACTGGCTTGGTTTAAACGGCATGCCCCGTCGAGTTGCCGAATACGATCCAGCCTTCACAACTCTGAATCAACTCAGCAGCGTAGGTGCCTTATTGATGGCGATCAGCACCCTGCCACTGCTTATCAATGTCGTGGTTACAGCTATAAATGGCAAAAAAGCTGGTGATAACCCTTGGAATGCACTCACCCCTGAGTGGCTCACCAGTTCGCCACCACCGGTTGAGAACTGGCATGGCGAGGCTCCACTAGTGACTGAGCCATACGGCTACGGCCAGCACCTGGAGGCGAAAGCGTGACCAGCACCACACCGCTGCAGGATTCCACCGCCATTGAGGCAAGACAAGAGCAAGCTGAAGAAGCCCACGGCGATTTCCGCCTATTTGGCCTAGCCACTTTTTTGGTGGCAGATGGCATGACATTTGCTGGTTTTTTTGCTGCCTACCTCACCTTTAAGGCCGTTAATCCGCTGCCGGAAGGGGGTATCTATGAACTAGAACTGCTGCTCCCCACCATAAACACGGTGGTTTTGATCATCAGCAGTTTCACATTTCATCGCGCTGGCAAGGAATGCAGAGCCGGACAGCTGGGAGCCAGCCGCCTCTGGCTGGGAATCACTGGCGCTCTAGGCGCAATTTTCTTGGCGGGTCAGATGGTCGAATATTTCAATCTGCCCTTCGGCCTCACCGACAATCTTTTTGCCAGCACCTTTTATGCCCTCACAGGCTTCCACGGACTGCACGTAACTCTTGGGGTGATCTGTATCACCATCGTTGCTCTGCAGACACGCCCAGGAGGCCGCATTAGCGCTACCGACCACTTTGGCCTCGAAGCAGCTGAGCTGTATTGGCATTTCGTTGATGGCATCTGGGTTGTGCTCTACGGAATCCTGTATCTGCTTTAACCCTCCAACTCGTCAACCTCTGGCACAGATTGCGATTTCCCTGTATACCGGGCACAATGAATCGTTATCTGCATAGCGCAGGCCTTTTTCATGGCGGCCAGGAACGGCGACAGCCCCGCGGACATGCTGGAAGGAAAGCCCCTTCTTGATCGGGCCCGCGCCCTGAGCAACCGTCCAGAGGACGAAATCGCCCGAGGCTGCGGCTACGTGGGTCCAAGTGGCCGCGTCCTCAAAAAAAGTTTTTATCGTGCGTTGGTGGCCGCCAAGGGCTATGCGATACCAAGCAGCGTTAGCAGAAGTGGCAACAGCGGCCAAGGCAAGGGGCGACAAGCTGATTTCCGCACCCGAGTACATGGCAACGGCAACCTGCTGATCGGCCAGGCCTATACCCGCAGGCTGGGATTGGAGCCAGGCCAGGAATTTCGGATCGAAATTCACCAAGACAATGGTTCGATCAGCCTGCTGCCGCTCGAACCAGTAGATCCCTAGCCCTCCTGCTCGGTCGTCGCAGTGGAAGCTGATTCCCACCAGCACCGCAAACAAGAGTGAAGGCCTTCAATTCTTCGCCTCGCAAGTAATTACGCCAACCCCAGAAGTCATATCCAGCCGTGATCTGCCAGCCAAGAGGCATTAATTGGCTCGGCCGCGCCAATGGAACCGGTGGCGGCCAGCAGACGCTCGGTGTATTTGGCAAGTAGATCTGCCTCCAGGTTGACCCCATCGCCCACGGCCAGCTGGGCCAAGGTGGTGCTGGCCCAGGTGTGAGGAATAACGGCGATCCAGAAACCAGCACCATCGGGATCGCAGCCGGCCACTGTCAGGCTGATGCCATCCACCGCCACGCTGGCCTTTTCGCATACGTAGCGGCCATAAGCGGGGTTATTCCAGGCCAGCTCCAGGCGCCAGGAGGCAGCCTGGCGTTCAATCGCCCGCACCACACCAAGCCCATCAACGTGACCGCTCACCAGATGGCCGCCAAGCCGGTCGGCCAGGCGCAGGGCCGGCTCAAGATTGACCGTTCCGCCCCGGTCTGCCTTGGCCGCCAAGGTTGTGCGGCTAAGGGTTTCCTCACTGACATCGGCGCGAAAGCCAGCGGCCAGCAGGTCAGCCACAGTGAGACAAACCCCATCTACCGCCACGCTCTCGCCAAGGGCCAGGCTGGCAGGAGTCCAGATAGCCCCCGGAGCTGCCGCCCACTGCAGCTGAACCCCATGGGGAGAACGGCGGATTACACCTGTGGCCTGCACCAGACCCGTAAACATCAGCTGTCCAGACCAGGGCGATTCATCCTCGCCATAATCGGGCAAAGGGCAGCGCTGAGCCATGGTTGAAATGCGCGTTGCTGGAATTGCCCTCGACGCGGCCAGCCGCAGTCCGATCGTGCTGCTCCGCGATCCATCGGGCCGGCGCCAGGTGCCGATCTGGATCGACCAAGCCCAAGCCCAAAATATTTTGGCGGGCCTCAGCGATGAACCACCAACACGGCCCCTCAGCCACGACCTAATGGCCGACCTGATCGAAGCTGGGGGTCTACAGCTTGACCGGGTTGTAATTCACACAATCGAAGACAGCACCTTCCGCGCCGTGCTGAAACTCAGCCCCGCTAACGATGGGGAAGCCGGGACTCCAGGCGAGGAAACGGCAGCCTCAACCATTGAGCTTGACGCCAGACCTAGCGATGCCATCGCACTCGCCCTGCGCACAGGTAGCTGCATCTGGATGCTTGAAGAGGTTGTGGCTGATGCCTCCATTCCGGTGGATGCGGAGGCTGACGCTCAAGAGCAGGACAATTTCCGCCGCTTCCTAGACAGCACTAGCCCTGCCGACCTGGTGCGCCACCTCAAACATGCCCGCCCCGAAGCCCACGAACCTGGGGATGAACCAACAGCCTGAGAACCAGCTGCAGCGCCCCTACGGCTCCGGGCCGACGGTGTCTGCCTTCAGCCTCGGCACAATGCGAGCTCTAGGCAGCCCCGCCCAGATGGAATCGGTGTTGCGAGCAGCACTCGCCGCCGGCATCAACCACCTGGAAACAGCAGCTGCCTACGGGCCCGCTGAAACCTTTCTTGGCCAAGCCATAGCGTCCCTAAAACGGGAAAAGCTGGCTCCAATTGATGGCTGGCGCATCACCAGCAAACTGCTGCCCGGCCCTGACCTGGCCACCGGCCAAGGGCAACTGCGTTCAATCCTTAAGCGGCTTGGCGTGGCCAAGCTCACCAGCCTGGCCGTACATGGCCTCAACCGCCCTGAGCACCTGGAGTGGGCGCTCAATGGCCCCGGTGCCGACCTACTTACCTGGGCAAAAGATGAAGGGCTGGTGGGCCAGGTGGGATTCAGCAGCCACGGCACGCCTGAGCTGATCGAAGCCGCCCTGAGCTCGGGGAGCTTCACGTTCTGCAGCCTCCATGTGCACCTTTTTGACCAAACCCGCCTCCCCATCGCCCGGGCGGCCCTGGCCAAGGGGATGGGCGTGCTGGCCATCTCCCCGGCCGATAAGGGAGGCCGCCTCTACGACCCATCAGCCGAACTAGTAGCCGACTGTGCGCCGTTTCACCCCCTAGAACTGGCTTATCGCTTCCTGCTCGATCAGGGGATCTCCACCTTGAGCCTGGGGGCCGAGCAGCCGGAAGACCTGGCCTGGGCCGCTGCTATCAGCGGGCCCTCGCCCTGGCTGAATGCCGCACAACGCTCAGCCCTACAGCACCTAAATGCAGCTGGCCGCGAGCGCCTAGGGGCGGAGCGCTGCGGCCAGTGCCGCGCCTGCTTGCCATGCCCCAACGGCGTGCCGATTCCCGAACTCCTGCGGCTGCGCAACCTGGCCGTGGGCCACGGCATGGAGACCTTTGCCAAGGAGCGCTACAACTTGATAGGCCGCGCCGGCCACTGGTGGGAAGAGCTCAACGCCGAGGCCTGTCGCGCCTGTGGCGCCTGCCTACCCCGCTGCCCCCATGAGCTGCAAATCCCCGAGCTGCTGGCAGACACCCACCGGCGCCTAAGCGCGGCCCCCCGCCGCCGCCTTTGGGGCTAGGGGCTGGTGGGTGAAGCCGCATCCCAAAGGTTCTGCTGGGCCAGCTGCTGAGGCACGGAAAGGGGTGGCAGGCTCCAACAGCGCTGCAGCAAAGCGTTGCCCGGCAGCAGCAGAGCTGAAATTGCCGCTGGGAAGCGCCGTGCAACTGTCGCCAAATCTCTCTGGGGCAAGGGCGGCATCCAGCCCCGGGCCATAAGCCCTTCCAAAAGAGGCTGCTCGAGCACTGCCCCTAGCCACTCCAACGGTGGCGCTGCCGAAGAAGCGGCGGCAGCAGGCCGCAGCAGCAGCTGCCAGCTGAGCGGCGCACCGCTTTGGGGCCAGATCACCGCAAGACGTTGATCGCGGCGCAGCAGGGGAATCAGGCGCTGAAGGGGCAGCACCGCCGCCTCAGCAGCACCACTTAAAAGCAGATTAAGGCCGTCACGGTCGTCGTAGGCGATGGCCTGGGCTCGCAACCGCCTCAGGCGCTCAAAATCGCCAGCCATTACC
>JAQCGH010000017.1 GCA_027620015.1 Cyanobacteriota bacterium
CATCGGCAAGCACGATTTGCCCCTGACGTGGGGGCAGGTAGGCATCGAGAAATGCCTTCATTGAGCCGTGATGATCAGCCAGGCACAGGTCCTGGCTCTCGGGCTTCTGAGCCGTACGCAGGCCATGGCGCTCCGCCTCCAGCCGCGTGTCGGTCTTGGCGAGCTCGCCGAGAGGAAACACCAACCGGCCTAAGGCCTCCTGGGGTAGGTCGTAAAGGAAGTAGCTCTGATCTTTCTGGGTATCCAAGCCCCGCAGCAACTGGTGGCGGCAGTTGCTGCTCAAGGCGCCGTGGCGCACACGGGCGTAATGCCCGGTAGCGAGGCGGCCGATGCCCCGCTCCGCCTCAGCCCACTGCAGCATCGGCCCAAATTTCACCTCCCGATTGCAGCGAGAGCAGGGCAGCGGCGTAACTCCGGCCTGATAGCCCTGCACTAAAAAATCAACGATCTGTGCCTGAAAGTGCTCGCGAAAATCCACCACATGGTGGGGCACGCCGAGCTGCTCGCAGATGCCGGCGGCATCCACCAGGCCCTCGGCGCAGCAAGACCCCTTGCCGCTCATCAGCCACAAGGTGAGACCCTCCACCTGCCAGCCCGCCTCCACCAGCAGGGCTGCCGTCAAAGAGCTGTCAACGCCGCCTGAAAGGCCCACCGCGACGCGATGCTCACCAGGCCAGGCCCTCAGCCGCTCTAAAGCTGCCTGGCCAGCCGTAGTAGAGGCAGTCGGCATAAAAATGGAAGAAGCCACTGGAGCAGGCAAAGGGCAGAAATCTGGCGGAAGTGCTCCCATCATGAAACCCAGATGGCCGCCTTGGAGGAGCAACTCCTCGCCAGCACCCACAAGTAGTGCTGAGTGTCGATCTCCTGGGCAAACTCGATCCCCAGCTAATGGATGCCCTCCTGGTCGCGCCTGGCCCAGGCGAGCCCCACTTTGACCACCCGCCCTGGCGAACGGCCGCCTTTTCCGGAGCCCGTGCTGCTCAAGGGAGACCCGGCAATGCCAAACTCGCCCAGCTTGGGGGGCGAGCGGTTTCACACGAATGCAGTTGTCAGAAAATCTGGCTCAGCTGTGTTGATCACAACACGAAAATCAGCAAATCTTCAGAGCAGGGCAGGGCCTCCTCTGTGTTGTTTTGCAAGTGAAAGCTAAAGGGTTGCTAAAAACACACTCTAAGCAACGAATTTGCCTCGATAGTAATCGTCACTAACAGGCGACCCAATGACCTCATCCCCGACGAGGGTCAGTGAAAGCAGTCGCCGTAGAAGTAGCGATCCAATTACTTGGTACCTAGCCACGATCGGGCGGGAGCCCCTGTTGACGCCAGCTGAAGAGATCGAACTCGGCAATCAGGTGCAAACAATGATGCGCCTCACAGAGGAAGGAGAACGGGAGCTCAGCGACCTGGAAAAGAAATTGCTGCGTATAGGCAAGCGTTCTAAACAGCGCATGATGAAGGCCAATTTGCGGTTGGTAGTAAGTGTTGCCAAAAAATATCAAGGCAAGGGTCTTGAGCTGCTCGATTTAATCCAGGAAGGTTCGTTGGGACTAGAGCGGGCTGTCGAGAAATTTGATCCGACCCGTGGTTATAAGTTTTCGACCTATGCCTTCTGGTGGATCCGCCAGAGCATGACTCGTGCGATCGCTTGCCAGTCGCGCACGATCCGACTGCCGGTTCACCTCAGCGAGCGCCTCACGGCCATTCGGAAGGTGAGCCTCGATCTTGCCCACAAGCTCGGCGCCATGCCAAGCCGCCAGGAAATCTCCGAAGCCATGGACATGCCGATTGAAGAGCTTGACGGACTATTGCGCCAATCGCTCACCACCTCAAGCCTTGATGCGCCAGTAAACGGCGATGAAGGCCGTAGCTTCCTGGGTGATCTGATCTCCGACTCTTCCGAGGAGGAGCCCCTCGACCGAGTGGAGCGGGGCATTCACCATGAGCAACTAGGCCACTGGTTGAGCCATCTAAGCGACCAAGAACGACAGGTTTTGCAACTACGATTCGGGCTGGAGGGAGAAGAGCGCCACACCCTGGCGGAAATCGGCCGGCAGCTCGACGTGTCACGGGAACGGGTGCGCCAAGTAGAGCTCAAGGCCCTACGAAAGCTACGCAATCTCACCCGCCGCACCCCCACAACTCTCTAAATTCAATTTCTTAGGTGGTCGCTGAGAAGGACTCCGCCCTGGGCCTGCCCCTCGTCTATCACCCGGCCTATTCAGCTCCGCTGCCGAGCAGCCATCGCTTTCCAATGGCGAAATTCCAGCAGCTCCATGATCTGCTGCTGAAGAAGGGGATAGCGACGCCGAGCCAGCTGCACAAACCCCTACCAGCCCCCCGCCGCTGGCTAGAGCTGGTGCATCAACGCAGTTACCACGAGGCCTTCGCCAGAGACAAACTCAGTGCCGCCGATCAGCGCCGTATCGGTCTTCCCGCCACCACTCCCTTAGTGCAGCGCACCTGGCTGGCGGTTGGGGGCACGGTGCTCACAGCCCGACTGGCGCTTCGCTATGGGGTGGCCTGCCACCTTGCCGGCGGCACTCACCATGCCTTCGCTGATCACGGCAGCGGCTTTTGCATCTTCAACGACTGCGCCGTAACGGCCCGTGTGCTCCTGGCCGAGGGCGCCGTGGAACGCCTAATGGTGGTCGATCTCGACGTGCACCAGGGTGATGCCACAGCGGCGATCTTTGCTACGGACCCACGGGTGTTCACTTTCTCCGTCCATTGCGCCAGCAACTTTCCGCTGCGCAAACAGAACAGCGACATCGACGTCAACCTTGACGATGGCGTGGAAGACCTTGACTACATAAGAGCTATAGGCGATCTCATTCCCGACCTGCTCGATCAGCACCGGCCCCAACTAGTGCTTTACAACGCAGGGGTAGATCCCCATCGAGATGATCGCCTTGGACGGCTCTGCCTAAGTAGCGATGGACTATTAAACCGCGACCGGCTTGTGCTTAATGCATGCCTGATGCGCGGCATCCCGATTGCCACAGTGATCGGTGGCGGCTATGACCTATTGGAGCCACTCGTGGAGCGCCACAGCCTGGTGTTCCGGGCCGCCGCAGAGCAGGCCAGACTTCATCGGCTCTAAACAGATCTCAATCATCAGCCCAGATATAGCGGGTGAGCTCCTCGGGTTTTGGCTCGGGAGCAGCCAGGGCAAATTCGACGCAATCAGCCACTTCGGCATCGATCTCCTTCTCGATCTCCTTGAGCTCCACTGCGGTGGCTAAGCCCTGCTCAATCAAACGAGCGGCAAGTGATTTGATCGGATCGCGCTTAGCCCAAAACTCCTTCTCAGCCTCTTCGCGCAGCTCATCAGGGTCGGCCAGCGAATGGCCGCGGAAGCGGTAGGTGAGGCACTCCAGCAGGGTGGGGCCTTCTCCAGCCCGGGCCCTCTCGATAGCGCGCTGGGCTGCAGCGCGCACCGCCAACACGTCCATGCCGTCGACCTCCTCACCAGCCATGCCAAAGGCAGCGGCTTTACGCCAGATCTCAGGATCGCTAGTGGCGCGGTTGTGGTCCATGCCAATGGCCCACTTGTTGTTTTCGACCACAAACAGAATCGGCAACTTCCAAAGCGCCGCCATATTTAGGCATTCATAGAACTGGCCAATGTTGCAGGTGCCATCGCCGAAGAATGCAGCAGTTACAGAGTCGCTGCTGGCATCGCCTAGGGCATCGCGCTTATAGCGGCTGGTGAAGGCAGCTCCCAAGGCCACTGGGATGCCTTCACCAATGAATGCGTAGCCACCAAGTAGGTGGTGTTCCTTTGAAAAAAGGTGCATAGAGCCGCCTCGGCCCTTGCTGCAGCCTGTTTCTTTTCCGAAAAGCTCGCTCATTACCTCGCGCGCCGGCACACCGCAGCTCAGGGCATGAACGTGGTCGCGGTAGGTGCTGCAAAACCAATCGTGCTGCAACTTCATTGCCTTGATCACTCCCGTGCAGACGGCCTCCTGGCCGTTGTAGAGATGCACGAAACCGAACATTTTGCCGCGGTAGTACATCTCCGCGCACTTGTCCTCAAAGCGCCTACCCAGGTTCATGTCGCGGTAGAGCATCAAGCCCTCCTCTCGATTTACCGCTGCAGGGACTGATGGGTAAAGGTTCTCGAGGCGCTCAGCGTGAGCCCCCACCAAGCTGGTGACGTCGGCTGAACAGGTCGGTGCTCCGTAAGCTGATCCAGGTGCCGCCGCAATGTCGTGGCCCATGTCCACCTGCGTAATTTCCCAACTGTACGAGGTTCGTTCTCGCGGCAGCTGACAATTTCTGCCACAACCGTTGACACTGCTTAAAGTCAACCACCAGTAAAAGGTCTGGATTGGAACTGCCGATCGATCATTTCCGGCTGCTCGGAGTCAACCCAACCACTGACTTGCAGGGCCTGCTGCGCACACTGCAGCAACGCATCGACCGAGCACCAGACCAGGGATTCACCCAGGAAACCCTGCTAGCTCGTGAGGAACTATTACGCGCTAGCGCCGACTTACTCAGCGAAAGCAGCCGGCGCGAGGCCTACGAATCAGACCTGACCGCAATGGCCGGCACCGGGCCAACGCTGATGCCTGCCCTGGATGTACCCACTAGCAAGCAGGTTGGTGGCCTACTGCTTTTGCTCGAAGCTGGTCAGGCCTTCGAATGCTTCGAGATTGCCTGCCGGGCCCTAAAGCCGCCTCAGTCACCATCCCTGGGCAGCACTCGCGAAGCCGACCTGGCCCTGTTAGCTGGCCTCGCCTGCCTGGCCGCCGCGGTCGACCTGCATCAGCAACGCCGCTATGAAGCCGCCGCCCAAACTCTGCAGAAGGGCCAGCAACTACTACAGCGGATGGGCCAATTACCAGCAATTCGCCAGCAACTCAGCGACGAGCTCGATGGTTTGCGGCCCTATCGAGTGCTGGACCTACTAAGTCGCAACCTCACGGCCCAGGCGGAAAGGGCCGAGGGTTTAATCCTGCTTGAAGAGCTGGTGGCACGCCGGGGGGGGCTGGAAGGTTTCGGTGACCCCAGCATGGGACCGGAGGAATTTCAGGCCTTTTTCAAGCAGATCCGTGCCTTCCTGACGGTGCAGGAACAGGTGGATTTGTTCAGTCGCTGGGCAGGAGCATCTGCAGCTGCAGACTTTTTGGCAAGCACCGCCCTCACTGCTTCCGGCTTTGCCCAACGCAAGCCCGAACGCATCGCAGCGGCCCTTGAACGGCTTGAGGCAAGCGGTCAAGAAGGGATGCAACCGCTGCTGGCCTGCCTGCAACTGTTGCTTGGTCAAGTGGAGCAAGCGCACAGGGCCTTCGAACAGGGAGCAACGCCTGAACTGAAGCGCTGGGCCGAGCAGCAGAGCAACGATTCTTTAGCCCAACTTTGCGCCTACTGCCGCAACTGGCTGGCGTGCGATGTGTTGCCTGGCTACCGCGATCTGGAGGCTGATCCAGACCTGGAGGCCTACTTCGCGGACCGCGACGTACAGGCCTATGTCGAACAGCACGACCACCCCATAGAGCGATTGCCTGCAACCGCCGAAAGCACCCTTGCCTGGGACATGGGCCTCGCCCCGCTGAGCTCGGCCTCAGCCGGCCCAAGCGGCGGCCTCCTGGACGAGGAAGACGACGACGACCATTGGGACTGGGACGCTATGCCCTGGCTCGAGAGGCTGCGCGAAGCCTGGGACATTCATGGCCCTGCCTCCTGGACTGACCGCATACCCCAATTGCAATGGCCCTCGAACCGCACAACTACTGGAGTAGCTGTGGCAGCAGGGGTTGCACTACTTGCCATCGCCTCGTTTGTGAGGCTGCGGTCGCCCGCCCCCGGCCCCGGCCGCATTCCCATCGCGGTGCAGCCGGTCGCGCCACCACCTCTTCCCGTTAAGCCTCCCCTTCCCGTAAAGCCCAGCTTGCCCCTGCAGGAGGTAGCGCCGAGTGAAGCCCAGGTGCAGGCCCTACTTCAAGCATGGCTCGAGGCCAAGGCCGCAATCCTCTCTGGCAAAGACAGCCTCGTTCCCCTGGAACTGCTGGCCCGGCCAAGCCAACTGGATCTACTCGCCTCAAATCGCAACGCCGATAGGACCCGCGGCGAAACCCAAACCATCAGCACAGAAATCACCAATCTGGAGATCAACGAGCGAGACGCAAAACGCATCGCCGCCACGGTGGTGCTGAACTACACCGAACAGCGACTCAATGCCAAAGGGGATCCTCAGGGAGAAACAATCAAGAAGGAGCTTCGTAACCGCTATGTGTTTGGCCGAGATGGGGGTAACTGGCTCCTGGCGAGCTTCCAGAAAGCACCTTGACCTGCCGGACTGGTTTTTACGATCGTTTGAATATGGGGCCCATGCCCCAACCCCTGGCTTCGGAGTGGCACCGCAATGTTTGACGAGCTTTCCCAGCGATTTGAAGAGGCAGTTAAGAGCCTGAGGGGGGAGGCCTCGATCACGGAAACCAACGTGGAAGGCGCGCTCAAGCAGGTGCGTCGAGCACTGCTTGAAGCGGATGTGAGCTTGCCGGTAGTGCAGGACTTCGTTGAAGAGGTGCGCCGCAAGGCCGTGGGCGCAGAGGTGGTGCGAGGCGTTAGCCCGGATCAGAAATTCATCCAGCTAGTGCACGCGCAGCTTGTTGAAATCATGGGCGGCGAGAACGCTCCCCTGGCCGCAGGTGGCAAGCCCGGTGCGCCCTCGGTGGTGCTGATGGCAGGCCTGCAGGGCGCTGGCAAAACCACCGCCACCGCGAAGCTCGGCTTGCACCTCAAAGAACAGGGTCGCAAAGCCCTACTGGTGGGAGCAGACGTCTACCGGCCTGCCGCCATTGAGCAGCTCAAAACTCTCGGCGCCCAAATCGGCGTGGAGGTATTCAGCCTTGGCACCGACGCCAAGCCCGAGGACATCGCCGCCGCCGGCATCGCCAAAGCCAAAGCCGAAGGATTTGACACCGTGCTCGTAGACACCGCCGGCCGCCTCCAGATCGACACATTGATGATGGAGGAGATGGTGCGGATCCGCCAAGCCGTACAGCCCGACGAGGTGCTGCTGGTGGTGGATTCGATGATCGGCCAGGAGGCAGCCGCTCTTACTCGGGCCTTCCATGAGCAGGTGGGCATCACCGGAGCCGTACTCACCAAACTGGATGGCGACTCCCGAGGGGGCGCAGCGCTGTCGATACGCAAGGTGAGCGGTGCGGCAATCAAGTTCATCGGCACCGGCGAGAAAGTAGAGGCGCTGCAACCCTTCCATCCGGAACGGATGGCAAGCCGCATTCTTGGCATGGGCGACGTTCTCACCCTGGTGGAGAAAGCCACCAAGGAGGTGGAGCTCGCCGATGTGGCTCGCATGCAGCAAAAACTCCAGGAAGCCAGTTTTGACTTCTCCGACTTCCTGCAACAGATGCGCATGATCCGGCGCATGGGCTCCCTGGGTGGGCTGATGAAGCTGATCCCGGGTATGAACAAAATCGACGACGGCATGCTCAAGCAAGGCGAGGAGCAGCTCAAGAAGATCGAGGCGATGATCGGCTCAATGACAGAGCACGAGCGGCAGCAACCGGAGTTGCTGGCCTCTCAACCCTCGCGAAGGCGCCGCATCGCATCAGGCTGCGGCCACAGCTCGGCTGAGGTGGACAAGGTGCTGGCCGATTTCCATAAAATGCGTGGATTCATGCAGCAGATGACCCGCGGCGGTGGCATGCCAGGAATGCCCGGAATGGGTGGCATGCCAGGAATGCCCGGAATGGGTGGCGGCGGGGCGGAGCGCAGATTGGCCAAGCCCGCCAAGAAACGCAAGGGGTTTGGCCAGCTATGAGCACCCGACCGGGTACATTTGTTGTTTAGACACTTAGCGCAAGGCCACGATGATCAAGCTCCGCCTGAAGCGGTTTGGAAAGAAGCGGGAAGCGAGTTTCCGCCTCGTGGCAACCAATAGCACCTCCCGCCGCGACGGACGTCCGCTTGAGGAGTTGGGCTTCTACAACCCCCGTAGCAAAGAAACCCGTCTCGACACCGAAGCGATCCGTACTCGTCTAAGCCAGGGGGCCCAACCCACCGACGCGGTGCGCTACCTGCTTGAAAAGGGTGGTCTGATCGAAAAGACAGTTCGCGCAGCCGAGGTTGTTGGCAAGCAAAAGCAGGCTGCTGCACGTGACGCAGCAGCCAAACAGGCTGTCAAGGCTGCTGCTGAGGCCAAAGCAGCTGCTGCAGCTGAAGAAGTTAAGGAAGCTGCAGCTACCGCCGAAGCTTGATTTTTCGCCCCAAGGCAGAACCTGAGCAACCCAGAAGCTTCGCCGTTCCCCTACCCAATCCTGCAGCGGCGCTAGCTCTTGCAGGTGATGGCGAATTATCCACCCTGCACCACCTCGAGGACCTCACCGGGGCATCGCTGGTACTACGCGGGCTTGATCTAATTATTCAGGCCCCACCTAGCCAGCTTGAGCGGGCTGCGGCACTGGTTGAGTTGCTTCGCCCTCTTTGGCAAGAAGGCCAGACCATCACCCAGGTGGATGTGCGAGTTGCCCTCGAGGCCCTCGACACCGGCCGCAGCGCAGAGCATCAGCAACTGGGACGCCAGTTACTAGCCCGCAGCCAGAGTGGAAAGCTGCTACGCCCGCGCACCCTGCGTCAGCAGGCCTACGTGGAAGCTATGGAGCGCCACGACCTCACCATTGCCCTCGGCCCCGCTGGCACAGGCAAAACTTTTTTAGCAGCCGTTCAGGCGGTGCGCATGCTCACCGAACGCAAAGTGGAGCGGTTAGTGCTCACTCGCCCGGCAGTGGAAGCTGGCGAACGGCTTGGCTTTTTACCGGGCGACCTGCAGCAGAAGGTTGATCCATACCTGCGCCCCCTCTACGACGCCCTGCACTCCTTGCTTGGCATTGAGCGCACCACTGCCCTGCTGGAAAAAGGGGTAATTCAAGTAGCGCCTCTGGCTTACATGCGCGGCCGCACACTGGCCGACGCCTTTGTGATCCTCGACGAAGCCCAAAACACCACCACAACCCAAATGCGGATGGTGCTGACTCGGCTGGGGGAACACTCCCGCATGGTGGTTACTGGCGATCCCACCCAAGTCGACCTGCCGTTAGGAGTAAGGAGCGGCCTGCAGGAAGCTGCCCAGGTGCTGCAGGGGGTAGAGGGGGTGGCGATCTGCGAGCTCACAGCTGCTGACGTGGTGCGCCATCCACTAGTGCAGCGGCTGGTGGAGGCCTATGCCAATCGCGATGCCAACAAGCTTTCGTCTGCCGTTAAAAGGCGATTGGATAGCCAGTTCAGTGAGCCTGAACCATGAACAAAGCAGAGCGTCTGCGCATCCCGGCCGAGATCACCGCAGCGGCTTTGGTCGGCGATCTCCGTGATCGTTGTGATGGTCACCGGCAGCTTGGATCCGAAGCTGAGCCCGGGGCTAAATGCCCTGCTGCGCTTGGCTGAATCGTGCATCGGCACCGGCGTTGCGCTGCTCGCGGCGAGACTGTGGCCCAGCTCAAACCACCAGGCTGATGACAAGTCCTGAAGCCCACTCGCCAAACCTGTGCCTAATCCCAATGGGGAGATCCGCACTAATGGCCGCCAGCAAAGTCTCCCATTGCCTGCAGATCGCTGGCAGGATATAGAAACTTTGAAACCACCGGTGCGCCATGCCGGCCAGCAGCAATTTTCAACAGGCCATTCGTGAGGCCCAATCGAGCGCCCTAGTTGGCCCAAATGTGGTCAACAAGGCCCTGCCCTATGTGGGCGGCGGCATGGTGCTCACCGCCGGTGGTGTGATGGGAGGACTGGCCCTTATGGCCAGCAGCCCAGCCTTGTTCATGCCCCTGTTCTGGGTGGCCCTAATCGGCAACTTCATCCTGTTCTTCGTGGCTCAGAATGTGGCCCTGAAGGGCAACAACAACACTGCTCTGCCGCTACTGACGGCCTACAGCCTGATAACCGGCTTCACCCTCAGCGGCATCGTTGCCTACGCAGTAAGCGCCGCTGGTGTTGGTGCTATCGGCACAGCCACCCTGGCTACGGGCATCACTTTTGTGGTGGCCTCAGTGGTGGGCCGCCGCATGAGCGACAACATCGGCCAAGCTCTGAGCGGTGTAGTGGGTCTGGGCATCCTCGGCCTGCTGATCGCCATGGTTGTGCAGATCATCGGTGGCATTTTTGCCCCAGGCGTGTTCAGCGGCGGCACTTTTGAACTGCTGATTGCAGGTTTCGGCACCGTGCTGTTTGTAGGAGCAGCATTCGTCGACTTCTACACAATGCCCCGCACCTACAGCGACGACCAATACTTGGCCGGCGCCCTGGGCATGTATCTCACCTATATCAACCTTTTTATTTTCATCCTGCGGCTGATCATTGCCCTTCAAGGTGGTGGTCGACGCGACTGAGCTGCAAGCCAGCATCTTCAGCGCCCTCACAGGGCGCTTTTTTATGGCTGAGCTGATGTTTACGGCGGGTCAATAAATGCATCTTGGCCTGATTCAGGCCTCTGCTACAGCCACGATTGCGGCGGCAATCGAGCTCCGCTGCTCGGCGTCGTAGCCCCAGCGATCTAGGAAGGCGACGTCTTCTCCTTGGCCTGCGGTAGCCGCCAACAGAATTTCCAGCCGCTCCTTGACGGCCACAGGCTCAAGGCTCCGCAGCAGTTCGGTGCAGCGGGCTTGCACCCGTTCCGAAGCCCCCTGTTGGCTGGAATCGCCGACACGTTGATGGTGCAGGGCCATCGCAGTACTCATTGCCAGGTTGCGGGCTGAGAGATCGACCACGCCCTCACCTGCCAGCCGCAGCTGCAGCAGAAGGGTTTCAGGCAGGCGATCCATCAGCGGGCAGTCGCCCGCCAAGCTCACCACAAAAAAGCCACGAGCGCCATCGCGGCTTGCCACCAGTTCAGCTACCCGGTCGGCGAGCACTTCATCACTGAGTTCGCCGTGCTCCCACAACGCCAGCCACTGGGCCGTGATCTCCATGGCCTGCTGAAAAGTTGGTTCGGCAGCAGCAGTCATTGCAGTGAATAGGGCACAACCAGATATCCAGCCTATGAACTCTGGCCAGGCAGCAAGGTTGGCCCTGCATGCTGCCAGGCTGATGCCATGGAGTTTCCCACGGCAATCCCGGCCCTACCAACGAGCCCCGCAGGCTTTCGCTCCGGCTTCGTGGCGCTGATCGGCCGGCCAAACGTGGGCAAATCCACCCTGCTCAACCAACTGGTGGGCGAAAAGGTGGCAATCACCTCCCCGGTGGCCCAAACCACCCGCAACAGACTGCGGGCAATCCTCACCACCGAGGCAGCCCAACTGGTTTTGCTAGATACGCCAGGCATCCACAAGCCCCACCACCTGCTGGGGGAGCGTCTGGTACAAAGTGCTCGCCGCGCCATCGGTGAAGTGGATGTGGTGCTGTTGCTGGTGGATGGCAGCGAGCCGGCTGGCCGTGGCGATGGCTTCATCGTGGAACTGCTGCAGCACTGCCGCGCGCCGGTACACCTAGCCCTCAACAAAAACGACCTGGTGGATCCGGCCCGAGCAGAGGAACTTGGCCAGAGCTACAGCGAGCTGGTGCCGGGCTGGCCCCTGCATCCAGTGAGCGCGTTAAACGGCAGGGGCACCAGCGAGTTGGTGGCAGCTCTTGCCGCCGACCTACCAGAAGGCCCTCATTTATACCCGCCTGATGCGGTGAGCGATCAGCCCGAGCAGTTGCTGCTGGCCGAATTGATCCGCGAGCAGGTGTTGCACAACACCCGCGAGGAGATTCCCCACTCGGTGGCAGTACAAATCGAGCGCATCGTCGACGACGGACCGCGCACCGCCGTACTGGCGACGGTGCTGGTGGAACGCAGTAGCCAAAAGGGAATCTTGATCGGCAAAGGGGGTCGCATGCTTAAGGAGATCGGCAGCGGCGCCCGCCAGCAGATGCAGAAATTGATCGACGGGCCGGTGTATCTGGAGCTGTTCGTGAAGGTGGTGCCGAATTGGCGCCGCAACGCTGCACGGCTGAGCGAACTGGGCTACACGGGCCAATAGCGGCTTAGCTAAGTCCATCCGAATAAAGCTGCACGAAGCCAAACCCCATCTCTCCCGCTTTGTTGACCAGGCACTCGATGGGAAGAATGTGGTCGTACCCAGGGCAGGCTTCTGCGGAAGGGGCTGCAGAAAATCCGAATCGCTGCGGAGCACTGACTGGCGGTTCGGCACCTGCACTGGATCAGCAGCTGAGAGAATCGGCTAATGAGCGATCCCAGCAACAACCAGACACCTTTCCCGCCCGAGCAAATCGGCGACTTTCTGCGCCTCTGCGCCGGCGAATGGATGAGCCTGCGCAGCCAATTCGCCCTGGCAGAAATCAACGAAGAAGACCTAGACGAAGACGGCGACGCTTGGCACAGCAGCGAGCGCGGCGAGCTGATGGTGGCCTTTCTGGAGGCAGAGACAGCTGGTGGTGCAGGCGGCTTGCAGGTGGGACTAAAGGACGACGTGGCCCAGCAGGAGCTGCACTTCGACATCAACGGCAGCTTCCGCAGCGGCGAGCAGCAGGGCCGCTGGCAACTCTGGCCCGATGGCAGCTTGGAGCTGTTGGTCACAGGCGATGGCCGCGAGGTGCGCGAGCGGATTTGGTTCACCAAGCCCAATCTGCGGCTGCGCAGCACCGTGGCCACTGGCGTCGACGGCATCCCCGGCCGGGCCAGCTTCAGCTCCGAAATCCGCCGGGTAAGCCGGCCGGCCAGCTGATGCGCCTCACTCTGTGATGAGACTTGATGTAGTGAGCCTGATCCCGGAAGCCCTAGCGCCGCTGCTGGGCCTAGGGGTGATTGGCCGGGCATTTGGGGCTGGAATCGCCGAGCTCCACACCCACAACCCTCGCGAATTCGCCACTGACAAATACCGCAAGGTCGACGACGAGCCCTACGGCGGCGGTGCCGGCATGGTGCTCAAGCCCGAGCCGGTGTTTGCGGCGGTGGAGGCGATTCCTGTACTGCCAAGGCGGCTGGTGCTGCTGATGAGCCCCCAGGGCAGCCCGCTGCAGCAAGCCGACTTGCGCCGCTGGGCCAGCGGCTACGACCAGCTGGTGCTGATCTGTGGCCACTACGAGGGCTTCGATGAACGCATTCGGTCCCTGGCCGACGAGGAGGTTTCGATCGGAGACTTCGTGCTCACCGGCGGAGAGCTACCAGCAGCGGTGATCATTAACGGCGTGGTGCGACTGCTGCCGGGCACCGTTGGCACAGAATCCTGCCTTGAGGAGGAAAGTCACAGCGCCCTGCTGCTGGAGCACCCCCACTACACCCGACCTGCCGACTTCAGAGGCCTGGAGGTGCCTGCTGTGCTGCGCAGCGGCGACCATGGCGCCATCTCTAGCTGGCGGGCCGAGCAGCAGCAGCAGCGCACCGCCGAACGTCGGCCGGATTTGTTCGCGCGCTGGCAGGAGCAGCAGCAACTCCATCAGTAGAAGCAGCAAACTGGACGAAACCCCCGGCTGAGAAAACACCGATGCTCCTCAGCACCACTGCCAACCGTGAAGGCCAGTCGATCCGGCGATAATTGGAAATGGTGCGCAGCGAAACAATTTTGGGCGCCAATATCTTCCGCGACATACTGGCCTGAATCCGGGAGCTAATCGACGGCCGGGCCCCCTCCTATGAGGTCAGCTGGAGCCGGCCCGGGAGATGGCCGTGCAGGAACTAGGCAGACGTACTCGATTGCTGGGAGCCGATGCCGTTGTGGGGGTGCGGGTGGACTACGAGATGCTGGGGCAGGAGGGTTGAATGTTGATAGCTTGCACAATCGGCACCGCCGTGCAGCTCGAATACTCGTCAGATCTATCCCTACCGCCGCTGACTCCTCAGCTCTAACCCTGCTGCAGACCCCGCAACGCCGTCAGTAGGGCTGCCGGGCTCTGGGGATCCACCATCAGCACGCTGCCACCGGGCGCCTGGGCCATCTGCTCGCCCATGGCCATCCAGTCACCGGCCAGCAACAAACGCATCGCCTCGGCGGCCTGGGGGTTGGCCTGCATCGCCTCGGCCAGCCGACTGGCCGCATCGGCCCTTGCCTGGGCGAGCATTGTCTGCTGCTTGGCCTGGGCTTCGGCATCCAGCAGCAGGGCCTCCGCCCGGCCCCGGGCCGCATTTACCTGGGAGTCACGCTCGCCTTCCGAACGCAAAATTGCCGCCCGCTTCTCCCGTTCGGCAGTCATTTGCTGCTCCATCGCCTGCTGCACGCCACGAGATGGCTGAATATCGCGCAATTCCACCCGAGTCACCTTCACGCCCCAGGGATCGGTGGCCTGATCCAGCTCCTTCATCAGCACCTCATTCACCTCCTGGCGAGTGGTGAAGGTTTGATCGAGGTCGAGCTTGCCCATCTCGGCCCGGATCTGGGTGAGCACCAGGTTCACCATGGCCGCCTGCAGATTGTCGACGGCGTAGTAGGCGCGGGCGTGCTCCAGTAGCTGCCAATACACAACCGCATCCACCTCGATGCCGACGTTGTCGCGGGTGATGCACTGCTGGGGCGGAATATCGAGCACCCGCTCCTTGAGCGATTCGTGGCTCACCACCTTCTCCAGCACCGGCAGCACTAAGGAGAGGCCCGGCTGCAGCTGGCGGTCGTACTTGCCAAGGCGCTCCACTAGGCGCGACTGGCCGCCGCTGGTGACCTTGACGCTGCTGACGCCAAGCAGAGCCATCAGCACCAAGGCGGGTAAGGAGAGCAGAGCTTCCACGGCAGGAATCCGAGCATGAGACGCCAACGCTAGTCAGCATGGGTGGGCTGAACCACCCTCACCCGCCGCGCCGCCATGGCTCCTGTGTCGATCCTCTGGCTGATGCTGGCCACCGGCCTGCTGTTGCTTGCCCTGGCGGGTGCTGAAGTGGATGGCCTGTTGCCGGCGGCGGCGGTGGCCCTGGTGTTGTCAGTGGCGGCAGCCTGGTTACCCCTGCCGCCCATGCTGCAGCTAGGCCTACTGGCGGGACTCACCGGACTGGGGGTGCTGGGTCTGCGGCGCTGGTCGGCAGGGCAGCGGGACCGCAGCCTGTCGCCAGTGGAAACCGCCACGGTGCTCAGTGGCTTCAACGGCAGCGATACGGGTCGGGTGCGCTGGCACGGCCAGAGCTGGAGCGCCGTCAACCTGGGCAGCAGCCAAGCCTTCATCCCAGGGGCGGCCGTGACCGTGCTGGGCCGCGAGGGCAATCAGCTGCAAGTGCTGGGGCCTGGGCGGGATTGAGTCTTGGTGTAGAGCCAGCCCTGGTGGAGACTGATGCCAAGCACCCCAACTCCATGCAGCTCCGCATCGGCAACGGATACGACATCCACCGGCTGGTGCCAGGTAGGGCGCTGATCTTGGGCGGCCAGCGGCTGGAGCATCCTTCCGGCCTAGGGCTTCTTGGCCACAGCGATGCCGACGTGCTGGTGCACGCAATCATGGATGCCCTGCTGGGGGCCCTTTCCCTAGGCGACATCGGCCTGTATTTCCCGCCGGACGACCCGCAGTGGCAGGGGGCTGACAGCCTGGAGCTGTTGGAGCAGGTAGTGGCCCTAGTGATGGAGCGGGGTTGGAGCGTGGTGAATGTGGATTCAGTGCTAGTGGCCGAGCGACCCAAGCTCGAGCCCCACATCACCGCGATGCGTTCTGCCATAGCGGCGCGCATGGGGCTGGCAGTAGATCAGGTGGGTGTCAAAGCCACCACCAACGAACAGCTGGGGGCAGAAGGCCGCGAAGAGGGCATCTCTTGCCACGCTGTGGTCCTGCTCCAAAAGCCGTGAGCCGCTCTTATTACTCCAGCTTTTATAAGTTTGTGAGATCGATATTGCTTCTGGGGATGACTCTGGTGCTGCTCTCCAGCCAAGCCGGCCCGGTGCACGCTGCCTTTGCCGAGCCCGATGGCTCCTACGACACGGTGGTAGTGGAACATCTGCGCCTGAAGGTGCCGGCCGAGGGCCGGCAGGCTTGGCTTGAGGCAGAACGGGGCAGCTGGGAGCCCTGGCTGGCGCAGCAGAAAGGATTTCTTGATCGCCAGCTGCTCTGGGATCCTGCCACCGAGGAGGGCACCCTGCTGATCCGCTGGGTTGATCGCGAACACTGGAAGTCGATTGCGCCGCAGGAGGTGCAGTCTGTGCAGGAGCGTTTCGAACTGCTGGCCCAGGCAGCAACCGGGCAATCGCAAGGCAACCCATTCCCGCTGGTATTTGAAGGTGAGCTGCTGTCGCCGTGAGCGCTGACCCAGCAAGCTATGTGCTCGGCAGCCATGCCGAAGAGCGCGACCGGTTGGAGCGCCAGCACCAGATCTGGCGCCCAGAAATGCTGGCTGGCTGGGATCGGGCCGGCTTTGGCCCTGGCCAAAGACTGCTCGACGTCGGCTGCGGCCCGGGCTTCGCCAGCTTGGATCTTGCCGAACGGGTGGGGGCTCAAGGCCGGGTCTTGGCGATAGACAGTGCCCCGGCCTACCTCGAGCACTTGAGGCAGCAATGTCAGGAGCGACAGCTGTTGCAAGTGATGCCCAAGCTGGGTGATCTGGCCGAGGAACGCGAGCCAGCCAGTGAGTTAGATGAGGCACTGGGAGCGGGCCACTGGGATGGGGCCTGGTGCCGCTGGGTGGCGATGTTTCTGCCCAGGCTGGAACCATTGCTGGATCGGCTAGCCGCGGCCCTCCGGCCTGGCGGCCAATTGGTGATGCACGAGTACATCAAGTGGGAAACCTTCGCCCTATACCCAAAAGGCGACCAGCTGGCGAAGTTTGCGTCCCGCTGCATCCAGCACTGGTTGGCTCACGGCGGCGACCCAAACGTTGCGCAGCGCCTGCCGCAGCTGCTAGAGGCCCGGGGCTTTCGACTGCTAAGTAGCTCCAGCCTGATGGCCTGCTGCCCTAACGACCATCCAAAAGCCAAGTGGCTGATTGACTTCCTCTCTAGCTACCCACACCAGCTAGCCGCCGCAGGCCTCTGGAGCGCCGATGAGCAGGCAGCCCTGGAGGCAGAACTGGCCCGGGGCCAGCAGCACAACAGCCTGTGGGTGACACCGGCTTTTATTGAGATGGTGTGGGAGCGGCAATGAACGGCAGCCCAGACCATCGGCTCGACCTTGGCCGCCGTCAGCGGCTGGGCATGGTGGAGGCGATCTGGGGCGAGCACAAGAGTGCTGAGCAGATTGCCAGGATCCTGGAGGAGCTGCACGGCGCAGAAGAGCTGGCGCTTGTGACCCGCATCTCCCCTGAAAAGGCTGACGCCGTGGCAGCACTAGTTAGGCCGCGGGGCGGGGCGGCCTGGCTTCTGCAGCACCATCCCCAAGCACGCTGTCTCAGCGCCGGGGCACTACCCCCACCTGATCAAGGCCGGGGACGGGTAGCGGTGCTAAGCGGCGGCACCAGTGATTTGCCGGTGGCGGCCGAGGCCAATCTGGCCCTTGCCTGCCACGGAATCGCTACCGAGCTTGTGCTCGACGTGGGCGTAGCGGGGCTGCACCGGCTGCTGGAGCGACTCGAGGACCTGCGACGCGCCGATGTGCTGATTGCCTGTGCTGGCATGGAGGGAGCCCTGCCCACGGTGCTGGCAGGGCTGCTACCCCAACCTGTGATCGGCGTACCAGTAGCGGTGGGCTACGGCGTAAGTGCCGGTGGAGTAGCCGCCCTGCACGGCATGTTGGCCAGTTGCGCCCCCGGACTCACTGTGGTCAACATCGACAATGGCTATGGCGCCGCCATGGCAGCCCTGCGGATCCTCAGCTGCGGGCCTGGGCGCTCAGCAATCTGGACGCATGGGAGTTGAACCCGGCTGCTCAATCTCGAGCACCGTTTGGATCCAGAGCTGCATCGAGCGCGGCAAAAGTCCCTGTTCATAGCGCTCGATGGCCTGAAGAAGCACCGCTGTGTTGACCCAAGTTGGCGAGCGACGCAGCATTAAGCCAACCTGCAATCAGCGCAGTGTGGGTAACCAGCAAGCCATGGGCAAGGGGACAAGCAACGATCTCCCCTAGCCATTTGGGACTCGAACCAGGACAGCAGTCCTACAGGTGTTGAAGCTGGGGGTAGGCAGTCAGCAGCTCTTCGGTGCTTAGCGCTTCACCGGCCCCTTCAGGCTGCCAGATCACCTCGATCGCTAGCAGGTCAGCGGCACCGACGGCACCAAGCTGCTGCAGCGAATCCCGCACCTGATCGGCACTGCCCGAACCCTTAAGAGCAAGCCGGCTACGGCTTGCTACCAGCAAGGTGACGGCGACGAAATCGCTACTGGCATCGCTCTCACCTGCAACCACGCTGTGATCACTAAAGCGTTTCCCGCCCACATTTGTGGTTACTTCACGCTGCAACTTGCTTCGCTCAGTCATCGAAAGGCGATTGAAGGTGGATTCAGCACTAGCAAACGGCACCTGACCCACCTCTGAGTTGGCGTAGACCCAGAGGTCGGGGTGACGCAACAACGCAAGGGTGGTCTCTTGAAGCAGAGCTTGGAGGCCAGCAGCGTGGCTGGTGTCAGCGCTGCCAGCCAGACGGCGCAGATCGGTCTGAAGCTGGCGGGCTGATGCCAGCAGCCCCACCTGCAACTGACTAATTGTGACCGGGCCATCGGGACGGCCACCGCCTATTAGATCGCCGCGGCTACCGGAAATTGCTGGACCCTGGCCGTCACCACCGCCGCCTCTCACCGCATTGAGCAACAAACCACCCACGGCCATCAGCACAAGGAAGCCAAAAAGGCCGCCGCCTCCGAAACCAAACATTGGGATCAGGAAGGGAAAGCCAATGCCGCCTCCTCCGTAGCCACCGCGGTAGCCGCTGTTGTAGCCACCACCACCCCCATAGCCTCCACCGCCATAGCTCCTCGGCATCGAGGGAGCAGAGCGGAAGCTACCTCCACCGATACGGCCGCCACTGGCTGCCCAGCTAGGACTGGGATGCACTACCAAAAGGCTGAGGGCCAACATCGGTACGGCCAACAAACTGAAGCAGCGTCTTAAAATCAGTCGGGTAGAAAGCGCCAAGGCGCTAAAAGCAATTTCTCGAAATCTAGGAACCACCGCCCACAATGGTGACTATCTCCAACACATCGGATTCCACCACTGGTTGAGCTAGCCAGACATGTCTGGGCAAAATTGTGCCGTTGAACTCGACCACCACCAAGCGGGGTTGGTAGCCCAGTTCCAGCAGGACCTGTTCCAAATTAAGCCCGGATGAGCAAGAACGCTGATCGCCATTTACCTGCAGCCTGATCACGTAGCCGGCGCCTCCAGGGCGGCTAGCAGCTCAGCAGTGGCAGCAGCTGGATCAACCGCCTCGGTGATCGCCCGAACCACCGCAATCCGCTGAGCTCCAGCAGCTCGCACCGCCGCCACATTGCTCGCCTCCAGCCCGCCAATAGCAAAGAAGGGGATCGCACTAAACGCAGCTGCTTGGCGTACGTAATCGAGCCCCACCGGATTTCGGCCGGGCTTGGTGGGGGTGGCCTGCACTGGGCCCACTCCGACGTAGTCGCAACCATCGCTAACCGCCTGCTGCAGCTGGGCCAATGCATGGGTGCTGCGGCCGATCAACCGATCGGGGCCCAGTAGCTGGCGCGCCAACGCCGGAGGCAGATCCCCCTGACCCAGATGCACCCCGTCGGCCTCCACAGCCAGGGCGATATCAATTCGATCATTCACCAAAAACAGGGCGCCATGGGCGGCACAGAGTTGGCGCAGGGCCCTGGCCTGACTGAGTTTCTGCAGGTCGTCAAGACCGGCGGCCTCCTTGACGCGGTATTGCACCAAGCGAACCCCAGCCCCCAAGGCCGCGGCCACCACCCCCTCCAGGTCGGGCACCGGCGAGGTAATCAGATAGAGCTGACAGCTAGCCAGCAACTCACGGCGACCCGCCCCGCCCGCAGCGGCCAGACGACAGGCCTGCAAAAGATCCACTTCAAGGTCGTAGAGGAGATAGCGCAGAGCTGAGGCCTCATTCGCAAGTAGGGGATCGCTGTTGCGTCCAAATTCCTCAAGCACCCGTAGGGCTTCCTGCACACGGCCGGCGTTAGCTCCCACCACAGCGCTGGGACTGGACCGCTCCGCTTGAGCCGGATGACCAAGGCCCGCGGCCGGATCGGTGGCCGTGTGACGAGCAAATTTGTAAGCATCACGATGCAATCTGCCAAGTCGCTGGCGCATATCTTTAGTGCGCACTACTAGATCGCCCCGATCGAGGCCAAAGCGAGCCCAATCTTCGAGCACCCGCAAGCCCTCCCTCGCACGATCAAGGTTGGCATCGAGTAGCCGGTCTCTGGCTGGGTTGGAGGAGCTGTCTAGGGTGGAATCCATTACACAGGGTCAATGGCAGGCGAGCCAGGCAATCCAAATAGGGGCAATACCGACAGCCCGATGCTGGTGCTTATTTCAGGGATTCTGCTGCTCGGAGGGATCGCAACCTTCATTGGCTGGGGCCTCACCCACGCCTATCCCAGCGCATAAGGCTCGAGCCAGCTGCGCATCGGCAGCAATCTGGGCTGCGAGCTGCTCAAAGCTGGCAAAAGTTTGTTGGCGGCGCAGCAGTTGCAACGGCTCCACCACCAGCTCCAATCCTTCAAGCTCCAGCCGCCTATCGAGCAAGTGCACCTCGAGCGCCGAAGGGGCGGCGGGATCCACCGTGGGTTGGGGGCCGAGGTTCATCACCGCTGGCAGCATTGGGCCCGCAGCCACCGATGCCATGGCTGCATAAACCCCTTCCAGCGGCAAGAACTTACGGCCATCTACCTGCAGGTTGGCAGTCGGCCAACCGAGTTGCTTACCAAGCCCCCGGCCACGCACCACCCGGCCGCTGAATCGATAGGGACGCTCCAGCAAACGGCGGGCCTCTGCCAGATCTCCGGCCCCTAGAGCCCGGCGGATACGGCTGCTGCTCACCCGTTCCTCGCCATCCCAGAGCATCGGCAGCACCTGCACCTCGATGCCGTGACGGGCACCAATCACCCCCAGGGTCTGACTGTCGCCGCTGCGGCCGGCCCCAAAGCGGAAGTTTTCACCCACAGCGACCCGCTGCGCCGCCAGCTGGCCCACCAGCACTTGCTCTACGAAGGCTTCCGGGCTGAGGGCAGCCAGCTCCCTGTTGAAGGGCACCAGCACCAGCTGCTTAATGCCCAGGGGCTCAAGCAGATGTAACTTTTCAGCGGGCAGGTCTAGCCGTAAGCGCGCCTCACCAAAAAGAACCTCGCGCGGGTGAGGCCAGAAGCTCACCACAGTTGCGATTTCCGCCTGTTCGCAGCCTGGGGCAGCGGCCACCGCAGCGATCACGCGGCGGTGGCCCTGATGCAAGCCGTCAAAGCTGCCGAGAGCTATGGCCGTGGGGCGCAGGGCCTCCTGTGGGGATCGCAGGGGTATCAACGCTACGGAACCCAAAGGCAACAAGAGCCAAATCGATCCTCCCATGGCACCTTTGGGGCACCCATCTGGATGGCTGAATGGCTGACCGCCTCGACCTGCAGCTAATCGCCGCGGCATTGCGGCGCCTGGGCTGGATTCGGTTCTGGTCCCAGGTGGTGCTGGGTGTGGTGGTAGTTGGGGTGCTGCTGTTTAACAACATCGGCGGCCGCCTGGCGGCCAATTCAGCCCGCGCACTCGGTCTGGGGCCGGGCATTTCGCTCACCACGATCGCCTTTTTGCTACTGCTCTGGTGCATTTGGCAAAGCTGGCTGGTGGTGCGTTGCGGCCGAGCCCTCAATTCGCCGGTGCGGCCCAGCAAGGGTGAGACCTCGCGGCTGATCAAGCGGGGCGTGCTTGCCGATCTGGCCGGCATCACCCTGGCGGTGCTGGGCTATCAGTCGCTGGCAGGCAGCCTGTTCGTGCAGGCTTCCCAGCAGGTTCCAGGCTTCTTTGGTGCCCAGATTCAGGCGACCCCTGGCGTGGCCGGTCGAGTGATCGGTCTACCGATTACCTCAATTGAGATGCTGGCCGTACTGGGCAACACCCAGGTGCTATTTGCCCATCTGATCGGGCTCTGGATCAGTCTTTGGATGCTGCAACGGGTTTACCGCACGAATTGAACCAACGGCCGCTCACCAAACCGGCAGCTCAGCCGTGCGGCCGCGCCAGAAAATATCGGGCTGGAGCGGTGTCAGAGAGACCCCGCCGGCATTGATTTGGGCCACATCGGTGGGCCAGGTCGCCGGCCCCGACACCTGGGCTTCTAGATCGTTGACCACCTCGCCAGCCAGCCAGTAGTAGCTGCGGCCCCGAGGATCTACCCGCTGTTCGAACTGGTCGGTGTAGCGGCGCACCGCTGAATTGCACCAGCGCAGCGCCCCAATCGCCTCTGCCGGCCGAGGCGGCACATTGAGGTTGAGCAAAAGGTTGGTCGGCCAGCCCTCCGCCAGCGTCCGCTCAGCCACATCGAGGGCGAGGCGTGCCGCTGGCGCAAATTGGCGCCATTGAAAGTCGGCACTGCTTACAGCCAGGGCGGGAAGGCCCTCAATCGTGCCCTCCATAGCCGCACTCACCGTGCCGGAATACAGCACATCTGTGCCCAGGTTTGGGCCGTGGTTGATGCCGGAAAGCACTAGGTCCGGCCATTCATCCAGCAAGGAAAATAAGGCGAGCTTGACGCAGTCGGAGGGGGTGCCGCTGCAGGCCCAGGCCTGGACGCCATCGTCGAACAATTCATCAGCCCGCTCCGCCCGGATGGGGGTCTGCAGGGTGAGGCCGTGGCCAGTAGCGGAGCGCTCTTGGTCAGGACACACCACACTCACCTTGTGGCCACGTGCCAAAGCTGCATTGGCCAGGGTGCGAATGCCTTCAGCGAAAATCCCGTCGTCGTTGCTGATCAAGATCTTCAGCGGTGCCATCGGGTCTATCGCCATCTCGCCGCAACGTAACTGGGGTGGCTCCTTACAGTCGGTAATCCCTACGCCCCTGCCGTGAGCGCCACCGTTTCCCTGCAGCAGCTCACAAACCAGCTACAGGAGCTGGAGACCCAGGCTGCAGCAGAGATCTCCGCCGCAAGCACCGCTACTGAACTGGAAGAACTTCGAGTGGGGCTGCTCGGCAAGAAGGGTCGTCTTTCTGGCGTGCTCGGTGCCATGGGCAAGCTGCCTGGCGATGAGCGGCCCCTGATCGGCCAAAGGGCCAACGTGCTCAAAGAGCAGGTGCAGGCGCTACTTGGCGCGCGGCTGAAAGGAGTGAAAAGCGCAGCAATGGCAGAGCGTCTAGGCAGCGAAACCATTGACGTCACGGCAGCCTGCAGCTTCACACCACCGGGCCACCGCCACCCATTAATCAGCACGATCGAAGAGATCGTCGACATTTTTTCCGGCCTGGGCTACCGGGTATCTGAGGGGCCAGAGATAGAGAGCGATTACTACAACTTCACGGCCCTCAACATTCCCGAGCATCACCCCGCCCGGGATATGCAGGACACCTTTTACCTGGGCGATAGCAAGCTGCTGCGCACCCACACCTCGCCGGTGCAGATCCGCTACCTGGAGAACAACCCACCACCGGTGCGGGTAATCGCCCCAGGGCGGGTTTATCGCCGCGACGCAGTGGATGCCACCCACTCGCCGGTGTTCCACCAAGTGGAGGTGCTGGCGATTGATGAGGGTTTGGACTTCAGCCACTTACGTGGCACCGTCACGGCCTTTTTGCAGCAATTCTTCGGCGACCTACCAGTGCGATTTCGGGCCAGCTACTTCCCCTTCACCGAACCCAGCGCGGAAGTGGATGTGCAATGGCGTGGCCGCTGGCTGGAGGTGATGGGCTGCGGCATGGTCGACCCCGCCGTGCTTACCGGAATGGGACTCGATCCGGAGCGCTGGAGCGGCTTCGCCGCTGGCCTGGGCGTCGAGCGCTTCTGCATGGTGCGCCATGGCATCGACGACATTCGCCGCCTGTACACCAGCGACCTGCGCTTCCTGGAACAGTTTTAGTTGGGCGGTTTGTGAGGCGCCCCATAAACTCGGGAAGCACTCCGCTTACCCGATCGGTGCCCCGCGTCGGACTGATCGTGAATGACGGCAAGGACCTTGCACTGTCCACCGCCGATGCCATCGAGGCGCGCTTTACGGCGGCTGGCTACGGCGTGGTGCGGGTTAGCAGCTCCGGCGGCATGGTGGGTTTCGCCAACCCCGACCAGCACCTACGCACCAGGGGTTATGCGGCCTGCGTGCCAGCGGGCTTCGACCGGGAGCTAAGCCTGGCGGTGGTGCTTGGCGGCGACGGCACCGTGCTTTCAGCAGCCCGTCAAACGGCTCCGGTTGGCGTACCGATCCTCACAGTCAATACTGGCCATCTGGGCTTCCTGGCGGAGGCCTACCTGCACCAGCTGGAGGGGGCCCTGGAGCAGGTGCTATCCGGCGAGTGGACAGTGGAGGAGCGCACGATGCTGATCGTCAGCGTGATGCGCGGCGAGCAGCGGCGCTGGGAGGTGCTCTGCCTCAACGAAATGGCCTTGCACCGCGAGCCGCTCACATCGATGTGCCACTTTGAAATCGCCATCGGCCGCCATGCGCCCGTTGATATCGCCGCCGACGGGGTGATTCTTGCCACCCCAACTGGCTCCACCGCCTACGCCCTTAGCGCCGGTGGACCGGTGATCACCCCCGACTGCCCGGTGCTGCAACTCACGCCGATCGCACCCCATTCGCTTGCCTCGCGCGCCCTGGTCTTCAGCGACCGCGAGCCAGTGACCGTATTTCCTGCCACACCAGAGCGACTGATGATGGTGGTGGATGGCAGCGCCGGTTGTTACATCTGGCCGGAGGATCGCATTCTGGTGCGCCGCAGCGAGCAGCCGGTTCGCTTCGTGCGGTTGGCCGACCACGAGTTTTTCCAAGTGCTGCGCAACAAATTGGGTTGGGGCCTGCCCCACGTGGCCAAGCCCATCAACGGCACAGGGTCATGAACGATCCCCACATCCTGCTGCTGGGCCCGGAGGCCTATGCCCTGGCACCACGACTGGAGGCTTCCGGCTACTCGTGCAGCAGGGGGCCTGTGCCAGTTGGAGCAAAACCGGATGCGGTGCTGCTCTCTAGCGGCGATTCCGGCAGCATCGCCTCCCTGCGGAAGCAGTGGGGCCTAATACCAGTGCTGCTGAACGTGGAAGAAGACACTGTGGAGGCCCGGGCTCACTGCCTCAGCTCGGGAGCAGATGATTTCTGGCTTTCGAGCCTCGGCCCCAGCGACCTGCTGATGCGACTGCGGTTGCACCTAGATCTCACCCGCCGGGCCAATGTGCCAGCCCAGATATTGCAGGTGGGCGACCTAGTGCTGAACCCCAGCACCCGCAAGGTGCAACGGGGAGAAAGGCCTGTAGGTCTGACTTCGCGGGAATACCAGCTGCTGCTGCTGCTGCTGGAACGCAAGGGCACCGTGTTGAGCCGGGATCTGATCCTGCGTCATGTGTGGAATGACCAGCAGGAGAGCAACAGCAGCAGCAACGTGATTGAGGTGTATGTGCGCTATCTGCGCCAGAAGCTTGAGGAGGGCGGCGAACAACGGCTGATCCACACCATCCGGGGTCAGGGCTACTGCCTAAGCGAGCAATCGCCCCAGATCGAGGGCCGAGAATGACCGCCAGATGCCGCTTGTTCCTTGCCCTGCCTGGGATGGCTGCCGTGCTCTGCGGCTTCACACCGCCACCCCAATGGCTACCGATCGAGGCCCGCTGGTGCCTGGCGCCTAATCGCTGCATCGCTCTGGAGGTTGCCGATGAGTCCCACGAACAGTTCAAAGGCCTGCAGCTGCGGCCAGCACTGGCGCCATTGCGGGGCATGTGGTTCCCATTCAACCCGCCGTCGCTGGCACGGTTCTGGATGCACCGCACCCGGGAGCCTCTTGACATGTTGTTTGTGCATGGCGGCCGAGTAGTGGCGATCGAAGCCCACACCAAACCCTGTCTGCACTTGCCCTGCCGCAGCTACGGCCCCGATCAGGCTGTCGATGGTGTGCTGGAGCTGGCCGCTGGCCAGGCTGCTGCCCAGTCCATTCAGGTGGGCACGGCAGTGCGAATAGAAGCCATCAAGGCAGCCGGCCCTTCAATACCAGCACGGGATTAAGAGGCGCCAAGCGGGTGCCTTCGGCCAGTGGCGCACCCCTCCAGGCCTGATGTTGGGCCACCTTCACTGCGCAGCCAGCCTGCTCCAGCAGCGGCCGCAACTCCGCCAAAGCTTCTACCGTGGCTAAGGGGATTACCACCACACCGCCCGGTCGCAGCCGCTGCAGCACCGCAGTCAGCACCGCCACCCGCTCCCGGCCGCTACCCCCGAGTAAAACCCGATCCGGATCGGGCAGCTCCGCCAAGGCCTCGGGGGCCTTGGCCTCGCGCAAACCAGCCGGCCGCACCCCCAGCCGCTCGGCATTGGCTGCGATAAGAGCTGCAGAGCCGCCGCGGACCTCTATCGCCCAGAGCTTGAGGCCAGGGCGCAACCGCAGCGCCTCCAGCCCAACCGAACCCACCCCTGCGCCGATATCCCAAAGCACACCGAGCTCAGGCAACTCCAAATCGGCCAGCAGCTGGATGCGCACCTCACGCTTTGTCATCAGGCCCGGGCGATCGTCGTGCTGAAGGAACAGGCCGTCGTCAAGACCGAACAGGGGCAGGGTCGCCGGATCGGCAGCGCCCGCTGGGGACTCGGCGATCAGCAGCACTAGATGCAGCGGATCGCAGTCCAGGGGCAAGGGAGCCCCGGGCTCCAACCGCTGCACCCGCTCCGCCGAATGGCCCAGCCGCTCGCACAGCCAAAAGGCATAGGCGGCCTCCAGGCCTGAGGCCGCCAGAATCCGCCGCACTTCCTCGGCCCCACCGCGGCTTGGGTCGGTGAGCACCGCCAGGGCGCTGGGGCGCTTCTGCAGGGCGGCGGCCAGGGGTTCGGGGTCGCGGCCGTGCAGGCTGATCCAGCTGGCGTCCTGCCAGGGGCGGCAAAGGCGGGCAAAGGCCAGCTGCAGCGAGCAGGGGGCGGGGTGAAAGCGCAGCTGGGCCGCCGGGAAGTGCTGCAGCAGAAGGCGGCCAATGCCAAACCAGAGCGGGTCGCCACTGGCCAGCAGCACTGCCGGCTCGCCGCTGGCCAGGGCTTGCTGCAGCGGACCAAAAATCTGTTCTGACCGGTCGCTGGCCAGGAGAGCGGGACAAGATCTCTCCACAGGGATACGGCCGGCCGCCTGCTCGGCCTGCCACCAGGGGCCAAGCTCCGCCAGCAGGCGCTGGGGGGCAAGCAGCAGCTGGGCAGCTCGCACTAAGGCGAGGCTGCGGTCCGGGAGCGCAGCCACCCCCCCGGCATCTGTGCCGACTATCTCCAACACGGCCAGTTCAGCCAGGGCGCCCCACTGTCAATAAAGCCATGATGCTTAGCCAAGCGCTATAGCCAGCGACCTCTGACAAGCTATGCGCACCCTTTCTGCCCCCATGGCGCGCTTTGGCCTTTCAGCCCTTACATCGCTGCTGAAGGGCAACGGGGCTCCCACCACTGGCAGCAGTAGCTGGAGCAGGGCCTTTGGCCTTGGGTGGGAGCAGCCCTACACGGTGCGCTACGCCAGCAACCTCGATGACGGCCCCAACCACGGCATGCCCCTGGGGGGCTTTGGCGCAGGCTGCATCGGCCGCGCTCCCGATGGCTCCTTCAACCTCTGGCACCTCGATGGCGGCGAGCATTGGTTTGGCAACTTGCCCGACTGCCAGTTCGCCCTGTTTGAAACCGACGGCGACCAGAGCCGCGCCCATGCCCTAGCGGTGAAGCCGGAGGCTGATGCATCCAGGCCCGCAGCCGGCGAACCCTTGAGCGCCTGGAGCTGGTATCCAGCCAGCAGTGCCAAGCAGATAACCGGCACCTACGCCGCCCGCTACCCGATCAGCAGCACCCGGTACACGGGTGTGTTCCAAGCCGAGGTGAGCTGCGAAGCCTTCAGTCCGATCCTGCCGGGCGACTACCAGCGCACCAGCTACCCGGTGGCGGTGTTCGTCTGGACGCTCTCCAACCCCACCAAGCGGCCTCTCGAGCTTTCCCTGCTGCTGAGCTGGCGAAACACCACGGGCTGGTTCACCAACACAGACCCCACAGCCTCAGTCAAGTTTCGAGACGACGGCAGCCCAGAGCACAACTACGTGCCGGCGATTGGCCGCAGCAAGGACCACCGCAACACCTGGGTAGAGCAGCCAGGGCTCAAGGGAGTACTGCTTGATGGTGAGCGCGCCAACCCCATAGCTGAAGGCCAGGGCCAGTGGTGCATCGCCACCGCCGACCACCTGGAGGTGCAGCGCTGCAGCCGCTGGGATCCCAGCGGCAGTGGGTCTGAACTCTGGGAACCCTTCGCACGCGACGGCTCAATTCCAAATAGCAACAACGACCGCCGCAGTGGCGATGGTGACCCTGCCAGCGCCGCCCTTGCGGTGAAGTGCTGCCTGGAGCCGGGGGCAAGCATCGAAATCCCCTTGGTGATCTCCTGGGACCTGCCTGTCACGGCCTTCGCCACCGGCAGCCACGCTCTGCGCCGCTACACCGACTTCCACGGCAGTAGTGGCGCCGCCGCCGCCGCCATCGCCGCCGAAGCCCTGCGCGACTGGCGTGACTGGCGCAGTCAAATCGAAACCTGGCAAAAGCCGGTGCTCGAGCGCAATGATCTGCCCGAACCGCTGCGGATGGCGCTGTTCAACGAGCTCTACGACCTAGCCAGTGGCGGCAGCCTCTGGACCGCCGCTGCAGCGGGCGATCCAGTTGGTCAATTTGGCGTGCTCGAGTGTCTTGACTACTCCTGGTACGAGAGCCTCGATGTGCGGCTTTACGGCTCTTTTGCCCTTCTGCAGCTCTGGCCCGAACTCGACAAGGCCGTGCTGCGCAGCTTCGCCCGTGCCATCCCTGCTGCCGACGCCACGCTTCGGCCGATCGGCTGGTATTTCACCCAGGGAAAGGGTCGGGTGGAGGCAGCCCGCAAGCTGGCCGGCGCTACCCCTCACGATCTCGGCGCCCCAAACGAGCGGCCCTTTGAGGCCACCAATTACACCGCCTATCAAGACTGCAATCTCTGGAAAGATCTGGCCAGCGACTACGTTTTGCAGGTGTGGCGCACCTTCAAACTCGCCCCCAGCGGCCCAGACCTCGGCTTCCTGGCCGAGTGCTGGCCGGCGGCCGTCCAGGCCCTCACCTACCTCAAAACCTTCGATATAAACAACGACGGCCTGCCCGACAACGGCGGCGCCCCCGACCAAACATTCGATGACTGGCCGCTCAAAGGCGTCAGCGCCTACTGCGGCGCCCTCTGGATCGCCGCCTTGGAGGCGGGGCTGGCGATAGCCCAGCAACTGCAACTGGATCTAGGGCTAGACACCAGCGGTGAACAGCGCCAACTGGGTGGCTGGCTGGAGCAGTCGCGTGCGAACTTCGACCTACTGCTATGGAACGGTGAGTTTTACAAGATCGATGCCGAGAGCGGCACGCCGGTGGTGATGGCAGACCAGCTCTGCGGCGACTTCTACGCCCGCCTTCTGGGACTGCCCGCCGTGGTAACTGATGAGCGCTCCCGCAGTGCGCTCAAGGCCATTAAAGAGTCGTGTTTTGAGGGCTTCCAGGGCGGCAAGCTCGGGGTAGCCAACGGCCTGCGCCGCGATGGCACCCCCCTCGATCCCAATGGCACTCATCCCCTTGAAGTTTGGACCGGTATCAACTTCGGCCTGGCGGCCTACTACCGCCTAATGGGAGAAACCAGCACGGCCTTTGCCATCACCGGCGCCGTAGTGGAGCAGGTGTACAGCGGCGGCATGCAGTTCCGCACCCCAGAGGCGATCACTGGCGTGAAAACCTTCCGCGCCTGCCACTACCTACGCGCAATGGCGATCTGGGGCCTATGGGCTACCCACACCAACTGGCAAGCAATTCCAGGTGCAGAGCGCCAACCATGAAGAGCCTGATCTCCTTACTGCTGTCACCCCTGCTGGCGCTAACGCTCTGGCTGAGCCTGCTCACCCCGGCCCAGGCCCTAGTGCACGCCCACAACGACGAGAACGGCACCCCGGTGGTACGCAGCCTCGAGAGCCTGCGCGACCTCGACTATCAGAGCTGGCAGTTGGTGGCATACCGCGAAGGCCCCCCGGGCGGCCCCCTGAAGCTGCGCATCGTGGGCTACCCCGGCAAAGTGCGTCTTGACCACCCCACATCACTGCAGGTGCGTAGCGGCCACTTCCTCTGGGAACTAGCCGATGTCACCCGGGCCAACCCCCAGCTAGCTGTTGATGGTCGCGCCGCGGCCGCCGAGTTTGATCTGGCACCACTGCTAGCCGATTTGAGGCAAGACAGACCTCTACGTCTGGTGCTGCCTGGGGTGTTTGTGGAGTTGCCGGTGCCGCCGTTTGTGGTGGCTGAATGGCGCAGCCTGCCTATGGCCTAGCCAGCAGAACCAGAAGAGCCAGCATTGAATTCCTAAACCCAGCGATGGCGTCCATCTCTTCAGTGCCACCCTTCCCGAATCCCTGGCGCCCCTGGATGCAGAGGGCCCTTCAGCTCGCTGAGCTGGGGGCCGGCAACACCAGCCCAAACCCTCTGGTGGGTGCGGTGGTGCTCGATGCCGGCGAAGCGCTGGTGGGCGAGGGCTACCACTCCAGGGCCGGCGAAGCCCACGCCGAGGTGGGCGCCCTGGCCCAGGCAGGCGAGCGCGCCCGCGGCGGCACCCTGGTGGTGAACCTGGAGCCCTGCTGCCACCACGGCCGCACCCCCCCCTGCAGCCAGGCGGTGATCGCCGCTGGTATCACCAGGGTGGTGGTGGCGATGGCCGATCCCAACCCCCAAGTAGCTGGAGGCGGGGTAGCCCAGCTACGCGCCGCTGGCATCGAGGTGATTACAGGCGTAGCCGAAGCCGAGGCCCGCAGGCTCAACCGAGCCTTCATTCACCGCATCCGCTGCGGCCGCCCCTTGGGCATCCTCAAGTGGGCCATGGGGATCGATGGCCGCACTGCCTTGAGCAATGGCTCCAGCCAGTGGATCAGTGGCCCCGAGGCCCGCGATTGGGTGCACCAGCTGCGCTCCCGCTGCGATGCGGTGATCGTCGGCGGCGGCACAGTGCGCGCAGACGATCCCCTACTAACTAGCCGCGGCCAACGCCAGCCCGAGCCGCTGCGGGTGGTGCTCAGCCGCCGCCTGGAGCTCCCTGCCAAGGCTGCGCTCTGGGATTTAAGTGCCGCTGCCACGCTCGTGGTGCATGGGCCAGAGGTTCCAGCCGCAGCCGCAGCTGCCCTAGATAACCGGGGCGTGCCCCGACTGGAGCTAGAAGTCTGCAGCCCCCAACTGCTTCTGGAGGCCTTAGCGCTGCGGGGCTGCAACCAGGTGCTCTGGGAATGCGGTCCCGAACTAGCCGCTGCCGCTTTGGCCGATGGCTGCGTTCAGGAGCTGGCCGCTGTGATTGCCCCAAAGCTGATGGGCGGCCAGCCGGCCCGCACTCCCCTTGGAGAGCTGGGTTTTACATCTATGGACCAGATACTCAGCTGGCAAGCGCAAACATCCCAGCGCCTGGGCAGCGATCTGCTCTGGCAACTCAGCTCACCTGCAGGTCTAGAGCCGTGATCGCCGCAAAATTGCCCTTCGATCTGCAACTTCCCCTGGCGGGAGTGTTGCTGGCCCTAGGCACCTGGCTGCTGCTCGACCGACTCGGCAGGCGCTGCCACAGCGGCTCCCTCGGCCAAGCCCTGCTGCTGAGCGGGCGAGTCAGCCTGGCGGGCACGGTGTTGCTTAGCAGCGCGGGCTGGTGGCTGGCTGGCCTGGAGGTGCGCAATCTGCTGCTCACCATCGGCGTGATTTGGACACTGCTGCGCTGGCGCAGAGAGCTCAAACAGCGCGCCGAGCACTACGCCGCCCAGTTGCTGCCGCACCTCTCAAGCAAGGATCAGCTGTTCCTATTCGACGTGCTCGACAAGCTGCTGACCACAGCAGCCCTGCTGTTGGTGCTGGTGATGGGCCTAGATCTGCTTGGTGTATCGGCGGGAGTGCTGATCACCGCAGGGGGCTTTGGAGCGGCGGCACTGGGCTTCGGCGCCCGCACCATCGTGGAAAACGGCCTCAGTGGCTTGAGCCTCTACGTCAACCGCCCCTTCATGCTCGGCGACACCATCAACCTGCCCGGCCTGAATTTGCTTGGGACGGTGGAGCAGGTGGGCTGGTTTTACACCGAGCTGCGCGATCCGGAACGCCAGCGCATTTATGTGCCGAATGGGGTGTTCACCAGCCAAGCAATCCTGAACCTGGCCCAGATCGACAACCGCCGCATCTGGATCGAATTTGGCCTCAGCTACGCCGACCGGGAGCGCGTCGCCACGATCACCCAAAACCTGGAGCAGCGCCTCTCAAGCTTGCCCGGCCTAGACCCAGCCAAAGATCAGCTAGCCCACTTCGTTGGCTACGGCGAGTCCAGTCTTCAGCTGCGACTGCTCTGCTTTGCCGCCAGCAGTGATATCCACTCCGCCTGGGCCCTGCGGCAGCAAGCCCTACTGTTGATCGGCGAGGTGGTGGAGCAGTCCGGTGGCTCAATGCCCTTCCCCACCAGGCTGCTCATACGAGCTCCGGATGTAAGGGATCACCCTTGAAAGGCCCCTGCACCTGGGAGGTGATCCAGCCGCCGTAGAAGCCGCCGGGCTGGGGCCGCACGGGTTCACCATCCAGCCAGCAACCGTCCATTAAGACTGGGTACACCGCAAACCAACCGGCCAGAGCAGCAAATGCCTGGGTGGGTTCGGTGTAGGTCCACACCGCCCGCCGCAGCTGGCGCTCGGCCGTGCCACCCGCGTACAGCACCACATCGAGGTAACGCGCCACCCCCTTCCACTCGCAAAAACTGGCGCCGCTACTGGGCAAAAGCAGCTCCTGGCGCACCGCCTCAGGCGGCAGGTAGTAGGTGGGTGGGTGAAAGGTTTCCAGCACCCGCAAACTGCGCCGGCTCTCGGCCAGAAGCTGGCCAAGGGCCTCAACCCGCACCAGCTGGGTGCTCTCAACCAGGGCCGGTGGGCGGGGGTAGGCGCCAACCAGCTCAGGAGTTGCCATCAGGAGTAGATAAAATTGTGAGTTGCCGACCTTCGGTTCCAGCTCGCTCCTGCAGCTCCAGAGGCTCCGCTAGCTGGGTCGCAAGCGGGGAAGATTGCCGGACATGCGCCAAAAAGGCGTTGAGACGCTCGAGGCTCATAGGTCAAGTTCTAATTGGGGTTGGTCTAGCGCCATCGCTCCTCCATCGACCTGCCAGTCGCCCCCATCCCAGGGCAGCAGCAGCGGTTCGAGGGCCCGCAGTCCATGGCCATCGGTGGGCTCGAGCCAGGCCTGCTCCAGGCCATTGGGAATCACCACCGGCATGCGCCGGTGGATTGGCGCCAAAAGGGAATTTGGAGCGGTGGTGAGAACGCAACAGCTATCAAGCTCACTGCCATCAGGGCCTATCCAGCGCTCCCACAGCCCTGCAAGCCAAAACAAATCGCCATCGCGGCGCCGCAGCCACTGGCTCTGCTCCCAAAAAGCATCGGCAGGAATCAAACAACGGCGATGGCGCCAGGCGGCACGGAAACTGGGTTTGAAAGCCACCGTCTCAGCACGGGCATGCAGGCAGCGATGGGCGGTGACGGGATCCTTGACCCAGTCGGGTAGTAGTCCCCAAAGGGCTAGCCCCACCTGCGGCTGGCCATTCTCCTGGCGCTGGATCAGCAGAGGTTCGCCAGGGAGCACTTGCTTGCGCGGCGCGTAATGGGCTGCCAGCCCTGGCGGCAGAGGCCCCTGCAAACGGGGCTGTAAGCGATCAAAACTTACACAGAGGGAATAGCAGCCACACATAGGGGGATTGGGGACTCGTTCGGTTCTCCCAACCCGCCGCCGAAACGACCAGGGGACCACAGCTCTAGTTTGGTTGAACCTTTGGCTGCCGCACCATGGCGATCCGCCAGGACGACAACCGCCCTAACCGCCGATTTGGAATCATCAACCTCGTGTTGATCGGTTTTGGTGTGCTGCTGCTTTTCAGCAACTTCCTACCCAATCAAGCCGTCCAGGTGCCTCGGGTGCCCTACTCCCTGTTCATCGACCAGGTGAACGGCAGCAACGTCAAACGGGCCTACATCACTTCAGACCAGATCCGCTACGAGCTCAAAGAGCCCGAAGAGGAGGGGGCTCCCACGGTGCTTTCAACCACGCCGATCTTCGACATGGATCTGCCCCAGCGGCTCGAGTCGCACGGGGTTGAGTTCGCCGCAGCGCCACCTCAGAAGCCGAGCTTCTTAACCACCGCCTTGAGCTGGGTAGTTCCGCCGCTGATCTTCATCTTGGTGTTGCAGTTCTTCGCTCGCCGTCAGATGGGAGGTGGTGCCCAGGGAGCTTTGAGCTTCACCAAGAGCAAAGCCAAGGTTTATGTACCCGATGAAGAATCGCGGGTCACCTTTGCCGATGTAGCCGGAGTGGATGAGGCCAAGGCAGAGCTCGCCGAGATTGTCGACTTCCTCAAAAAACCTGAGCGCTACGCCGCCATCGGCGCCCGTATTCCCAAGGGTGTGCTGCTTGTGGGTCCACCCGGCACTGGCAAAACCCTGCTCTCGAAAGCTGTTGCAGGTGAAGCAGGCGTGGCCTTCTTCATTATTTCTGGCTCCGAATTCGTGGAGCTGTTTGTTGGTGCTGGCGCTGCCCGAGTGCGCGATCTATTTGAAGAAGCCAAGAAAAAAGCGCCTTGCATCATTTTTATCGACGAGCTCGATGCCATTGGTAAGAGTCGTTCTGGCTCGATGGGTGTGGTCGGCGGCAACGATGAACGCGAACAGACCCTCAACCAGCTGCTCACGGAGATGGATGGCTTTGCCGGCCAAGAGAAGCCGGTGATCGTGCTGGCTGCAACAAACCAGCCCGAAACCCTTGATGCCGCACTATTACGGCCAGGCCGTTTCGACCGCCAAGTGCTTGTGGATCGCCCCGACCTCTCGGGTCGCAAGCTGATTCTGGAGATCTACGCCAAGAAAGTGAAGCTCTCCAGCGCCGTCGATCTCGACAAGATTGCTCAAGCCACCAGCGGCTTTGCCGGCGCTGACCTGGCCAACCTCGTGAACGAAGCGGCCCTGCTCGCCGCCCGCTCCTATCGCACTCAGGTGGAGCAGGCCGACCTCAACGAGGCGATTGAACGAGTGGTGGCTGGTCTTGAGAAAAAGAGCCGGGTGCTGCAACCCGATGAGAAAAAAGTGGTTGCTTATCACGAAGTCGGCCACGCCATTGTTGGCCACCTAATGCCGGGCGGCAGCAAAATAGCCAAGATCTCGATCGTGCCCCGCGGCATGAGTGCCCTGGGTTACACCCTGCAGTTGCCCACAGAAGAACGCTTCCTCAATTCCAAGGAAGATCTCGAAGGTCAAATTGCCACCTTGCTGGGCGGCCGCAGCGCCGAAGAGGTGGTGTTTGGCAAGGTCACCACCGGCGCCGCCAACGACCTGCAACGCGCTACCGATATCGCCGAGCAGATGGTGGGCACCTTCGGCATGAGCGAAACCCTCGGCCCTCTGGCCTACGACAAGCAAGGCGGCAGCCGCTTCCTAGGTGGCAACAACAACCCTCGCCGGGTGGTGAGTGACGCCACGGCCCAAGCGATCGATAAGGAGGTTCGCTCCCTAGTCGACAATGCCCATAACAAGGCTTTGGCAATCCTG
>JAQCGH010000018.1 GCA_027620015.1 Cyanobacteriota bacterium
TCGCTGGCCGCCAGATCCTCCAGCAGCTGCTCCACCGCAGCTTTGCTGTGGCCGTAGGGGTTGATCGGCTGGATTGGGGCGCTTTCTGGGATTGGCACCAGTTCCGGCATGCCGTAGAGGGTGGCGCTGCTGCTGAACACCAGGCTGCGGCAGCCATGGGCCTGCATTGCTTCAAGCAGCTGGCGCGTGCCGCAGAGGTTCACGTCCCAGTAACGCAGAGGTTCTCGCACCGATTCACCCACAGCCTTAAGGCCGGCGAAGTGGACCACGGCTGAGATTGGCTTGCCGGCCGGGGCCGCCTCGAAGGCCCGCTCCAGATCTGTCGCGGAGCGAATATCGCCCTCCACCACCTGCAGCCTGTCTGCTGCGGAGGGGCCGGCGAGTTCCAGCACGCGATTCAGGCTCTCGGCTGAGCTGTTGTCGAAGTTATCCAGCACCACCAAGTTGTGGCCCGCCTCCAGCAGCACCAGACAGCTGTGGCTGCCGATGAAGCCAGCACCTCCGGTGATTAGCAGCTGGGCCATGGAGTTAATTGATGCATAAGGAATAGTCTCTCGTTCTGGCTACTACGTTTCATGGCATTGCCCACCATCCGCTCTATCTGCTGCATAGGAGCGGGTTACGTAGGCGGCCCAACGATGGCGGTGATTGCAGATCGCTGCCCGGATGTGCAGGTGACTGTGGTGGACCTCAACGCTGAGCGGATTGCAGCCTGGAATGGCGCCGATCTAAGCCGCCTACCGGTGTACGAGCCGGGTCTTGATGTGGTGCTGGGCCGCTGCCGGGGCCGCAATTTGTACTTTTCTACGGCGGTGGAGGAGGCAATCGCTGTGGCGGATTTGGTGTTCATCTCGGTGAATACCCCCACCAAAACGAAAGGGCTGGGTGCCGGCCAGGCCAGCGACCTGAAGTGGGTGGAGGCGTGTGCCCGCACGGTGGCAAAAGCTGCCCAGGGTCACACGATCGTGGTGGAGAAGAGCACGCTGCCGGTGCGCACTGCTGAGGTGATTCAGCAAATCCTCTTCGCATCTGAGGGCAGTGGTGTAGGCGAAACCCAGCCGGCCAAGAGCTTTTCGGTGCTCTCCAATCCGGAGTTTCTGGCGGAGGGCACAGCTATTGCCGATCTGGAGATGCCAGATCGGGTGCTGATCGGTGGCCACGACTCCGAGGCGATCGAGGCCCTGTCGGCGATTTACGGCCAGTGGGTGGCGCCCCAGAAGATCCTGCGCACCAACCTTTGGAGCAGCGAGCTCTCCAAGCTCGCGGCTAATGCCTTTTTGGCGCAGCGGATTAGCTCAATCAACAGCATTGCGGCGTTTTGTGAGGCCACTGGCGCCAACGTGCGCGAGGTGGCCAGGGCGATTGGCGCCGACAGCCGCATTGGCGAGAAGTTTCTGCAGGCGGGTCCGGGCTTTGGCGGCAGCTGCTTCAAAAAGGACATCTTGAATTTGGTGTATTTATGCCGGCACTACGGGCTGGAAGAAGTTGCCGCCTACTGGGAGCAGGTGGTGAAGCTCAACCATTGGCAGCAGCAGCGCATTGCACGACTGGTGATCAGCAAGCTGTTTGGCACGGTGAGTGGCAAGCGGATCGGCGTGCTGGGGTTTGCTTTTAAGGCCGATACCAATGACACTCGTGAATCGCCGGCGATCAGGATCTGTAGAGACCTGCTGGAGGAGGGAGCGGTGCTCCAGATAGTTGATCCCAAGGTGAACGAGAGCCAGATGGCTAGGGAACTGGACCAACCGGCCGGCGATGGCGATGGCAGCTGGCAGCAGGTGCCGGAGGTGCTTCAGGCCGCCAGTGGCGCCGATGCCCTGCTGCTGCTCACCGAATGGCAGAAGTTTGCCCAGGTCGATTGGCCAGCGGTGGCGGCGCTGATGCGGCGGCCGGCTTGGCTGTTTGATGCGCGGGCCAAAGCCGACGCGGCTGCAGCGCGGGCGGCTGGGTTGAACGTTTGGACCGTGGGGGAGGGCTGAGCCATGCCTGCTTCACTTCCCCGCAACCTGATCACCGGCGGTGCCGGCTTTGTGGGCTCGCACCTGGTGGACCGGCTGATGGATGCCGGAGAGGAGGTGATCTGCCTCGACAACTACTTCACTGGCCGTAAGCCCAATATCAGCCAGTGGATCGGCCATCCGCGTTTTGAGCTGATTCGCCACGATGTCACCGAGCAGATCAAGCTTGAGGTGGACAGGATCTGGCACCTGGCCTGCCCGGCTTCGCCGGTGCACTACCAGTTCAACCCGATCAAAACAGCCAAAACCAGCTTCCTGGGCACGTACAACATGCTGGGCTTGGCGCGCCGGGTGGGCGCCCGGCTGCTGCTGGCAAGTACCAGCGAGGTCTATGGCGATCCGGAGGTGCACCCCCAGCCCGAGAGCTACCGGGGCTGCGTCAACACGATCGGTATCCGCAGCTGCTACGACGAGGGCAAGCGGATCGCCGAAACGCTTTGCTTCGACTATCGGCGCATGCATGGCACCGAGATCCGGGTGGCGCGGATCTTCAACACCTATGGGCCGCGGATGCTTCCCGACGACGGCCGGGTGGTCAGCAACTTCATCGTGCAGGCCCTTAAAGGCGAGCCACTCACCCTGTATGGCGATGGCAGTCAGACCCGGTCTTTTTGCTACGTGGACGATTTGGTGGAGGGGCTGATCCGGTTGATGAACGGCTCTCATACCGGCCCAATCAACATCGGCAACCCCGGTGAATTCACGATCCGCCAGCTGGCCGAGCTGGTGCGCTCTCGGATAAACCCCGACTTGCCGCTGACGTGTGAACCGCTGCCGGCTGATGATCCACTGCAACGGCAACCGGTGATCGAGCTGGCTCAGCAGGAGCTGGGCTGGCAGCCCACGGTGGCACTGGCGCAAGGGCTGGAACCCACGATTGCCTACTTCCGCCAGCTTTTGGCCCAGGGTGAAAGGGTGTTGGAGATCGACAACGTCAGCAGCTACTAAATTCCCTTGAAGCCTGCCTGAGCGCAGGCAGGCAGACTCACCTCACTTGCTCTTTTCGGATTGGCATCGCTGCAGAGCCTGCGTGGCATGGCCGATCTGCTGCCAGAGCGGATTGCCCTGTGGCAGCTCGTGGAGGCTACGGCCCGCGAGCACTTTCGCCGCAGTGCCATCACTGAGATCCGCACCCCTCTGCTGGAGGTTACCGAGCTGTTTGCCCGCGGCATTGGCGAGGCCACCGACGTTGTGGGCAAAGAGATGTACACCTTCCTCGACCGTGGCGAGCGCAGCTGCACCATGCGGCCGGAGGGCACGGCGTCTGTGGTTCGGGCGGCCATCCAACACGGCCTGCTGAGCCAGGGCCCCCAGCGCCTCTGGTATGGCGGGCCGATGTTCCGATACGAGCGCCCCCAGGCGGGCCGGCTGCGTCAGTTCCACCAGATCGGGGTGGAGCTGCTCGGTTTTGCAGATGCAAGCAGTGATGTGGAGGCCATTTCCGTGGCCTGGGATTTGCTGGCTGAGCTGGGGGTGGGTGGGCTGGAGCTGCAGCTCAATTCCCTCGGCAGTAGCGAAGACCGTGCCCGTTACCGCGAGGTGCTGGTGGCCTGGCTGGAGCAGCGGCGCGACCAGCTCGATACAGATTCCCAGGCCCGGATTGCCAGCAACCCCCTGCGGGTGCTGGACAGCAAGAACCCTGATACCCAGAACCTGCTGGCGGAGGCCCCCAGCCTTGCGTCCGCGCTCAGCGATGGCAGCCAGGCACGCTTTGCGGCGGTGCAGCAGGCCCTCACGGTTCTGGGTATTCCGTTTGCGCTCAACCCCCGTCTAGTGAGAGGCCTCGACTACTACAGCCATACAGCTTTTGAGATCACCAGTAGCCAGCTGGGAGCGCAGGGCACGGTGTGTGGTGGTGGTCGCTACGACGGCCTGGTGCCGCAGCTGGGCGGGCCGGCCACGCCGGCGATTGGCTGGGCCCTGGGGATGGAGCGACTGGTGTTGCTGCTCAGCCAGAGTGAATCTTCGGCGGTTGCCGCTCCCGTCCTCGATCTCTATGTGGTTAGCCGTGGTGAGGCCGCGGCAGCCCAGGCCCTGGCCCTGGCGCGGCGCTGCCGCCAGGCCGGGCTGGCGGTGGAGAGGGATGCCAGTGGCGCGGCCTTCGCAAAGCAATTCAAGCGGGCCGACCGATCCGGTGCATGTTGGGCGGCGGTTATTGGCGAGCAGGAGGTTGTCGAAGGGGTTGTGGGGCTTAAGAATCTTCGCGCTGCCGCTGAGCAGGCTGATCAGCGGCTCACCCCTGAGGCCCTGCTTGAGGCTCTCAATAAGAGGCTTTTGGGGCCATGACGCCACAAGACCTGTCCACCTGTAGGTGCGAGGCGAGGGTGTAGGGCATTTGACTGCCTTGATATCAATCCGCGGAGAAGTTCCGGCCCTAATGGGTGATCCGACCGTCGCGATCATTGCTGGTGAGGGCGTGTTACCTCGGATGCTCTCGGAGGCTCTCAGCCGTGCGGGGCGGCCCCATATCGCCTGCTACCCCCATGGCCTAGTAGTGGAGGTTCCAGCGGCTGAGGAATTTTTCTTTGAGCGCTCAATCGGCTTCATCAAGTCGCTGCAGCAGCGCGGCATTGAGCAGATCGTGATGGTGGGCAAGTTTGTGCGGCCGCGGTCGCTCAATTTGTTGCGCTTTGAGGGCTCCACCTTGATGGCGGCACCACGCATCCTGGCTTCGCTCCGTAATGGCGATGACGCCTCCCTGCGAGCGCTTGCCCAGATTATCGAGGAGCACGGCCTGAAGGTGGTGGGCATCGAAGATGTGGCGCCGAACCTGTTACCTGAGCCGGGTCTGTATGCCAGCAGGGTGCCCAGCGATCTGGATCGGGCCGATGTGGAGCGAGCCGCCTACATCGTCGAGGTCATTTCCCAAGTGGATGTGGGCCAGGGAGCTGTTGTGGCCAAGGGGTTGTGCCTTGCGACCGAGGCTTTGCCGGGTACTGACGCCATGCTCGATTGGGTTGCAGCTACGCGCCCGGAGCGGCCGAATACAGGCAGCTCCGGGGTGCTCTACAAGGCGCCCAAGCTCAACCAAGACAGGCGCATGGACCTGCCCGGCATAGGCCCCACCACCGTGGCCAAGGCTGCGGCAGCAGGCCTGGCCGGCATCGCTTGGGAAGCCCGCAGTGCCCTGTTGCTGGATGCGGAGCAGACGATGGCAGATGCCGAGCGGCTGGGATTGTTTCTGTGGTCGCGGGAGTCTGATCAGGGTTAAGCCAGCACACCCTTGCTGCTCGGCACCGCGTCCGCCCGGCGCAAATCGAGCTCCGTCGCCTGCCGCAGTGCCCGCGCAAACGCCTTGAAGCAGGCCTCCACGATGTGGTGGGAATTCACCCCATCAAGCTGGCGGATGTGCAGGGTGAGCCCGGCGTTGTTGGATACCGCCACGAAGAACTCCTTCACCAGCTCGGTGTCGTAGCTGCCGATCTTCTGGGCCGGGATAGTTAGCCCATAGCTGAGGTGGGGCCGGCCGCTGCAGTCCAGTGCCACCTGAACCAGGGCCTCATCTAGCGGAGCTACGAAGTGACCGAAGCGGTGGATGCCGCGCCGGTCGCCTAAGGCCAGAGCCAGGGCCTGGCCAACGGCAATGCCAACGTCTTCGTTGGTGTGGTGATCGTCGATATGGGTGTCCCCAATCGCCTTGATCTCCAGGTTGATCAGGCTGTGGCTGCTGATCTGGTGGAGCATGTGGTTAAGGAAGGGCACGCCTGTATTCACTTCGCAGCGGCCGCTGCCGTCGAGCCCCAGGCTTACGCAAACGTCGGTTTCGCCTGTGACGCGATGGATGCTGCCTGTGCGCATAAGGATCTCCTTCTACTCCAGTGTGCCGCTCACATTCCCGTGATGCAGTAGCCGGCGTCCACATAGATCACCTGGCCGGTTATGCCGGATGCAAGCGGGCTGGCCAGGAAGGCGGCGGTATTGCCCACTTCCGCCTGGGTGACGGTGCGTTGCAGGGGCGCTTTTGCCTCCACGTTGTGGATCATGTCGAGGATGCCGCCGATGGCGCTGCTGGCCAGTGTGCGGATAGGACCGGCGCTGATGGCGTTTACGCGCACTTGCTTCTCCGGGCCCAGCTCGGCAGCTAAATAGCGCACCGAGGCCTCAAGGGCCGCCTTGGCTACGCCCATCACGTTGTAATTGGGGATAGCCCGCTCAGCCCCTAGGTAGCTAAGGGTGATCACGCTGCCGCCAGGGTTGAAAAGGGGTTTGGCAAAGCGGCATAGGGGGGCCAAGGAGTAGGCGCTCACCTCCAGGGCCCGGGCGAAGCCCTCGGGGCTGATGGCGGAGTAGTCGCCGGTTAGCTCCTCCTTGCCGGCGAAGGCGAGGCAGTGCACAAGCACGTCGATCGAGCCCCATTTCTCCTTGACCCGTGCAAACACAGCCTCTATTTGGGCGGGGGCCTGTACGTTCAGCGGTTCGAACAGGCTGGGAGCTAGCGGTGCGGTGAGCTCGCGCACCTTGCCCTCGAAGCGGCCTTTCTCATCGGGTAGATAAGTAACCCCTAACTCAGCTCCGGCCTCATGCAGCTGCTGAGCAATGCCCCAGGCGATCGACTTGTTGTTAGCGATGCCGGTAACCAGGGCTTTTTTGCCGCGCAGATCGAGGAGCATGGATGCAGTGGGCGGGAGCCTTAAGGATGCAATCGGTTGATTCTCTCCTACCCGGGGATTTGCCTCGCCAGTTCGCTAATCGCGATGAGATGGCAGCGATCCTGCGCCAGCTCTTTCCTGAGGCACCAGGTGGGTTGAGTCCAATGCAGGGCGGGCGCCGAGCAGCTGAAAAGGCTCTGGCCGGCATCGATCCGGCTGCATATGGCCGTAACCGAAACCATCTGGGGGGAGCTGTGACGCGACTTTCACCCCATATCCGCCACGGCGTACTCAGCCTGGTGGAGGTTCGTGAGGCTGTTTTTGACTGGCTGGAGCGGAGCAAGCAGCCGAAGGCAGCGGCTCAGAAATTAATAAGTGAGCTGGGTTGGCGCGACTACTGGCAGCGGCTCTGGCGCCAGCTTGGTGACGGCATCTGGCGTGACCAGGAGCCGCTCAAGACCGGCCATTCCAGCGCGAGCTATGCCGCTGAGCTGCCGGCCGATCTGCTGTCAGCCCACACTGGCCTGGCCTGCATGGATGGCTTCGCCAGTGAACTGATCCTTACCGGTTGGCTGCACAACCACGCCCGGATGTGGCTGGCGGCCTACGTGGTGCACTGGCGGCGGATCCAGTGGCAAGTTGGTGCCCGCTGGTTTCTCCAGCATTTGCTTGATGGCGATCCAGCCAGCAACAACCTCAGCTGGCAGTGGGTAGCCAGCAGCTTCAGCAGCAAGCCCTACGTGTTTAACCGGGAAAACCTGGAGCGCTTCAGCTCCGGCCGCTTTTGCCGCGACTGCGCCCTGGCTGGTGCTGGCTGCCCCTTTGAAGCCAGCTACGAGCAGTTGCAGGCAGACCTGTTCCCAGGAGCCGGACCGTGCTGAGGCCCGTGCTCTGGATCCATGACGAGGCCCTTGGCCCTACCAATCCCTCTCTGGTGGCTCATCGGGAGGCGCCGGCGCTGTTCGTGTTCGACCGGGAGCTCATTGAGACCCAGCGCCTCAGCCTCAAGCGGCTGGGGTTTCTCTACGAGTCCTTGCTGGAGCTGCCGGTTACCCTCCGCCACGGCGACGTGGCCCAGGAGGTGCTGAGCTTCGCTAGCCGCCATGGGGCTGATGGCGTGGTCACCAGCGCTGGGGTGGATCCGCGCTTTGGGCTGTTGCGGGAGCAGATAGCTGCCCACTTGCCGGTTCAGGTGCTGGAGCCTGAACCCTTCGTGGTGCTGCCGGAACCGGTGGATCTGCGCCGCTTCAGTCGCTACTGGCGCCGGGCTGAGCCGGTGCTGTGGGGGCGGGGTTCAGCAGCCGCTCCTCCTGCTCCAGCACGTCTTTGGGATCGCTGAGCAGGTCGGCTTCCTCCAGTAGCGGGTAGGGCTCCGGCTTGATTTCGTTGGCGTTGCGGGGCGGCTCCAGCCAGCTAAAGCTGCTGCGGGGGGCCTGTTGCAGACAGAGGGCCTCGCTCTGCTGGCGCAGGGCCCGGCGCACGTCCTGGCGGGCGACGGCCTGGAAGAACTCCTGGCGCGGCGCAAGCCCCGAGCTGAAAGGCGCTGTACCGTTGCCGTTGAACAGCCGGGCCGCATCGGCGCTCCAGCGGGGCTTGCAGCTGCCGCTCTGGCGGGTGTCGGTGTCGATCCAGATATGAAGGCCGAAGCCATCGGGCTGACTGACCACGGCCAGACCGTCGTTGGGCATCCGCCGTTGCAGTGGATAGATCGCCCAGGTGGGGTGGCGGTGGGCTGGCACGCAGGCACTCAGTAAGGCGATGCCGATCAGGCTGGCAACCCCGCTAGAAAGTTGTCTTCGCCAAAGGGGGGTCATCGCAGGGCCCCACTGGTGGATGGTGAACTGATCATGGACCGGACCCGTGTGGCTCAACCACCAACTGGCATCCGGCCACTAATGCATGGTTATGCAAGGGGTAAATTGCCAACTATGCAGGTGCCTCCGTTCAGCCTCAGCGAGCAGATCCAGGAGCTGGGCGCGGCTCTAGATCAGGCCGTGCTCGAGGTACTACGCAGTGGCCAATACATCGGCGGCGCCACTATTTCTCGCTTTGAAGCCGACTTCGCCACCGCCTGTGGCGTGGCTCACGCCATCGGCTGCAACAGCGGCACTGATGCCTTGATTCTGGCCCTGCGGGGCTTGGGCATCGGCCCTGGCGATGAGGTGATCACTGCTTCCTTCAGCTTCTTTGCCACCGCCGAAGCGATCAGCGCCGTAGGCGCCACGCCGGTGTTTGTGGATGTGGAGGAGAGCAGTTACCTGATCAATCTCGATCAGCTGGAAGCAGCGATCACGCCGGCCACCCGGGCCCTGCTGCCGGTGCACCTGTTCGGGCGGCCCGTGGATATGGAGCGGGTGTGTGCCATCGCTGAGCGCCATGGCCTCAAGGTGGTTGAGGATTGTGCCCAGGCCACCGGTGCCAGCTGGGCGGGCCGGCCCGTGGGCAGCTGGGGGGATGTGGGCTGTTTCAGCTTCTTTCCCACCAAGAATCTGGGCGCTGCCGGCGATGGAGGGGCGATCACCTGCCGCGATGCCGATCTGGCCCAGGTCATGCGGGAGTTGGCGGTGCATGGCATGCCCCGCCGCTATCTGCACACCGCCTTGGGATACAACAGTCGGCTCGACGCCATCCAGGCGACAGTCTTAAACGTCAAGCTGCCCTACCTGCCGCGCTGGGTAGAGCATCGTGGCGCCATCGCCAGGCGCTACCACGAGCACCTAGCTGACCTCTCTGGCGTCGCCATGCCTGAGGCCGGGCCCGATGGCCACAGCTGGAATCAGTTCGTGTTGCGGGTGCCAGCCTGCCCAGCTGGGGTAAGGGCCTGCGGTGGTGACTCCAGCTGCATCCCTTCCGCCGACAGTGCTGCATTCGGCCTGCCGCAAGCCTGCTGCCGCGACTGGCTAAAGCAGCAGCTCCAGCAGGCTGGCGTCAGCACAATTATTTATTATCCGATTCCGATCCATCGCCAGCCGGCCTATGCCGATCTGGGCTACGGCCAGGGATCCCTTCCGGTCACCGAGCGTCTCTGCACGGAAGTACTCAGCTTGCCGATCTTTCCGGAGCTCAGCGGCGAGCAGCAGCAGCGGGTTATTGAGGCGCTGAGCGCTGTGTTGGCTCAACCTTTGATGGTGGCGTAGAGGGCCTTGAAGCGTGCCTGCTGAATTTTGTGGTTCACCAGCGGAGCCGGGTAGCACCGCCGCTCCAGCGGTGCGATCTCGCCACTGATCAGATCGCGGGTGGCCACGTGCCGCAGCTCCGGTAGCCAGGTGCGGATGTAGTTACCATCGGGATCAAACTTGCTTGCCTGGGTGGCCGGGTTAAAGATGCGCAGCGGTTTGGGGTCCATGCCGCTGCTGGCGCTCCACTGCCAGCCGCCATTGTTGGCGGCCAGGTCGCCATCCACTAGGCGCGCCATGAAGGCCGCCTCACCCCAGCGCCAGTCACAGATCAGGTCTTTTACCAGGAAGGAGGCCACGATCATGCGGCAGCGGTTGTGCATCCAGCCGCTCTCGTTGAGCTGGCGCATGGCGGCGTCGATGATCGGCATGCCTGTAAGGCCTTCGCGCCAGGCTTCAAACCCGTCTTGGTCGTTGTCCCAGGGGAAGGCGCTCCACTGGGGCCGGTAGGGCCCTTCGGCCAGCTCGGGAAAGTGAAAAAGTGCCTGCTGGTAAAACTCGCGCCAGGCCAGCTCCTGCTCCCACACCTGGATTGAGTGCAGCTCCTCCTCGCTGCGGGCCAGCTGCCGGGCCTGCTGGGCGGCGGCCCAGGCCTGGCGCGGGCTGAGCGTGCCGAACTTGAGGGCGGCGCTGAGCCCTGAGGTGCCCGCTTCGCCGGGGATGTTGCGTCCCGGTTCGTAGCCAAGCAGCGCAATGGAGCGGCCATCGCCGTCGCAGAAGACCTGTAGTTGCTTTTGGGCTGCTTTTTCGCCGGGGCGGCAGGGGCAGAGCTCAGCACCCTTAAAGCCATGCTCCAGGTCGGGGCTCACCAGTGGCAGCTCACTGATCTGGGCGGAATCGCAATCCATCAGGGCGCTCGGCGCCGGCAGGGGATCCAGGCCACCCGAGGCGGCGGAACCTAGGGCGCTTGCCTCCTCCACCCAGCGGCGCCAACTGCGCCAGTAGGGCCCGTACACCCGGTAGGGGTCGCCGGCGCCGGTTTTGATGGCCTCCGGCGCCACCAGCAGCTGGTCCCAGTCGGCCAGCACCTTGCGCCCCTCCGCCTGCAGCGCCTGCGCCACCCGCCGGTCGCGCTCGCGCCCGAAGGGTTCCACGTCCCTGTTCCAGGCCACCACCTCAGCGCCCATGGCACCCGCCAGGCGGGGCAGTAGCTCGGCTGGGTCGCCGCGGAGGATCACCAGCCTGCTGCCGGCCTTCTGCCAGGCCTGTTGCAGCTCCCGCAGGCTCTCAGACAGAAACCACAGCCGCGCCGGGGCCATGCTGGGCTCCGAGAGGATGGTGGGATCCAGCACGAAAACCCCAGTCACCGCTCGAGTGGCGGCGGCGGCTGCCGCCAGGCCCCGGTTGTCGGCCAGACGCAGGTCGCGGCGATGCCAGAACAGCCAGCGCTCAGGAGCCATTAGATCCCCAGCAGTTGCTTTGCCCGCAGCCAGGCGGTGACACTTTTGCCGTCAAGGTATTCGTCGCCGCTGGCCAGGGCCGCATCAAGTTCGCTGGGCTCCATCAGCAACACCTCCAGGTCCTCGTCTTCGTCGCCGGCGGGGGGCTCAGCCAGGGGGCTTAGGTCGCGGGCCAGGAAGAGGTGGATCACCTCGTCGGAGTAACCCGGGCAGGGCAGCATCGCCCCCAGGGGATCCCAGCGGCTGGCGCTGTAGCCGGCCTCCTCCTGCAGTTCCCGCTGCATGGTGCTGAGTGGATCTTCACCCTCATCGAGGGTGCCGGCCGGAAATTCCAGCAGCCGGGTGGCCACGGCGAATCGGTATTGGCGCAACACCACAATTCGGCCGTCCGCGAGCACCGGCACAGCCAGGGAGGCGCCGGGGTGGCGGATCAAGCCAAAAGTGCCCACCACGCCCATCGGCAGCTCGACGCGGTTGACCTCAAAGCGGATCTTGCGGGCATCGAGCACCGCGGTGGTTTCCAGGTGACGCGAGGGCTCAGGAGCGGGGAGGGGCGCCATGGCTGGGCTTGTCGCGGGTCGGTGGGCCCAGCATCGCGCAGGGCTACCCCAGCTGCTCGGGCCAGCCGGGTCTGCCAGCTAGCGCGATCACCGCGCACCCAGGTTCTGGGGCTAGGCCTGCCAGGGCAGCCAGCGGCGCCAGCACAAAGTCTCGCTGCCGCCATAGCGGGTGGGGCAACTGGAGGCGGGGGGTGTGGCAGCTCAGATCCCCCCACCAGAGCAGGTCGAGGTCGAGGCTGCGGGGGGTCCAGCGCGCTTGGCGCTCCCGGCCGAACTCTTGCTCCAGCGCTTGCAATTGCTCCAGTAGGGCTTCACCGGCTGCTGCCCTTGCCCCATCAGCTCCCAGCCCTGCCACCAGGCCGTCCACCACTAGGACCGCATTGATATAGGGCGGCTGGCCTGGGGGGCCGCCCACGGGTTCGGTCTCAAACAGTGGAGACCAGCGCAAGGCGGGGGGCTCCGAGCTGAGGCCCTGGCCCCACTTCCGCAGGCATGCTTCGAGCAGGGGCCGCACGGCGATCAGGGTGGCGATCGGGCTGCCGCAGTGGCTTGGCAGGTTGGCGCCTAGGGCGATGGCCAGGGTTGAAAATTCACTGCCGCTGGGCTGATCAGCGAGACTGGTTGTCACGTGAATCGAGTCCTGGCCCTCCCATGGTTGCAAGCGGAGTTGCCAGCAGGGCTTTTCCCCTCGCCGCCATCACAGGGCATGGCACGCTTAAGTTGGCCCTGCTGCTGGCGGCGGTCGATCCAGGCCTGGGCGGGGTGGTGATCGCCGGTGGTCGCGGCACTGGCAAGTCGGTGTTGGCTCGGGGCCTGCACGCCCTACTGCCGCCTATCGATGTGCTGGATGTGGGCGGCCAGGCGCTCAACATCGATCCCCAGAGGCCCGATGACTGGGACGCCGCCACCTGCGCCCGACTGACCGAGTTCGGCGCCGAACCCAGCGCCCTGTTGCCCACCGCAGTGGTGCCGGCGCCCTTTGTGCAGGTGCCCTTGGGCATCACCGAAGACAGGCTGGTGGGCTCGGTGGATGTGACGGCTTCGCTGACCAGTGGCCAGGCTGTTTTTCAGCCAGGGCTGCTGGCTGAAGCCCACCGGGGTGTGCTCTACATCGATGAGCTCAACCTGCTCGACGACAACGTCACCAACCTGTTGTTGGCGGCGGTGGGCAGTGGCGAAAACCGGATCGAGCGGGAGGGCCTCAGCCTGAGCCACCCCTGTCGCTGCCTGCTGATCGCCACCTTCAATCCTGAGGAGGGGCCGGTGCGCGATCACCTGCTCGATCGCTTCGCCATCTGCCTAAGTGCCAATCAGGTGCTGGAGCTTGAGCAGCGGGTGGAAATCACCCGCGCGGCGATGGAGCAGGCCGAATCCAGCACCGACTTTGGCGCGCGCTGGCAGGAGGAAACCGATGCCCTGGCCACCCAGCTGCTGCTGGCGCGGCAGTGGTTACCGGATGTGCAGATTGCCCGCGAGCAGATCGTGTATCTGGTGAATGAGGCGTTGCGGGGTGGGGTAGAGGGCCATCGCAGCGAGCTCTATGCCGTGCGGGTGGCCCGGGCCCATGCAGCCCTCAGCGGCCGTGATCGAGTCGAGGCCGACGATCTTCAAGTAGCAGTGCGCCTGGTGATTGCACCTCGAGCCCTGCAAATGCCGCCCCCCAATCCCGACCAGCCTCTGGAGCCACCGCCACCACCGCCGCCCCAGGGAGAGACACCGCCGCAGGAGCAAGAGCCGCCCGAGAACGAGCAGGAGCCCGAGGAAGACAACGACGATCAAGACGACGAATCTGAAGAAGACGAACCTGAAGAAGACGAACCTGAAGAAGACAGTCCCGAAGACCAGGCCCCGCCCCAGGTGCCTGAGGAGTTTCTGTTGGATCCGGAGGCCATCGCCATCGACCCTGACCTGCTGCTGTTCGCCTCGGCCAAGGCCAAGAGCGGCGGCAGTGGCAGCCGGGCGGTGGTGTTCAGCGATTCTCGCGGCCGCTATGTGAAGCCGATGCTGCCCCGCGGCCCGGTGAAGCGCATAGCTGTCGATGCGACCCTTCGGGCCGCAGCGCCATACCAGAAATCACGCCGCGAACGGGAGCCCCATCGCAAGGTGATCGTTGAAGACGGTGACCTGCGCGCCAAGCAGTTGCAGCGCAAGGCCGGTGCCCTGGTGATCTTCCTGGTGGATGCCAGCGGCTCGATGGCTCTCAACCGCATGCAGAGCGCTAAAGGGGCCGTGATCCGCTTGCTCACCGAGGCCTACGAAAATCGCGACGAAGTGGCCCTGATTCCTTTCCGCGGCGAGCAGGCCGAGGTGCTGCTGCCCCCCACCCGCTCGATCACCGCTGCGCGACGGCGCCTAGAGGCGATGCCCTGCGGTGGTGGCTCACCCCTGGCCCACGGGCTATCCCAGGCCGCCCGGGTGGGGGCCAACGCTCTGGCCACCGGCGATTTGGGCCAGGTGGTGGTGGTGGCGATCACCGATGGCCGCGGCAACGTGCCCCTAAGTCGCTCCTTGGGTCAACCCCAAATGGAGGGGGAGGAGCCGGTGGACCTCAAGGAGGAGGTGAAGCAGGTTGCCAGTAAGTACCGGGCCCTGGGCATCAAGCTGCTGGTGATCGACACCGAGCGCAAGTTCATCGGCAGCGGCATGGGCAAGGACCTGGCCGAGGCTGCCGGTGGCAAGTATGTGCAGCTGCCCAAGGCCAGCGATCAGGCCATCGCCGCCATCGCCATGGAGGCGATCAACGGGATTTAGCTGCTGGGTACAGCTCATCGAAGAATTTGCCCAACCCCACGGCCACGCTGCGGATGCCGTCCATGAAGCGAGGATCGTCGGTGAGTTTGGTCACATCGCCCCCAACTGAATTCCATTTGGCGGTGAGCTGCTCGGCATTGCTGACGGTGGCCTGCAGATTCTTCAGGGTCTGGGGATTGTCCAGGGCAGCGAGAACGCGGCGCAGGTGGGCGCTGCTGCTGTTGAGGTTGGTGATCGTGGGCTGGGCTGCCTTCAACGTTGAATCAATTTCTTTAACCAAGTTACGGCCATCCTTCATCAAGGCCGAGGTTTCTTTTGCAGTGCGCTCGAAGCTGCTGGCTGCCGTATCTACCTTGCTCAGAAGCTTCAATTGATCTGTTTCCATCAGCATCTTGTGCAACAGGCCGGTGACACTGGTGAGGCTGGGCCCCTGGATTCCCGCGATAGAGGCGCCATTGCAGATGGCTATGGAGTTATTGCAAGCCTTAGAGCGTGGGTTGGGAGAGCCTGGCGGCAACGCAGGACCACTGCTGATCAGGGCAACCTCTGCTTCACCACCAAGCAAGGAGGCTGCGCCGATCTCCGCCCGGGTAGGCCTCGCCAGATTTAGATCGCCATTCACTATTTCCAGTTCTGCAACCACTGCCCCGGGTGTAACGGTGACGCGTCGCACGCTGCCAATTAATACCCCTCGGTAGGTCACAGGTGAGCGCTCTGCCAGGCCAGATGCTTCGGCAAAGCTGGCTTTAACGCTCCAGTTTTGTCTGCTTAGGGAGATGCCGCGCAACCAAAAGGAGAGACCTACTGCACTGCTGATAGCGGCTAGCAGGGATAAGCCAATAACTGCTTCGCGTATGCTGCGGCGCATGAATTCAGAGCTCCGCAGGCTGCATTGGCCCGCGCAGACTACCGCTCCTGAACTGCACCACGTAGGGATCGCTGCAGCTGCGATATTCCCCAACCGTGCCGCTCCAGCGGAATTGGCCGTCGTACAGCAGTACAACCCTTTCTGCAGAACGTTCGATGGTGCTGTGCACATGGCTCACCACCACAGAGGTGGCCCGGGCTACTTCTGTGGTGCGCACGATTAGATCTTCGATGCGGGTACAAGCCATCGGATCCAGGCCTGCCGTGGGTTCGTCGAACAGCAGCAGGGGCATCTGTTCATCGGGTTTGGCCGGGTCGTCGATTAGGGCCCGGGCAAAGCTGACCCGCTTCTGCATGCCGCCGCTGAGCTCAGCAGGCATTTGCTCCTCGATGCCTTGAAGCCCCACCGCATGCAGTGCTGCGCCCACTCGCTCCCGTATGTCTCGTTCAGTTAGGTGGCCGTGGCGATATAGCAGGAAGCCGACGTTTTCACGCACGGTTAGGGAGCCAAGTAGTGCCGGGTTTTGAAACACCAGACGTACGTCTGGTGGCTCGCGCTGGTCTAATCGCAGGTAGAATTGAGGGTTGCCATACAGGCTCAATCTGCCGCTGCTGGGCAGTTGCAGTCCCGCCAGCAGACGCAGGATGGTTGACTTACCGGCTCCTGAAGGCCCAACCACCACCAGGCGCTCGCCGGGGGCGACGTGCAGATTTACTTGATCGAGTACGCAGTGTCTCCCCCAGAGCACGCTGAGGTTCTCCATTGCGGCCACAGGTGCTGCGGAGGAAGCCAGAGGGGTCCAAGGAAGAAGCTTTCCATCCTGGCTGTTTGCGGGGCCGATGGCTATCCGTAAAGTTCAGCCAATTGAGGCAGCGTCCTCCCCCGCCCCTTGCGCTCCTCTGCTCCGGTTTCTCGATTGCGGCGCTCTCGCCGACCGCTGCCGAAACCGGGCTGGCTGGGTCGCGGTGATATGCGCCATAAGGACTTGATGAGTCGCTCCCGGCAGGCTGCCCGCTGGTTGCAGCCTGGGTTAGTGGTGAAGCGCTGGGTGCTCACCTCCGGGTTGGGGTTATTGGTAGCCCTGCTCGGCGCGGCGGTGTGGGCCGATCTGCAGCCGATCTACTGGATGATCTCCAGTATTCAGTGGCTGTTGGCTCAGGTCACCGGGGTTTTGCCCCGCAAGTTCACGGGCCCGTTGGTGTTGCTGGTTGGGGCTGTGCTGATCTGGCTGGGCCAGAGCCGCAGTTTTGGCTCCATTCAGAAGGCTTTGGCCCCGGAAAAGGACACCCTCCTAGTGGATGCCCTGCTGGCTCAGCGACGTCTCAATCGCGGTCCAAGCATCGTCGCTATTGGTGGCGGCACCGGTCTTTCCACTCTGCTCAGTGGACTAAAGCGCTATAGCGGCAATCTCACAGCCATCGTCACGGTTGCTGATGACGGCGGTAGCAGCGGAGTATTGCGGCGGGAGCTCGGCGTGCAACCACCTGGCGACATTCGCAACTGCCTGGCGGCCCTGGCTCGGGAGGAACCCCTGCTCACCCGGTTGTTCCAATATCGCTTCAAGGCTGGTAGCGGCCTTGAAGGCCACAGCTTTGGCAACTTATTTCTTTCAGCTCTCACTGCCATCACCGGCAATCTGGAATCGGCGATCACTGCCAGCAGCAGGGTGTTGGCGGTGCAGGGCCAGGTGGTGCCCGCCACCAACGCCGACGTGCGTTTGTGGGCTGAGCTGGAGAACGGCGAACGCATCGAAGGCGAGTCAAATATTGGCCACGCCTCCAGTCCAATCGTGCGGTTGGGCTGCACGCCCGAACGTCCCCCGGCCCTACCCCGAGCGCTGGAGGCAATCGCAAATGCCGATTTGATTGTGTTGGGCCCGGGCAGCCTGTACACCTCGCTGCTGCCCAACCTTCTCGTACCCGAACTGGTGCAGGCCATCAGCCGCAGCAAGGCACCGCGCCTATACATCTGCAATCTGATGACCCAGCCGGGCGAAACCGATGGGCTCGATGTAGAGGGCCATTTGCGGGCCCTTGAGGCTCAATTGGCCAGCCTTGGGGTGGAGGAGCGACTATTTACCGCTGTGCTCGCCCAAGAAGATCTGGGCAATTCCGCCCTGATTGACCATTACCGGCACCAGGGCGCTGAGCCGGTTGCTTGTAATACGCGCCAGTTGCGCCGCCAGGGCTACGAGGTGATGTTGGCACCGCTACAGGGATCTCGGCCTACAGCTACGTTGCGCCACGATCCCCGCAGTGTTGCTCTTGCGGTGATGCGATTTTTCCGTAATTACCAGCGCGGTAGCGGCTCCGCGTCCTAGTAGGCGTCCTGCATTTCGTAGAAATCTGGTTGCACGTAGTCCTTGCGCATCGGGAAGCCTTTCCAGTCTTCCGGCATCAACAGCCGTTTGGGATGGGGATGGCCAGCAAACTGAATTCCATACATGTCAAAAGTCTCCCTCTCCTGCCAGTCGGCACCGCGGAACAGGCCATAAAGAGTGGGAATGGTGAGATCGCCGTCGCGCTTAAGAAATACCTTGATGCGCACTTCTTCAGGGGCTTCTCCCGGGGGCATCACTCCAGCAGTACTGCGATCTGAAAGGGCTGCCAGCTTGATCAGGTTGTAGAAGCTGACCAAGCGGCCACCGGCCCCTTCGTCGTAGCCCCCTTGGCATTGCAGGTAATCGAAACCTTGGCTTTTGAGGGCCGTAGCGATTACGGGCAAAAACACCGCTTCCACGCCGATCATTTCGATGCCGAGATGGTCGCGGCCAAGCGCAACATGATCGAACCCCTGGCTGCAAAGCCAGCTGCCAACCGCGCCTGGAGCTGGGGTTTCAAGCGCCGTGCTGCTGGCGTCGCCGCCGGCGTTGGTTTGGAATGAGTCAGGCATAGCGGGCGTGGAGGTGGTGCTCAGGCTTCGACTGGAGCAGGGATGGCCGCAGCTGGTGCGGGCATGGGAAGGGAGCTGGCGGCGGTTAGGGCCTGCCTTTGGGTTTCGGCCGCTAGGTATTGGCCATTCACGATCGGAGCCACCGCTTTCATCTGGTGAGAGACCGTGCAATAGCGGTGAGATTGCTGCAGGTTGCCGCGCTCGACCAAGGCTTCGTTGCCCACCTTTTTACGCAGCTTGATCACCGCATCAAAGATTGCTTCCGGGCGAGGAGGGCAGCCGGGCAGGTACAGATCTACTGGAATCAACTTGTCCACGCCCCGCACGGCGGTGGTGGAATCGGCGGAAAACATGCCGCCCGTGATGGTGCAAGCGCCCATGGCGATCACATATTTCGGCTCCGGCATCTGCTCATAGAGACGCACCAGGGCAGGGGCCATTTTCATGGTCACCGTGCCGGCCACGATCAGCAGGTCTGCCTGGCGTGGACTGGAGCGGGGCACTAGACCAAAACGGTCGAAATCGAAGCGGGAGCCAATAAGGGCAGCAAATTCGATGAAGCAGCAAGCCGTGCCGTAAAGCAGGGGCCAGAGACTCGAGAGGCGCGCCCAGTTGTGAATGTCATCCAAAGTGGTGAGGATCACATTTTCGGAGAGATCTGAGGTGATCGTTGGCGTGCCAACCGGGTTGCAGCTAGCCGCCCGCAGCTCCTTTAAAGCTTCTATTGAGGATGTGTTGGTCATGGGTTCAGCTCCACTCAAGGGCGCCTTTGCGCCAGGCGTAGGCGAGGGCCACTACCAGGATGGCGATGAAGATAAGGGCTTCGATAAAGGCCAGCAGGCCAAGGCGGTGGAAGGCCACGGCCCAGGGGTAAAGAAACACGGTCTCCACGTCAAAGATGACGAAGACCAAGGCAAACATGTAATAGCGGATATTAAATTGAATCCAGGCGCCGCCAATCGGCTCCATGCCCGATTCGTAGGTGAGCTCGCGCTCCCCTTTGCGGCTCTGGGGTGAAAGCAGCTTGTTGGCCACCAACGCCAGCACGGGCACAGCCGCAGAAATCAGCAGGAAGCCAACAAAAGCGTCGTAGCCGGAGAGCACGAACATCCGAGCCATACCAACTTGTTAGCCATTCTGGCATCTGTGCCCGGGCCTTGGGGTTGCACCGATAAAGTGGCCGAACCACCTGAAGCCCAGGGATGACTTCTGATCAAGTGCCTGGGCCACAGCCCGAAGACGGCGAAATTGCCGATTCCAGCGTGGTAATTGAGGCTGAGCCAGCCCCTCAACAGCAAGAGGAGCTGTCAGTTAATCCAGTCGACGATCCAGATACGCACCGATTTGAATGCCGCAGCTGCGGTTTCGTTTACGACCCGGATGAGGGGATCCGCAAGTTGGCTATCGCTCCCGGCACGCCTTTTGCCCAGCTTGATCCGATCGGCTTCCGCTGCCCCGTTTGCCGAAGTCGGGTTGGAGCCTTTAAAGACATTGGGCCCCGCAACAAGCCCAGCGGCTTTGAAGAAAACCTCAACTTTGGCTTGGGCGTCAACAGGCTCACCCCAGGCCAGAAGAATGTATTGATCTTCGGGAGCTTCGCTTTGGCATTTGCATTTTTCCTCTCCCTTTACTCCTTGCGCTGATGACCAGTCTCCTCTTGTTCCGCCAGCTTCAGGCATTAACGCTGCCCTTACTACGGCCCCTGATCAGCTTGCTCCTCGTTGCTGGGCTGGGCTTTGGCCTCTCCGGTTGTGTCACGACCGGGTTGCCTGTGGCAGCCGCCAGCCCATGGCAAGCAGTGCCTTTGGCCACCAAGGCCAACCCCCTGGATGTTGCCTTCACCGATGACCGCCACGGCTTCTTGGTGGGTAGCAACAGGCTGATCCTTGAAACCAACGACGGTGGTGCTAGCTGGGCCGAGCGTGCTCTCGATCTGCCGGAAGAGGAAAACTTCCGTTTGATCAGCCTTGATTTCCGCGGCGATGAGGGCTGGATTGCCGGCCAGCCTGGTTTGTTGCTGCACACCACTGACGGCGGCCAAAACTGGAGCCGTCTATTTCTAGATACCAAGCTGCCTGGTGAGCCTTACTTGATCACGGCCCTGGGGCCAAATCAGGCTGAGCTGGCTACCAATGTGGGTGCGATCTATCAAACCGCTGATGGGGGCACGAATTGGCAAGCCGATGTGGATGATGCAGCAGGGGCCGTAAGGGAGTTGCGCCGCTTTGACGATGGTCGTTATGTAAGCGTTAGTGGACTGGGCAACTTCTTTTCCACTTGGAAGCCAGGGGATGGGACCTGGCAGCCTCACCAACGGATGAGCAGCCAGCGGCTTCAGTCGATGGGTTTCCAGCCTGATGGTTCCCTCTGGATGCTGGCCCGGGGGGCCCAGATTCGCTTCAACCCAGATGTCAGCAACGTTGAGGAGTGGGGCAAGGCGGTGGTGCCGATCACGAATGGCTTCGGTTATCTCGACATGGCCTGGGCTCCTGATGGCTCGATCTGGACTGGGGGAGGCAGCGGCACCTTGCTGATGTCGAGCGATGCTGGCAAAAGCTGGCAGAAGGATCCGGTGGGCGCCCAGCAGCCCTCCAACTTCACCCGCATCAGCTTCAAGTCAGATGGCAAGGGCTTCGTGCTTGGTGAACGGGGTTCCCTGCTGCGCTGGGTGGGCTGATTCAGCCCCGTCCTGCTGCTGCGGCCGCCAACTTCTGTAACCAAGAGACCGTTTCGGCCCCGCCCTTCCCCGCTCACCCTTAAGCTCATAAAGCTGAACGCTTGTCGCTATGGCTGCCGGCTCAACTGGAGAACGCCCGTTCTTCGAGATCATCACGAGCATTCGTTACTGGGTAATCCACGCGGTTACCCTGCCTGCCATCTTTTTGGCCGGTTTCATGTTTGTGTCTACGGGCCTGGCCTATGACGCTTTTGGAACCCCTCGCCCCGACGCCTATTTTCAGGCTCAGGAGAGTAAGGCTCCAGTGGTGAGTAGGCGCTACGAGGGCAAGACCCAACTTGACCAGCGCTTGAAATAAGCCATGACCCAAGCACCTGTTTCCACCACACCCCGCAACTATCCGATCTTCACAGTTCGGTGGCTGTCGGTGCATGCCCTCGGCGTTCCCACGGTCTTTTTCCTTGGATGTCTTGCGGCTATGCAATTTGTTCGCCGCTGAGTCGGTAATTGCTCGTCAGCCATGCAACGCTCTCCAAACCCTAATAACTTGCCGGTTGAACTAAACCGCACCAGCTTGTTTTTGGGCTTGCTATTCGTATTTACGATCGGCATTCTTTTTTCTAGCTATTTCTTTAACTGACCACTCTTCACCTAATCCGGAGAGCTCCCGATGAGCGGCAAGAAGTCCAACCTCCCTGATGGCCGGATTCCAGATCGTCTGCCTGACGGTCGTCCAGCCGTTGCTTGGCGCTCGCGCTGGACTGAAGGAGTTTTGCCTCTATGGCTGGTTGCAACCGCTGGCGGGATGGCAGTTATTTTTGTGGTTGGGCTGTTCTTCTATGGCTCATACGTGGGCATTGGTTCAGCCTGAGTTAAATTTAAGTCGCGACAGCAATTCCCTACAGGACTGTGGTTTTCGACAGTTCTCTAGGGCTTTCTTTGATGGGTCGTTTAGGTGAGAAAACGAACCCTGCTCAATAACCGACTTTTGTCCAGTCTTGCAGGGGCTGTGCTCAATGGCTACGCAGAGCTGGTTTTTCGTACCTCGCGGATCCGCATTCAGGCCCATCCCGACACTTTTCAGTTGGTTCGGGAGCAGGGGGCCGTAATTTATGCCTTCTGGCACCGCCACGCTTTTTTCATATCGCTATTGCGTCGCTTTGATAGGCGCCGAGTGGCAGTGCTTATCAGCAGCCATCGGGATGGTCAGATCGTTGCCGTGGCAGTCCGTTTACGCGGCATGGAGGTGGTAGAGGGCTCCTCCACCCGTGGTGGCCTGCAGGCTTATCGCTCCTTGCGCCGGGCGCTGCAGCAATGCCAGCCTGTTTGTATCACCCCAGATGGGCCAAAGGGCCCCGCAGAGGTTGTAAAAATTGGGGTAATTAATCTTGCCCAGCAATCGGGCTGCCCGATTGTGGCGGTTTCTGTGTCCTGTTCCCGCAGTCTTCGCCTGCGATCCTGGGATCAATCAGTGTTGCCCTTGCCCCTGTCGCGGCTGGTTATGCAGCTAGGCGAGCCGCTGTGGCTACACAACGGCTCGCCGGATTGCCAGGAACTTTTGGCGGAGCGATTGCGTCAGGAGGCCCGACTGGCTGCCGAGTGACTGTGAAGCGCGCTCAGGCCATGTTGCTGCTGGGGCTCTATCGGTTGCTTTCCCTTGGGCTGACCCCGCTTTGGCTGATGTTGTTACTGGTCCGCCTGGCCCAGGACAAGGAGGATCACCGCAGGCTGGGGGAGCGACTGGGCTGGCCCAGTCGCCGCCGCCCAGCTGGGCCTTTGCTGTGGTTTCACGCTGCCAGTGTGGGCGAACTCAACAGCCTGCTGCCCGTATTACGAGCGCTGGGGCAGGTCACTGGAGCCCCAGTGCTGCTGGTGACCACGGTGACACGCACCTCAGCCGCCCTGGCCGGCCGGGTGCTTCCGCCAGCTGCGATTCACCAATACGTGCCCATAGATAATTGGTTGGCCATGTTGCCTTTTCGCTGCTACTGGCGGCCCTGCCTGGGGGTATTGGCGGAGTCGGAGCTCTGGCCTGAGCTGGTGCAGGCGATGCCCCATCTGCACTTGATAAATGCCCGTATGAGCCAGCGCTCCTACCTGCGGCACCGGCGCATTCCTGCTTATGCCAGCTGGTTGCTGGCGCGGGTGGAGGTATGCCTTGCCCAGTCCCAGGCCGATGCCGAGCGCTTTAAGCGCCTTGGTGCCCGCGATGTGCGCTCCCTTGGCTCCACCAAGCTCGATGCTGATCCGCCGCCGGTCAATAGCGTTCACCTAGAGCTCTTGCAGCAGGTGTTTGCCGGTAGGTCAGTGCTACTGCTGGCCAGCAGCCATGCCGGTGAAGAGAGGCAATGGCTTGAGGCCTGGCTGGAAAACATGCCGATGCAGCGCCCATTTGGACTGCTGTTGGCACCGCGCCATCCCCAGCGGGCCCCAGAGGTGCTTGCTCAGGCCCTGGAGCGGGGCTTGTCGGCGGCGCTCTGGAGTGATCTGCGCTGCGGGGGCTTGGCTCCGAACCTCGATGTGCTGGTGGCCGATGTAATTGGCGAGATGGGCACCTGGATTAGCGCAGCGGCAGCAGTGGTGATGGGTGGCAGTTTTTGTCCTCAGGGCCGGGTCCTTGGTGGCCAAAACCCCTTAGAGCCTGTGGCCCTGGGGCGTCCCGTGCTCTGCGGCCCCGACATGGCTAATTTTTCTGACCTGCTGGAGCCTCTGCAGGCAGCTGGCTGCCTGCAGCAGTGCGCTGACGTGGCAGCAACTCTCGCGGCTGCCCTGCCCCTGCTGGTTCAGCCATTGCCGCCGCGGGATGGGAAGAGGGTGGAATTACGAGGCCCGTCCGAATTGCTGGTTTCATTGCTGCTGAAGCAGTGCCGCTGATTAGATGCCACTAGCTACGCCCCGTTTTTGGTATCAGCGCCGTCGCAGCTGGCAGGCCTGGCTTCTTTATCCCCTGGGCTGGCTTTATGGCTGCGCCGTGACCCTGCACCGGTGCAGCACCCTCCGCTGGCGTTGTTCGGTGCCGGTGCTCTCGATCGGCAATCTCACACTGGGGGGCACGGGCAAGACCCCCCTGGGGATTGCCTTGGCCAAGGGCCTTGAGGAGCGGGGCTGGCGGGTGGCGGTGCTGCTGCGGGGCTACGGAGCCCGGAGGCGCAGCTCGTGCCAAGTTTCTGCGACTAGTCCCTGCGCTGAGGTGGGAGATGAGGCACTGGAGTATGCCCAAAGCCTTGGGGCTGGTGTGGCCTGGGTGGGCTCGAACCGCTGCCAGAGCGCGGCGTTAGCGGTAGCCGCCGGGGCCACTGTGATCTTGCTGGACGATGGTTTGCAGCACTGGCGTTTGGGACGTGATTTGGACCTATCCCTGCTGGATAGTCAGCACGGGCTGGGAAACCGTCTGGTTTTTCCAGCTGGCCCCCTACGCGAGCCTCTGGATCAATTAGCCCGGGCGGATGGGCTTGTGTTCACCGGTGCAGAGCCTTTTGAGGCGTTGCCGCCTATCCCCTTGGGCTGGCCCAGCCACAAGCCACGGTTTGCCGTGCGCTTTTGTTTGCTGCCACCGCCCCAGCTCCAGCACCAGCGTCTGGTGGCCTTCTGCGGTATCGGCTTGCCAGAGAAGTTTTTTTCGGCTCTGCGGGCTTGCGGGTTTCAGCTGGTGGCAACTGAATCCTTCCCAGATCACCACGTTTATGCTGAATCAGACTTGGAGTGCTTATTGGATTTGGCTGACGCCAACAGCGCACATTTGGTCACCACTGTTAAGGATGGGCAACGACTGCCACACCGTTATCGCCATGTGGTGAGTTTGGTGCCTCTTCAGGTGGAAAGTACCAGTCTGGCTCCCTTACTGAATTGGCTGGATCAGCGTCTTGGTGCTCTTTCGGATGTTCGGTTCTATGGCTGAGCTGGGACGGCGGAGAGTTTTATTTGTGGCAGGTGAGGCGTCTGGAGATCTACATGGAGGCTTCTTGGTGCGCGAGCTGCAGCGCCAAGTGCCTGGGGTAGAGATAGCGGGGGTGGGCGGTGACCAACTGCGCGCCTGCGGCATCGATATCCTGGCCGACGTGCGAGTGCTTTCTGCGGTTGGCTTGGTGGAGATCGTCAGTAGTCTTCGCCGCCACTATCGCGTGATGGAGTTGTTGAAGCATCAGATGGATAATTATCGACCGGATGTGGTGGTACTAGTTGACTATCCTGGCTTCAATATGTTTGTGGCTAAGGAGGCTAAGAAGCGCGGTATTCCTGTGTTTTTCTACATCGCGCCGCAGGTTTGGGCTTGGGGCCAGGGAAGGGCGAAAAAGATGGAGCGGCTAATTGAGCGCATGGCAGTAATTTTCCCGTTCGAGGAACCGATATTTAATGCCCATGGCCGCGAATTTGCCCGCTATGTCGGCCACCCACTGGTCGATGAGCTTCAGGTCAGTTGCACCCAGGAGCAGACGCGTCTTCGCCATGGGTTATCACTAAATCAGCCCTTGCTTGTCTTGATGCCTGGCAGTCGCCTGGCTGAGGTGCGGATGCTGTTGCCAGCCATGCTGAAAGCAGCCAATCAACTTAAACTCGAAGGCTGGCAGGTCGTCCTACTTAAAGCTCCGACCATTGATCGCTCCTATTTGGAGCAGGCGATTGGTGGGGAGGCCCTGCCGGTTCCTTTGGTTCAAGGTGACGCCCACAACCTGTTGCATGCTGCTGATGCTGGCGTGATCGCCTCTGGCACTGCCACGCTCGAGGCAGCTTTGCTTGGCTGTCCTCATGTGATTCTTTATCGCTTCTCCTGGCTTACTTATTTGATTGCCAGGTTGGTAATTGGTCGACGTTCTATGGGCTTGCCCAATGTCATTCTGGGTCGCCAGTTGTTTCCCGAGTTGGTTCAGAGGCATGTCACGGCTGACAAAATTGTGAGATCCCTGCGGAGCCTCGACCACAATCGGGACCTGTTTAATCAATCTGTTAAGGAGTTGCAGGCAACCATGGGCCCCCCAGGCGCATCCAGGCGAGCAGCGGATGAATTAGTGAGTTTGCTTAAGTGACCAAGCCAATTTATCAGCGGCTGGCTTTTTATGGACGTCGTCATCTTTGGCCGGGCTTTTCTCTGGCCTTATTCTTTAATTTTTTATATGGAGCATCTACCGGCTTCGTCCCATTAGTGATTCGCTATCTCTTTGATGAGATTTTGCCATCAAGCGATAGAGGCCGCTTATACTTAGCGCCTGTAATTATAATCGTAGTGATAGTGCTTAGGGCCATTTCCCAGTATTTAGGCTCATACCTGACAGAAATTGTTGGCCAGTCAATAACTGCTGACTTGCGTCATGAAATTGCTGAGCGAGTTTTGGATTTGCCCCAGTCTTATGTGGATCGCACCTCCTCCACGGTGTTGGTTTCACGAGTGCTCACTGATGTGAACTTAGTCAAGACGGGCATTGTTGATGGCTTCTCGTCTATATTTAAAGATTCCTTGACCCTTCTTGCTCTAGTTTTCGTTGCTTTTTATCAAGATTGGCTGCTGTCATTGATCGCATTTTTACTATTCCCTCTAGCGATTTTGCCGATTCTTAATTCTTCTAAAAAGGTTAGGCGCCACTCCAGTAAAGGTCAACTTAGTTTGGCCAAACTGGCTACCTTTCTTCAGGAGTCAGTAATCGGTTTGCGAGTTGTCAAGATCTTTGGAATGCAGGCCTATGAGTTATCGAGGTTTGATCAGGAGAATCAATCGGTTTTAAGCTCAGCCCTCAGGACAACACGGGCCAAGTTAGCCAACCAGCCATTGATGGAAATAATAGGTGCGATTGGGTTTAGTGCGGTTCTAGTTTATGGCGGTGAAAATGTAATTGCTGGCACTCGGACTACGGGCAATTTCTTTGCTTTTTTGACCTCGCTTTACCTATGTTACGCACCCTTTAAAGGGATTGCTAATTCAAACTCTACCTTGCAGCAAGGTGTTTCTGCAGCTACTGATTTATTTGATATCTTAGATACCAAGCCAGACCCTCCGGAGCCTTTAAATCCTAATTTCCTTGATATAGTTACTGAAGGCGTTGTTGCTAGGCATGTTTGTTTTGCTTATGGTGAAGATCCAGTTATCAAAGATTTAACTTTGGAGCTGCCTCGTGGTGCTACTGTTGCCTTAGTAGGATCTAGCGGCGGCGGCAAAAGTACCATAATTGATTTATTTTGTCGCTTTTATGATCCCAGTTCAGGCTCGATTTTAATTGATGGTATCAATATTCGCCAGCTTGCTTTAGCCTCATTGCGCTCATTGATATCAGTCGTTGATCAAAATACGTTCCTTTTCAATGATACTATTGCTAACAATATAGCCTATGGCTTGGAATCATCTTCCCTGTCTAAAATTGAGGATGCTGCGCGGGCGGCTAATGCTCATGATTTTATCATTGAGCTACCTGATGGGTATGCAACTGCTATTGGTGAAAATGGCATAATGTTGTCCGGAGGCCAACGTCAAAGGATTGCAATTGCCCGCGCCTTAATTAAAGACGCGCCCCTGTTGTTTTTGGATGAGGCAACCTCGGCACTCGACTCTGCCTCGGAGCAGGTGGTGCAAGAAGCACTGGATCGTTTGATGACTGACCGCACCACCCTTGTTGTGGCTCACCGTCTCTCCACTGTGATTAATGCGGATTGCATTTATGTAATTGATGATGGCCGAGTGGTCGAGTCGGGAACCCATGCAGACCTCCTGGCTCGCGGCGGCACTTATGCCGACCTATTTTCGAGACAATTCGCTAACGCTGACGCGGGATCTCAAGGATGACAGTTGCCGCTTCCCAGCCCTCCGATGTTCAGCGCTGTTGGGATCACCACGATTGGTCCAGTGCCTTTCGCAATGTCGGAGTTGAACTAAGTGACGTTCCTCTGGAACCAGTGCGCGGCACGATCCCGGCTGAGCTCAAGGGCACATTATTCCGCAATGGCCCAGGTCGCCTTGAGAGGGGTGGTCAGTGGGTTCATCACCCATTTGACGGTGATGGCATGATCTGTGCTTTCCGGTTTGAAGGGGGACAAGCCCGATTAACCAATCGCTTTGTGCGCACTGATGGGTGGTTGGCTGAGGAGCAGATCGGACGATTTGTGTACCGAGGGGTCTTCGGCACCCAGAAACCTGGGGGACCACTAGCCAACGCTTTCGATTTGCGGCTCAAAAATATTGCTAACACCCATGTGGTGCAGCTAGGTGACCAGCTGCTAGCGCTCTGGGAAGCGGCAGAGCCCCACGCCTTGGATCCGGTCACTCTCGAGACCATGGGGCTCTCTCGGCTGAAGGGCCTGCTCAAGCCAGGTGAGGCGTTTAGTGCCCACCCGCGCTTCGATCCTGGTCACCACGGGGAGCCCCGAATGGTCACTTTTGGGGTTAAAGCAGGCCCAACCAGCACGATTCGCTTGATGGAGTTTGCCAATGAGGACCATCTGAATGGTGCGCGCGCTGGTGATCTTGTAGCTGATAGTCGCCACAGCTTTAAGGGGTTTGCCTTCCTGCACGATTTCGCAATCACACCCAGTTGGGCTGTGTTTCTACAGAACGCGGTGGCGTTTAATCCTTTGCCGTTTGTGCTCGGGCAGAAGGGGGCGGCTCAATGTCTAGCCTCTAAGCCGGGCGAAGCCGGTCAGTTTTGGCTGGTGCCTCGCCAGTCGGGTCATCAGGCTGGTGCCCGCCCGCTCTTGGTACCTGCTCCTGAGGGCTTTGTGTTCCACCACCTCAATGCCTTTGAGGATTCGGCCACCGGCGAGGTTGTGGTGGATTCGATCTATTACGAGGACTTCCCTTCGATTGGCCCCGAGGTTGATTACCGCGCAATCGACTTTGACTCGATTCCCGAGGGTCAATTGCGTCGTTGCCGGATTGATCCCCGCGGCGGCACCGTGCGGAGCGAGTGGCTGGAGCAGCGCTGCTGTGAGTTCGCCATGGTCAACCCGGCTAAACAGGGCCTAGACGCTCGCTTCGCTTGGATGGCGGTAGCTCAGCGGGAGCGAGGTAACGATCCGCTCCAAGCTATTGAGAAGCTCGATCTGCAGACCGGTGAGCGCCTTGTGTGGAGCGCGGCCCCACGCGGTTTTGTAACCGAACCGGTGATGGTGCCGCGCCTAACTGATTACTCCCCAGAAGACAGCGTTGCGGAAGACAGTGGTTGGGTTTTGGTGCCGGTTTGGAATGGTGCTCGTTGCGCTACGGATCTTGTGATCCTTAACGCTGCCGATATGAAAGAGCAGGCCGTGCTGGAGCTGCCCCTGGCTATTCCCTATGGGCTACATGGCAGTTGGGCTGAGGCAGCGTGATCAGCTGTTCAGTAGGGATCGCAGCCGGGGCTCCAGCTGGGCAAAAGCTCGGCCCCTGTGCCCGATCTCGCTTTTGAGGCTTTTGTCCATCTCGGCGTAGGTGAGTCCTGTAGTTGGCACAAAGAACACAGGGTCGTAGCCGAAGCCCCCACTGCCTTGAGGCATTGGCAGGATGAAGCCGCTGCAGCGGCCCTCCACCTCCAGCCGCACGTTGCCGCTGGGATCGGCCACCGCCAGGGCGGCGGTGAATTCGGCGCTGCGGTCTTTGGCGCCCTCCAGTTCCCCTAGCAGCCGAGCGATACGAGCTGCGTCGCTGCTCGCGTAGCGGGCTGAGTGCACGCCTGGCCGGCCGCCTAACGCATGCACACTTAGCCCTGAGTCGTCGGCTAGAGCCCAGCTGCCGGTCGCGCTGGCCACGGCCACTGCCTTGAGGCGCGCGTTCTCGGCAAAGGTGCTGCCGGTTTCTTCCACTTCCAAGTCCTCAGGTTGTGCCTCGATTGCCAGGTTCAGTGCGGCGAGTAGGTGCTGGAACTCCCGCACCTTGCCGGCATTGCCACTGGCGATCACCAGGCCTGTTGGTGCGGCCATTAGATCCCCTCGGCCAGTTGCCGTGCCCAGCCAAGCACCTCAGCTACGCGGGCGTCGCTTGGGGCCTCGCAATACAGCCGCAGCAGAGGTTCGGTGCCGGAGAAGCGCAGCATCAGCCAGTGGCTAGGGCCTAGGCGCAGCTTCAACCCATCGGTGCGCAGCACCTCCAGCACGGGGCTACCTGCTACTTCGCTGGGCGGGGATTGAGCCAGCTTTGTCTCGAGGCGCTCTCGTGCTGCCATGTTTGCTAAGGGCAGGTCGAGGCGGTCGTAGGCGGCGGCACCACCGCAGCTTTTTTGCAGGGCATCGATTCGCTCTCCCAAGGGCAGACCACCCTCCACCAATGCTTCGATCAGCAGCAAGGCTGCAAAGGGCGCATCTCGCTCCGGAAGGTGCATGCCGAAGCCCACGCCTCCAGACTCCTCGCCGCCCACCAGCACTTCCCCGCTCAGCATCTCCGCGGCTATGTACTTGAAGCCCACGGGCTTTTCCAGCACCGGGCGCTCCAAGCCCTGGGCAACAAGCTGCATCAGGTCGGAGCCACTCACTGTTTTGATTACGCAGCCCGGCAGCTGGCGCGCTCGGGCCAGGTGGTCGATGAACAGGGGCATCAGCAGCTGGGTGCTGCAGAAGCGGCCCCGCTCGTCCACGGCGGCGATGCGGTCGCCGTCGCCGTCAAAAACGATGCCCATGGCGGGCCGGCCAGCTGCGGTGCTGGTTGTTACGTCGAAAATCAACTCCTGCAGGTAGGCGGCCAGTGGCTCTGGAGGGTTGCCGCCAAATAAGGGGTCCCGGTTTGCCCGAATTTCGCGGATGACGCCATTAGATACGGCTTTATCGCCCAGCAGGGCCGGCAGAACTCCTGCGGCAGAACCGTGCATTGGATCCACAATTACCGTGAGCCCCAATCGCTCTAGGCCTGACGCAAGCGCTCCAGTGTTTACCTTGGCCTGCAGCCCCGCCACGTAGGTGCCTAGGGCATCAAAACGTTTGGGGTGGCCAGGGATCGGCACGGTGATGCCACCTGCTTCCAAGCGGGTCTCAACTCGGCTTGTGAAGTCGCCTTCCACCGAGCCACCGAATGGTCCCTTGATTTTTAAGCCGAGCCATTCCGGCGGGTTGTGGCTGGCGGTGATCACCAGGGCGCCCAGGGCCTTGCGCTGCACCACGGCCCAGCTGCTGGCAGGTGTGGGAGTGGCGGTGGCCGAAAGCAGGGGCTCCAGGCCGCAACCCCGCACGGCGCTGCAGATCGCCTCAGCTAGTTCGGGAGCCAGAAAACGGCGGTCGTAGCCGATCACTACCTCGCGGCTTTGCAGGCCTTCGGGGGCTGAGTGGGCCAGCTCCCGGGCTGCAGCGGAAGCTACTGGCAGCAGTCGATCCAAGGTGATATCCACGCCGAGGATGCCGCGCCAGCCATCGGTGCCGAAGGCGATCGGGCTGGCCTCCAGGGGCAGGGGGGCTGAAGCCATGGGGGGTGGACATGCCGAGCTGGAGTAATTCTGCGGTGCCAGCGGCGCTCCAGCCCTAGCGTCTGGGTCTGTGGATGTCAGCATTGACTTACCGGCCCCCAATTGAACGTTCAGGGCCTGAGCCGGTTCTCACGGATCGGTTACTGCGTAGTTGGCTGCGATGCAGGCGTCGCGCCTGGCTGGATCGCTTTGGGGTTGCTAGCGAGCGGCAGTGGAATGCCCACCGGGCTCTGGCTTTGAGTGACCAGCTGCGCAGCTTTCAGACCCTGTTGCCCCAGCGCCCAGGCCACGGCGAAGCGGCTTGCGCAGCAGGGGCGGCTGGGGTGGTGGGCTTGCGGCTGCGTGGGGCCGGTCCCCAGGGAGTGCGTTTGGAATCCCATCCCTCTCTGCTGGAGCGCATCGCTGGCCAAAGCCGCTGGGGCGCCTATGCATACCGGCCAGTATTGGCTCGCCAGGGGCGGCGGCTAACCCGAGAAGCCAGGGTGGTGTTGGCTCTTTGGGGGCGCCTGTTGGCGGAGCACCAGCAGGCTCCGGTGCCCCATGGTCTGGTAGTGGCAGGTGCAGGCAGGTTCTTTCAGCGAGAGCGCCTGGCATTGGCTAGCGGCTTACAGCACCAGCTAGATGAGAGCCTGCAGCGTCTCGCCGCTGATCTTGCCCAGTCCACGCCACCGCCCTTGGTGAGTGATCGCAAAAAGTGCACCCTGTGCAGCTGGCGAGGCGCCTGCGATCGGGAGGCCGCTGCGATGGGTCATCTCAGCGAGGTGAGTGGCATCGGCGGTAAGCGCCGTGAGATGTTGCTGGAGCAGGGGGTCACCAGCCTGCCGGACCTGGCTGCCCGCGATCCAGAGATGTTGGCCGAGGCCCTTGCCGCCTATGGAGAGCAGCATCGCGAGATTGCCGCTGAGTTGGTGGCCCAGGCCCGGGTGCAGGCCTCTGGCCTGCCGCAGCGCCTTGGCCGTGGGCCGGTCTTGCCCGAGTTGGCAACAGCACCTGGTGTGCTGCTTTACGACATCGAATCCGATCCCGATGCCCGCGATGATTTCCTCCACGGCTTTGTGGTGCTGGAGAGCGACGGGGCGGGGGGCTGGCTAGAGCAGTCCACCCGTTACCAGCCCCTGCTGGCCTTGCAGGAGCATGGTGAGCAGCGCCTGTGGCAGCGATTGCAGCGTTTGCTCGCCCGCTATCCCGATTGGCCGGTGCTGCATTACGGCGAAACCGAGGTGATTGGCCTGGTGCGCCTTGCCCAGCGCCAGGGGGCCAGTGAGGCTGAGGTTGCCCGGTTGCGGGGCCGGATGCTGGATGTGCACGCCCGGCTGCGGCGCCACTGGCGTCTGCCGGTGAGCAGCTACGGGCTCAAGGCGGTGGCCGGTTGGCTTGGCTTTGCCTGGAGCCAGAAGGGGGTGGATGGGGCCCGCTGCCTGCTTTGGTGGCGCCAGTGGCGTCAATGGCACCGCCAAGACGGCAGCCGGGGCCAGGCCAGTCGCAATCAGTTGCAGCGGATATTTCTCTACAACCGCGATGACAGCCTGGCCACCTGGGCCGTGGTGCGCTGGCTACTGGCTCAGCCCTGACGCTTCAGGATTTACGGCCGGCACCGACCGGTGGATCAACGCAGGCTGGCGGGCAAGATAGCTCCAGCAGCGCGCCATCGGGATCGGGGCCGGCGCGCAGGCAGGTTTGTTGAAGCGACTGGCGGCGCACCAGGGCTAGACCAATCCAGAGGCCATCTTCCAGGGCCAGGCTGGAGGTGATCAGGCCCGCCCGCTGGCTGCTGCTCTCCTCGCCCGTCTTGGCGCCATACAAGACCGTGCCTGGCTCTCCAGGACCCTGGGTTCCGCGCCAGAACCATCGCCGCAGCTGTTGTTTAACGCCGTCGTAGGTGGCGAGTTTGGCCAGGGTTTCCTGGCCCACGTAGCAGCCCTTGCTGAGACTCACCCGATCGGCAAGCCCTACTTCGAAGGGGTTGGTGTCGTCGTTGATCTCACCTGGGGCTGCTGGCACCCCCTGCTGGATGCGCCAACGCTGTTCTTCCCCGGCCTGAAGGAGTACCCGATCGGCTAGCCAGGCGGGCAGCTCGGCGTTGGCCAGCAGGACGAACTGGCGACCCAGTAACCAGCCGCTGCCATCTTCTAGGGGTATCCAGCTCCCATCGGGCACCTGGGGCAGGTCACCGTAGCCATCCCCCACCGGTGTGATCCAACGCACCGGAGTTACCGGCCCTAGTTGCACCCGATCGGCGGGGAACAGCACCCGCTCAAGGGCCTGCCAAAGGGCAGTGCCATCAGCGCCGCGCAGTAGCAGCCAGGCTCCATCTCTGTCCACCAGTACCTCAGCGAGCGCCCGCAGGCGACCAGTGGCGGTGGTGCAACAGCTGGATATCCAGCTCCCGGGCTGCTGGCCTTCGATTGCCGAGCTGGTTTGGCCGTGTAGAAACCTGACTGTATCGGGGCCATCCAGGCGTATTAGGTAGCCCGCTTGTTCGCTTCGGTACGGGCCACTGGGCTGCCAGCCCCAGGGATCGGAGCTCATGAGTTGGCCAGACCCGCGGCGGTGGCAGCCACCTCGTCCAGCAGAAATAGGCTGCACAATTTTAGTCCGGCAGCCGTCATCGCCTCGAGGCCTCCCTCCTGGCGATCAACAATTGTCACTACTCGGTTCACCTGGTAGCCAGCCTCCCGCAGCTGCTGCACAGCCTTTAAAGAAGAGCCGCCCGTGGTGACTACGTCTTCAAGCACGGTGATGGTGCTTCCAGGCTCTGGCAGCGGTCCCTCCAGCCAGGCACCGGTGCCGTGGCCCTTGGCTGCTTTGCGCACAATCAGAGCATTGAGCTCCCGACCATTCAAGGCAGCTCTCATCGCCACTGCGCTAACCAGGGGATCTGCTCCCAGGGTGAGGCCGGCTACTACCCGCGCTTCCGTTTCCACCTGCTCGAGCATTAGGGCGCCTAGGAGGGCTAGCCCGGAGCCACTGAGGCTGACTGGCTTGCAATTGACATAGTGGTGGCTGCTTCGCCCGGAGGCCAATGTGAAGTTGCCGTGGCGGTAAGCCTGGGTCGCGAGCAGGGGGAGTAGGGCCAGTCGCATCTCTGCGGGGCTGGCAGCGAATGACGTGGTAGCCAGGGAAACTGTCGACAAGATCTGGTGCATTCTTGATTGATTGACTAGTTTGCTTTCGTGACGACAGGATCAGCCACCTACCTAACGGGATCTATGGCCAACGGAACCAACTTAAAGTTCACTTTCTGTTTGGCCGTAACCGCAGGCTGCTTAGCTGGATCTACCGGTTTAGTGGTTGGAGGATTAGCTCTTGCATCGGAGGGCCCTGTGATTTGCGTCAACACATTGGAGGCCACAAACACCAGGGGGCATCCATCTAGAGGAGGGGCTGCCGGCCCAGTTGAAGTTACCCGCTGTGGCCATGTGCAGACTGCACCCCAGCTTATGGAGCAGCGCTTTTACAGCTACACAGCAACCTTTGCTCAAGGCGTGAGCCTCACCAATCAAATCACCGAGCTATTTGGCATCGCCATGGGCGGTGGTGATGGCACCAGGGTCACGGGCTTTGGCTTTCCCGATCAAACGATCATTTGGGATGGCATGGCAGTCGGAAACACCCATCAAGTGTTGCTTCAGCAGCAGAATGCTTCCATGCCCTGGCGTACGGCGGATGTGTCCAACGGCTATTCCGGCAGCCTGGGCTCAAGTGGCGCAGTCACCCAAAGCAGCTATAGCCCTTCGGAGCAGGGGGTCTGGTAAACCGGGGGTCTAGCAATCTGGTGAATGCAGCGAACTCATAATTCGCCTTAGCCGAGTTCGATCCTCGGGACCCCCATTTTACGTTGGTTCAATTAACTACAGCGGTCTGCTTGCCAAGCAACCCCTATGGTCAGGGCTTCGATGGCTCTCCTGGCGGGGCTTCCTGTGATTCAAGTCCTGGCGCTGGCCGTATTGCTGGCTCTGCTGGCTTTTTTTGCCGCTGGGGAATTCGCCCTGATTCGCCTGCGGCCCAGCCGGGTGCAGCAACTGCAGGAGGCGGGTGAGCCCGGTGCCCAAGCCGTTGCCAAGCTGC
>JAQCGH010000059.1 GCA_027620015.1 Cyanobacteriota bacterium
GCTGCGCTCCGTGCTGGGCGGGGTGCTGGTACAAGCGCTCGACGATCAACCGGTTGATGGGGCGGCCTGGCAGGTGGTAAGCGAACGCAAGCCCACAGCCCAGGAGCTCGACGACCTCGGTTTTGCCTGGAAGCTGGCGCGCCATGTGCGCTCCAATGCCATCACTGTGGCAAAGGGAGGCCAGAGCCTGGGCATCGGCGCAGGCCAAATGAATAGAGTTGGCTCGGCCCGGCTGGCCTTGGAAGCTGCAGGGAATCGGGCCAGGGGCGCAGTGCTGGCTAGCGATGGCTTCTTCCCCTTTGATGACACGGTGCGACTGGCGGCTGGTCAGGGCATCACCGCTGTCATTCAGCCAGGAGGCAGCGTGCGCGATGCCGATTCGATCACCGCCTGCAATGCCCTTGGCTTGGCGATGGTGGTAACCGGTCGCCGTCATTTTCTGCATTGACGCCCTTGGTGGGGCGCAGTGAGTTGTAGTTTCGTTCCATCAGTCCTGTTCCGCTGCGCACCTGCCGCAGCCATTCCTTGGCCCCTTCCGACGTCCTGCCCGAAGCCCTCGCTTACAACCTCAACTTCCTACACCCTCTGCTGATGCTGGGTCTTCTTGGCCTCTCCAGCTACGGGATGCTGCTTGGCATCAAGGCCAAGAAGACTCGCACCGCCGATGTTGAAACTCGAAAGCAGCTGATCAAGGGGAAGTTTGCCAAGCGACATTTTCAGATCGGCAGCCTGATCTTGGCGATCACGGTGCTGGGCACCTTCGGTGGTATGGCGGTCACATACATCAACAACGGTAAATTATTTGTGAGCCCTCATCTGCTGGTCGGCATTGCAATGACTTGCATGATCGCCCTGGCGGTGTCGCTTATCCCCCTAATGCAGCATGGCAATTTGATCGCTCGCAAGGTCCATGTGGGCCTGAATATGGGCATGATGACCTTGTTCCTCTGGCAGGCATTTACCGGCCTTCAGATACTGAACAAGATCTGGGATAACCGCCCAGCGTGATCAATGGCTTGAGAGGCTTTGACCACCTATTTTAGAACTGAGCGCTTCGCCGGGGCGGGCACTCCAGGTCATGACAGCCGTGAAAATCTTCCTGCACCTTCCAGGTGAGCCGGCGAGAGATCTGCCTCACGATCTGACGGAGTAGGTGGTCGCCGCTCGACTGCACCAGCCCGTCAGGCAGCAGGGTGATCACCCCGGGTAGTTTTATCCATACGCTCAGGTCGAGCTCCCAGCGCACCTGAGTTTGGGGACTGGGATCGTTGGCGCCGACGGCAGCCTCATTGGCTTGCTCTAGTTGCAGCGACGCGTTGAACTCGACGTCGTAGAGCCCTTCAAGATTGGGATCGCCGCCGGGGTGGGCCACTGTCAAGATTCGGTAAAGCCCTTGATCTTGGGGTAACAATTCCAGGCCGATGGTGGGCTCCACCTCGAAGCCGAAGTTGCCAAAGGTGCCCAGAGTCAGCGCGTAGCCCCGCTTGCCCAGGGGTTCAACACTCATCGGGGCAGCGCAACGGCGAAACCAGCCCTCGTGGTGATCGAGATATAAGGAGACAACGGGAGGGCTAGCCCGCATTTCCATCACATCGGCGAAGGCACTGGCATATCGCCGCACCCGTGGATCATCGCTGTGGCGCAGCAGCAGACCAGAGTCCAGCTCTCCCTTAAGTGACTGATGAGCTGATGCGGTTGACAACGACAAAGGCAATTCCTGGCGTTTGCCCAGCCCTGGCAGCAATGTGCCGGGCTTGTTCGAGGCGTTATTAGATCAATTTAAAGCCCCTGATGGGCCTTGCTGTGACTCACAGCACCTTGGGTTTGATCAGGCTTCGCAGAGTTCGATCAGCCGGTCGATCACATCCTCCACGACCCGGTCGGGAGTGGAGGCCCCGGAGGTGATGCCCACTCGGATTGGACCTTCGGGCAGAAAGGGCAGCTCGATTTCCAGGGCGCCCCCTAGGGGCATGTGCTCGATGCGGTTGCCAGGGCCAATGCGTTCGGGGGTGTCGATGTGGAAAGAGCGGATGCCACGGCTGACGGCGATCTCCTGCAGGTGGGTGGTGTTAGACGAGTTGTAACCACCGATCACCACCATCAGGTCGAGCGGCTCATCCACGAGAGCGAAGATGGCATCCTGCCGCTCCTGGGTGGCGTCGCAAATGGTGTTGAAGGCTAAGAAGTGCTCATTGAGCTCGATTGGGCCGAAGCGTTGCAGCATGGTGCGCTCGAACAGGCGACCGATCTCTTCGGTTTCACTTTTCAACATGGTGGTCTGGTTGGCGACTCCTACCCGGATTAGGTCGAGGTCGGGGTCGAAGCCCGGTGAGCAGGCTTTGGCAAAGCGGTCCATGAAGGATTGCCGGTCGCCGTTGCCGAGGATGTATTCGCTCACCATTTGGGCTTCGGCCAAGTCCAGCACGACGAGGTAGGTGCCGGCGAAGCTGCTAGTGGCGAGGGTTTCCTCGTGCTTCACCTTGCCGTGGATGATCGAGGTGAAGGAATGCTTTTTGTGCTTTTCCACCGTGTTCCACACCTTGGAGACCCAGGGGCATGTGGTGTCAACGATGTGGCAGCCCCTTTCGCTCAGCAGCTGCATCTCCTGCACGGTGGCGCCAAATGCAGGCAGGATCACCACATCGCCGCTGGCAACCTCCGAAAAATCCTTCATGCCATCTTCCACAGAGATGAACAGCACGTTCATTTCGCGCAGGTGATCGTTGACGGAGGGGTTGTGGATGATTTCGTTGGTGATCCAGATCCGTTCAGTGGGGTAGTGACGCCGGGTTTCGTAGGCCATCGCCACTGCCCGCTCTACGCCCCAGCAGAAACCAAAAGCTTCTGCCAGCCGCACGGTGAGGCGGCCGCTCTCGAGTGAGTAGCCGCTTTCCCGTAGTTTGGCGATCAGATCGCTTTGATATGCCTGCTCCAGGCTGCCCGCTACCTCATTACCCAAGCCGAAGCCTCGGCGGTTGTAACGCTCCGAGTGATGCAAGGAGCGTTTAAAGGCGTGGGTATCCACAGCTTCGCAGTAGCGGTCAACCAATCCTATTGGCCCCTCAGGCGAGAGCTGCTCATCCCACGGTCATCTGGTGGAGGCCTTCGATGCCCTGCCAGCCGAGATAGCCCCCCAGGACTAGGGCGAATACCCCGACCAGCCATTCGGCCCGATGCACTAACCAGTCGTTGAGACGGCTCAGGGGCTGGCGCAGCCTGCCGCCGCTTAGCAGCCAGGCCAGTGGTGGTGGTGGCAGTAGCGAGGTGGTTACCGCCACGAATACTGCGCCCACCTCCAGATCCCCGCGCATCGAGGTGTGGTTGGTCAGCAACATGCCGCCCTCCTTCGCGTAAAAGACAAAATTTTCCGGGCTGATCAAGGCAGAGCCGGCCCCAAGTTCCAGGAGGGGAAACCAGTCGAGCTCGGGTAACTGGCCCATTAATTGCATCGCCCAGCTCTCCTCACCGATGGCTGCTGCTGGGGTTAGCTGGAACAGGCCCAGGGCCACCAGGGCTCCGGCCCCGATCAGGTCCATCAGCACCTGGCCGCGGCTGCCTAGCTGCATGGCCCAACTGAAGCGACTGCCTACCAGTACCACCGCTGCGAGTGCGCCACCATTGGCAATTACCCAGCCCCCTAGGTAGGTGGAGCAGCGTCGTAGAGGGTTGGGCCCTAGCAGCAGCAGTGCCACTAGAGCGATGTTGAGTGGGCTGAAGGAAATGCCCAGGCCCAGGGCGATGGTCTGGGTGAGCTAGTGGAACGGGAGCATCGGGGGATCTTGGCGCTTCGACAGCCCCTTAGGTGGGGCCGTAGCTTTCGACCGCTGCAATTCCATGCCAGTTCACCTCTCTGGCGCTGAAGCTGTAGCGGCAGGGCAGTATCTCCACGCCCGCGGCTAGGGCCTGGCGAAAAAGTTCGCCGTAGCGTGGATCGGCTGCGTCGCCTGGGGCAAATCGGCTCACATCGCCTCGACTAAGGCAGGGCACTAGCACGGCACGGCTCTCTGGCAGCAGGGCCATAAGCTCCACCAGGTGTTTTTGGCCCCTTTCAGTAACGGTGTCTGGGAAAAGTGCCAGCTCACCTTCGCTCCAGGTGGTGTTTTTGACCTCCAGGAAGATCGGTCTGGGATCGGCAGCGTCTTCCCCTGGGGTGAGTAGCAGGTCGATCCGGCTGCGGCGCCCTTCGCCATAGGGCACTTCGGCACGGATGGCGGCGATCGGTCCCAGCCAGGGCTGCAGGCAACCGGCCTCAATAGTGGCCCGCACCAGATGGTTTGGCAGGGCCGTATTGATGCCCACCCAAATGGGTGTGCCATCGGCACCAGTCACTTGGGCCTGCTCCCAAGTCCAGTCCAGCTTGCGGCTGGGGGAAGGGGCGTAGCGCAAGCGCACCCTGCCGCCGGGGTGCAGGACTCCAGCCATCGGCCCGGTGTTGGCGCAATGAGCTGTGACTAGCTCGCCGTTTTCTAGTTCAATATCGACCAGGAAGCGCTTGTAGCGCTTCACCAATGTGCCCTCCACCAGAGCAGCGAGGCTGAGCACGCAGGTGGCCATGGCGGGGTGGATTGGAGCAGGCCAGCCATACTGCCGCCAACTTCCGGTCAATGGGTCCCAGAGGATGGCAAAGTCCCTCAGGCGTATTGCTCTGGTAGTGGCAGTGGCCACTGCCCTCAGCAAGTTGGCCGGACTGGTGCGGCAGCAGGCCATTGCTGCAGCCTTCGGCGTTGGCGCGGCTTACGACGCCTACAACTACGCCTATGTGCTGCCGGGATTTTTACTAATCCTGCTTGGGGGTATCAACGGACCTTTTCACAGCGCCATGGTGAGCGTGCTGGCCCGCCGGCCCCGCCAACACGGTGCCTATGTGTTGGCTGCAATCAACACCCTGGTGGGGGCGGGATTGCTCGTGGTGACTGTGTTGCTGCTTGTGTTTGCAGGCCCCCTGATCACAATGGTGGGACCGGGTCTGGATGCCACCCGACACGACATCGCCGTGCTGCAGCTTCGTTGGATGGCGCCAATGGCTTTATTTGCCGGGCTGATTGGCCTGGGCTTTGGTGCCCTTAACGCTGCTGATGAGTTTTGGTTGCCCTCGGTGAGCCCCTTGCTCTCGAGTGTGGCCGTGATTGCAGGTATAGCTGTCCTCTGGTGGCAGCTCGGTGCAGCGATCACCTTGCCCACCACGGCGGTACTTGGCGGCGTGGTGCTGGCCGGCTCCACCACTCTGGGGGCAGTGCTGCAGTGGCTGATTCAGTTGCCAGCCCTGACCCGGCAAGGGCTGCAACGCTTTCAGCTGGTTTGGGACTGGCGTGACCCCGGTGTGCGCGAGGTGCTGAAGGTGATGGGGCCCGCCACCCTCTCCTCGGGGATGCTGCAGATCAACGTGTTTGTCTCCTTGTTTTTCGCCTCGGGCATCCCGGCGGCGGCGGCGGGCCTGGGCTACGCAAACCTGCTTGTGCAAACGCCCCTCGGGCTGCTCTCAAATGCCCTGCTGGTGCCGCTCTTACCAATTTATGCCCGGCTGACGGCACCGGACGATCGACCAGAGCTGATCAGCCGTATCCGCCAAGGGCTGATGCTCTCCAACGCCAGCATGCTGCCCATGGGGGCGTTGATGGTGGCTCTGGCTTTGCCAATTGTGGCTCTGATCTATGAGCGGGGAGCTTTCAATGCTGGTGCGGCGGAGTTGGTGGGCAACCTGCTAATTGCTTACGGCATCGGTATGCCCGCCTACCTGGCCCGTGATGTGCTGGTGCGGGTGTTCTACGCGCTCGGCGATGGGGTTACCCCGTTCCGCTGGTCGATGGCGGGGATCGGGTTAAATGCCCTCTTCTGCTGGGCTTTCGTGGGCGGACCGCTGCCCGGCGTTACCCAGCTGCTGCCTGGGCTCTACTGCGGCGCCGCCGGCCTGGTGCTGGCTACCGTGGCGGTGAATCTGATCACTTGTGTGGGTTTGCTGCTGGCGCTGCAAACCAAGCTCGGCGGGCTGCCATTGCGGCTGTGGCTGCGCGACACGATGCTGCTGTTTGGTGCTGCTGTGCTGGCTGGCCTGTCGGCATGGGCCGTCTCAGTAAATGTGGCCTGGCCCACTGGTCTTTGGGGACGGCTGCTGGAGTGCAGCTTTGCCGGTGGAGTGGGCGCATTGATCTATGGCTTGGTGGCTAACCTTGCCCAGGTGCCGGAGGTAAAAGATCTGACCGACCAGTTGCGAGAACTCCTGCCTCGAATCGGCGCGAGGCGCTAAGGGTCGAGGCGGACATCCCGTTCAGCCCGCACCTGTACTGG
>JAQCGH010000060.1 GCA_027620015.1 Cyanobacteriota bacterium
CGCAGGGACTCACCGGGTCCCAGCTGGCCCAGGGCAGGGGCGCTTTGCTCTGGTGATACCCGCAACGCCATGGCTTGAGTGGATAGCAAAGGGTCGCCGGAACAACGCCTACGCACCTCAAATGGACGACGATCAGCTCCTCCTGCCGGCAAGCCAACTGGGGTAATCAGGGCGAAACCAAGCAGGGCCGCCCAGCGCCACGCTGCAGGCGACTGCATCATGCGGGTGCCCGCCATCAAATATCGAGCTGAGCTAGGTCGAGGGTGGCGCTATGGGCCTCGATGAATTCACGCCGCGGGGCGACTTTGTCACCCATCAGAATTGTAAAAATGCGGTCGGCTTCGAGAGCATCTTCGATCTCAACACGCTTCATCATGCGAGTGGTGGGATCCATTGTGGTTTCCCACAACTGTTTGGGCATCATTTCACCTAAGCCCTTAAAACGCTGGATTGTGTAATTCGCCTTTTCACCAAACGATGCGATCGTCTTCTTTAGATCGTCTTCGTTGTAGCAGTAGGTGTGGTTTTTACCGCGCTCAACTTTATAAAGAGGTGGGCAGGCGATATAGATATAACCACCCTCAACCAGGGCTCGCTGATAGCGGAAGAAGAAGGTAAGAATCAAGGTGCGTATGTGAGCTCCATCCACATCAGCGTCGGTCATGATCACGATCCGGTGGTAGCGCAGATTCTTCTCATCAAACTCCTCGCCTTTAATCCCCAGACCTAATCCTGTAATAAGCGCCTGAATTTCAGTATTTTTATAGATCTTGGCGTCGTCAGTTTTCTCGATATTGAGAATTTTGCCCCGCAATGGCAGGATCGCTTGGAAGCGGCGGTCGCGCCCCTGCTTGGCCGAGCCACCAGCAGAATCCCCCTCCACGATGTAAATCTCAGATTCAGCCGGGTCGCGGGAGGAGCAATCTGCCAACTTGCCAGGCAGGGTGGAGCTCTCGAGCACGCTCTTACGGCGCACCAGCTCTCGGGCGCGGCGCGCAGCCTCGGCAGCATTAAATGCCTGAATCGCCTTCTCGAGGATCAGATCGATCACCGAGGGATTGAATTCTAGATATTCGCTAAGGGATTCACCCACCAGCGTGTCAACAATGCCACGAACTTCCGTATTGCCCAGCTTGGTTTTGGTCTGACCCTCAAATTCCGGGTCGGGCACTTTCACCGACAGCACAGCAGTGAGGCCCTCACGGATGTTCTCACCGGCAAGGTTGGAATCGGCATCCTTGCGCTTGCCGCGCTTTTTGGCAAAAGTATTGAGGGTGCGGGTTAGCACCGTTTTCAAACCTTCAATATGGGTGCCACCATCGACAGTACGGATGTTATTAGCAAAGCCAAGAATGCTGTCTGAGTAGGCATCCACACACCATTGCAGTGCTGCTTCAACCTGTACGCCGTCCTTTTCGCGGTTGACGTAGATGATTTCAGGGTGGAGAGGATCCTTCTCCTTATTCATATAAGCTACATATTCCTTAATTCCACCTTCATAGAAATAGATTTCCTCATGGGCTTCACCAGCGGCATTGCGGGCTGATGCGCGGTCGTCACGGAAGACAATTCGCACCCCACCATTGAGGTAGGCCAGCTCGCGTAGACGCGAGGAGAGTGTTTGGTAATCGAACTCAATGCCGGTCGAGAAAATCTCGATATCAGGCTTGAAGCACACCGAAGTTCCGGTGCGGCCCTTCTCCCCAGGGGCTGATTGCAGGATGCCGATCGGGGCACCTCGCTCAAAGCGTTGGGTATGCACCTGTTCTTGGCGATAAACCGTGACCTCCACCCACTCGGAGAGGGCATTGACCACCGAAATGCCAACGCCATGCAGGCCACCAGAAACCTTGTAGCCACCAGAGCCAAACTTGCCACCTGCGTGCAACACGGTGAGCACCGTTTCAAGGGCGCTCTTGCCGGTGCGGGGATGGATATCGGTGGGGATGCCGCGGCCGTTATCGGTAACGGCGCAAGAGCCGTCGTCGTTGAGCACCGCCAAGATCTGGTCGCAGTGACCGGCTAGGGCCTCGTCAACTGCGTTGTCGACCACCTCATACACCAGATGGTGTAGGCCCCGGGGGCCAGTGGTGCCGATATACATGCCCGGCCGCTTGCGTACAGGCTCCAGGCCCTCCAGAACCTGGATCTGCTCGGCGCCATAGGCGGCCTGAATCTTTGTGGAAGCTTGGCTTTCAGCGCTCATGCAGGAAGGTCTAACCAGGGATTCGGCACAGGACGGCGAAATCCCGAGGCAAGTAAGTCGTAAGCGGACTCAAAAGCCCCTTGCAATAGGCAATTTACCACTGCCAACCCGGCCTGACACCCCCTGGCATGGTGGACCCATGAGCCCCACTGTGTCCGCAGGCCAACCCTTAGTCATCGTCTTGCTGGGCCCGACGGCCAGCGGCAAAACGGACCTAGCGATCGCCCTGGCCCAGGCCCTGGATCTCGCGGTACTGAACGTGGATTCACGCCAGCTCTACCGGCAGATGGACATAGGCACCGCCAAGCCGACGGCTGCTCAGCGGGGGCAAGCGCGCCACGAGTTGCTGGATCTGCGCGATCCCGACCAACCAATCAACCTGCAGGAGTTCCGGGCCATTGCCGAAGCCCAACTAAAAGCCGAACTATCCCGCAAGCCCCTGGCCCTGCTGGCAGGCGGCAGCGGCCTCTACCTGCAGGCGCTCACCCAGGGGTTGGAGCCCCCAGCAGTTCCGCCCCAACCCCAGCTGCGGTCTCAGCTGGCAGCCCTTGGCCAGCCCCTCTGCCACGAGCTGCTGCGCCAGGGCGACCCGGTGGCCGGCTCCCGCATCGCCCCGGCCGATGCCGTGCGCACCCAAAGGGCCCTGGAGGTGCTCTATGCGACAGGGCGGCCCCTTTCCAGCCAACAAGGAGCCACGCCACCGCCCTGGCGGGTGCTGGAACTAGGCCTAAACCCCACCGACCTGGCAGCCCGCATCGCCAGCCGCACCCGGAGCCTATTTACTTCGGGGCTAGTAAATGAAACCGAAGCCCTGATCACGCGCTTTGGCGCGGAGTTGCCCTTGCTCAAAACAATTGGCTATGCCGAGGCCAAGCAACTTCTGGCCGGCGAACTCAGCGAAGCAGATTCGATCAGGCTTTGCGAGCAGCGAACCCGTCAATTTGCCAAGAGGCAGCGCACTTGGTTTCGGCGACGCCACGCACCAATTTGGCTAGAGGAGCGCAACACCGAGATGCAGTTGGCTCATGCATTAAGCACGGTCAAGCACGTTCTAGGCTAACGCGTTAGCGATTTCGCGACCCTTCACACCCCTGAATGCCCCCACGTCCCCGTTTTGACCGCCGTGCTCCCGTGCGGGAGCTGCCCAACATCAACGACCGCATCAGCTACCCCAACCTGCGGGTAGTTGATGCCGATGGCAGTCAACTGGGGGTGATCACCCGCGAAGAGGCTCTAGAGGTCGCAAAGGATCGTGAGCTCGATTTGGTGTTGGTGAGTGAAAAGGCTGATCCGCCGGTGTGCCGGATCATGGACTACGGCAAATACAAGTTTGAACAGGAAAAGAAGGCCAAAGAAGCCAAGAAGAAGTCTCACCAGACGGAGGTAAAAGAGGTGAAGATGCGCTACAAAATCGACTCCCACGACTACCAAGTGCGGATAGGCCAGGCGCAGCGCTTCCTGAAGGAGGGCGACAAGGTGAAGTGCACGGTGATCTTTCGCGGCCGAGAAATCCAGCACACCGCTTTAGCCGAAGTGCTGCTCTACCGCATGGCCAAAGACCTCGAGGACAACGCCGAGGTTCAGCAGCCCCCCAAACGGGAAGGCCGCAACATGATCATGTTTTTAAGCCCTCGCAAGGCATCAGCAGCGAAGGGCAACGTCAAGGTGGCTGCAAGCAGCACAGCTGAGCCGGCGGCATAAGCCAGTGCTAGGCAGCCCATTACACGCAGGTATGCCAACTGGGGATTGTCCCCAGGGCAGAAGCTCCTTATGGTGGCCACTAAACCAATTGGCCCAAGCCCTGCGTGCGATTCCACATTCAGCAGGAAAGCGACATCCCGGCGTCGACGCAGCTCTACAACCAGATCTGCTTTGCCATTGCGGCCCGCCATTACCCACCAGGACACCGATTACCGAGCACCCGGCAGCTGGCGACGCAAACCGGTCTGCACCGCAACACGATCAGCAAGGTGTACCGCCAGCTGGAAAACGACGGTGTCGTAGAGGCGATGGCGGGGTCGGGCATTTATGTGCGCGATCAGCAAAAGCCACGGGAGATCAAACCGCCGCCGGGACCCAGGGGTAAGCCTTTACCAGACGTCGATCGCCAGGTGCGCCAGAGCGTCGATGGCTTGCTCAATGCCGGCTGCACCCTGCAGCAGGGCCGCGACCTGCTCACCCGCGAGATCGACTGGCGCCTGCGTTGTGGCGCCCGGGTGCTGGTAAGCACCCCCCGCGAAGACATCGGCGCTTCGATGCTGATTGCCGAGGAGCTCAGCCCCAACCTGGATGTGTCGGTGGAGGTAGTGCCGATGGAGGAGCTGGCGGCCTTGCTCAGCGAATCCAACAACGGCACGGTAGTGACCAGTCGCTACTTCCTACAGCCAGTGGAGGAAATCGCCAAGCAGCACGGAGTGCGGGCTGTGGCGGTTGACCTCAACGATTTCCGCCACGAGCTCGACCTACTCAAGGAGCTGCGCCAGGGCAGCTGCGTGGGTCTGGTGAGCATCAGCCCGGGGATCCTGCGGGCCGCCGAGGTGATCCTGCACAGCATGCGTGGCAACGAACTGCTGGTGATGACTGCTAACCCCGACACCGGCAGCCGCCTGCTAGCCCTGCTACGGGCTGCTAGCCACGTGCTGTGCGACCGTCCCAGCCTGACTCTGGTGGAGCAGAGCCTGCGCCAACACAGGGGGCAACTGATACGAATGCCAGTGGTGCATTGCGCCCAGAGCTACTTGGGCACCGCAACCATCGACGGCCTACGCAAGGAGATTGGGCTATTGGCAGGCTGACCCTCTAGGGCAAGGTCAGATCAAGCGGATGAAGAGATTCGAACTCTCGACCCTCTCCTTGGCAAGGAGATGCTCTACCACTGAGCTACATCCGCGTCTATCGGCTTAGCCGACTTGAGGATCATGCATGAAGGGTGGCCCCTCGGTCAAACTGGCTACATGCTCAAGGCACTGCTGGCCGACCTGGCGATCATCAAGCAGCGAGATCCTGCGGCTCGAGGCACGCTGGAGATTCTGCTCTGCTACCCGGGCTTGCACGCCCTAACCCTGCACCGCTTTAGCCATTCGCTCTGGTGCCTGCGGCTGCCGCCCTTGCCCCTGCTGGCGCGGCTGCTGAGCCAGCTGGGGCGACTTGCTACCGGCGTTGAAATCCACCCCGGCGCCCGTATTGGCCACGGCGTTTTCATAGACCACGGCATGGGCGTGGTGATCGGTGAAACGGCGGTGATCAGCAACCACTGCCTGCTGTATCAGGGCGTCACCCTGGGCGGCACCGGCAAGGCCCACGGCAAGCGCCACCCCACCCTGATGGAGAACGTAGTGGTGGGGGCTGGCGCCAAGGTGTTGGGGGCGATCACCGTGGGTGCCAATACTCGCATCGGCGCTGGCTCGGTGCTGCTGCGCGATGTGGCGGCCGACAGCACGGTGGTGGGCATTCCAGGCCGGGTGATCCATCAGAGCGGGGTGAGGATCGACCCCCTGGCCCACTCAGCTCTGCCAGATACAGAAGCGAATGTGATCCGCAACCTGATGGAGCGCATCGACGTGTTGGAAATGGAACTAGCCCGCACCCAGGGCTGCCTGCGGGAGCTAGCCGCCGGGCGCCCCTTGCTGGAGCCCTGCACCGGCGCCGCTCAAAACCTTAAAGACCGCGAAATTCTCGAGTTTCTAGGCGACAACCCTGGCATCACCAGCTGAACTCAGGGGCAGCTGCGATCAAGCAGTCGCCCCCTGGGGCGCCGGCGCGGGCTGGAACATGAACATCGAGTAGATCACGTTGCGCCGCATCTGGGTCATCATTTCGAGGAACATGTCATAGCCCTCGTTTTTGTATTCGATCAGCGGATCTTTCTGGCCGTAGCCACGTAGACCCACCGACTCGCGCAGGGCATCCATCGCCTGCAGATGTTCGCGCCAAAGGGTGTCGATCTGCTGCAGGATGAAATAACGCTCAGCTTCTCGCATCAGCCCAGGGCGCTGCTGTTCAACCTGGCCCTCCTTGATGTCGTAGGCGTTGCGCAGTTGCTCCTGCAAGAAGGCT
>JAQCGH010000019.1 GCA_027620015.1 Cyanobacteriota bacterium
TTATTGGCAGGAGATGCGGAGCTACCAGAAGAGCGTGTCGATGGTGAGTGCCTGAAGGGCGATCTGCGTGCGCTGCTGGAGCAACTGCCAGAGCTGCAGGGTCGTGTGCTGAAGATGCGCTACGGCATCCCCTGCGACGACAACCCCGAAGGTGGCGAGCCGATGAGCCTCACCGGTATTGGCCGCATCCTCGGCATTAGCCGTGATCGGGTGCGCAACTTGGAGCGTGACGGGCTGGCTGGCTTGCGCCGCATCAGCGATGCGGTGGAGGCTTACGTAGCGGGTTGAGCAACGAATTGCCACTTCAGATGATCGGCGTTGGTGTGGTGTATAACAGCGCCGGCGAGGTGCTTATCGATCAGCGGCTCAATGAGGGTTTACTAGGGGGATTGTGGGAATTCCCTGGCGGTAAGCAGGAGCCAGGTGAGCTGATCGTTGAAACGATCCGCCGTGAACTGGAGGAGGAATTGGCTATTGAGGTGGAGGTGGGTAGGCAGCTGATCGTGATTGAGCACGCCTACAGCCATAAGAATTTGTGCTTTGTGGTGCATCTATGCACCTGGTTGAGTGGCGAGCCCCAGCCACTGGCCTCCCAGCAGGTGCGCTGGGTGCGGCCTGAGCAGCTGGGCGAATATCGCTTCCCGGCCGCCAACGCCCAGATCATTGCCGCACTGCAGGGGGCGTGTACTTCATTTGGAGTAGTTAGCCAAGCCAAGACTTAGCTAACTAAATAAAACAGCAAGCCGCCCCGGCCGGCCAGCAGATCAGCTCGGCGAGCGCAACTCAACTAGGCGTCCAGCTGCTGGGTTGGCGGGGTCGCTCAAGCTGAGCTGGATCTGCCAGCAGCCAGCGGGTGGGCGGCTGAGTCGCTCGGGCCACTCCACTGCCAGCAGGGCGCCTAGGGCTCGGGCTTCCTCCTCCTCCTGGGCAAACAATTCATCGGCGGCGGCGGCCAGCTCCAGCCGGTACAGGTCGAGGTGCACCAGCCCGCCGGCCGCGGCACCGTTTTTCAGGAGCGGGTAGTGCTGGGCGAGGGCGAAGGTCGGGCTGGTGATTGGCTCCTCAATACCGAGACCGGCGGCCAGGCCCTGCACCAGGCAGGTTTTGCCGGCCCCCAGGTCACCCCCCAACAGCAGGATGCTGCCAGCGGGTAGGAGCAGTGCTAGTTGCCGCCCGAAGGAATGGGTGGCGACGACATCACTCAGGACTTGCATCACGCGACTAGGGGGGCTCCTTGTAGATTGCATTTTCAGCGAGCCCGAAGCCTCGGCGTCTCCGCAGATATTTCCAAACCACGCCCTCCCAGCCGGGAGCGAGCAGTACCCCAAACAAATCCCATGGTGGCTTCACCCGCCTCAACGGCTTCCGTGCCCGTGCTGCAAAGCACAAATACCTATGTGATTGCCGATCTCGGCCTTGCCGATTTTGGCCGCAAGGAGATTGCAATTGCTGAAACTGAGATGCCTGGCCTGATGGCCTTGCGCTCCAGGTTTGGCCCTGAGCAGCCCCTCAAGGGCGCCCGCATTGCGGGTTCCCTGCATATGACGATTCAGACCGCAGTTCTTATCGAAACTCTGGTGGCTCTCGGCGCCGAAGTGCGCTGGGCCAGCTGCAACATTTTTTCAACCCAGGATCACGCTGCGGCCGCGATTGCAGCGGCCAACGTGCCGGTGTTTGCTTACAAAGGTGAAACCCTCGATGAGTACTGGGCATTCACCCACCGCATCCTCGAGTGGGGCGATGGCGGCACGCCCAACATGATTCTCGACGACGGTGGCGATGCCACTGGACTCGTAGTTCTGGGTACGAAGGCTGAGAGCGATCTTTCAGTTCTTGATAACCCTTCCAACGAAGAGGAAACCGCTCTTTTCAACAGCATTCGCCAGAAGCTGGCAGCCCAGCCTGGCTTCTACTCCCGCATTTACGCCGAAATTCAGGGAGTCACCGAGGAAACCACAACAGGTGTGGCCCGGCTATACCAAATGCAGAAGAGCGGTGAGCTGCCCTTCCCTGCTATCAACGTCAACGATTCGGTCACAAAGAGCAAGTTTGACAACCTTTATGGTTGCCGCGAGTCGCTGGTGGACAGCATCAAGCGGGCTACTGATGTGATGGTGGCTGGCAAAGTTGCCCTTGTGCTTGGTTACGGCGATGTGGGTAAGGGCTCAGCCCAGTCGCTGCGCGGACTTGGCGCCACGGTGATGATCGCCGAAGTTGACCCCATTTGTGCACTGCAGGCTGCTATGGAGGGCTATCGCGTAGTGCGTCTTGACGACGTGGTGGGCGATGTGGACATCTTCGTGACTGCTACTGGCAATTTCAAGGTGATCCGCCACGAGCACCTGGTTCGGATGAAGGATCAGGCGATCGTTTGCAACATCGGTCACTTCGATAATGAAATCGATGTGGCATCTCTTAAGCAGTACACCTGGGACAACATCAAGCCTCAGGTTGATCACGTTGTGCTGCCCAGTGGCAACAAAATCATTCTGCTGGCTGAGGGCCGTTTGGTGAATCTGGGTTGTGCTACTGGCCATCCCAGTTTTGTGATGAGCGCCTCCTTTACCAACCAGGTTTTGGCTCAAATTGAGCTGTTCACCAAGGGCGCCCAGTACGGCAAGCAGGTGTATGTGCTGCCTAAGCACCTAGATGAGATGGTGGCTCGATTCCATCTCGAGAAAATCGGCGCCAAGCTCACCGAGCTCTCCCAAGAGCAGGCTGATTACATCAACGTGCCAGTTGCCGGGCCCTACAAGCTCGACCATTACCGCTACTGAGTCTTGATCGATGGGGATTGGTGACCTGCTGCAACAGCTGCCTCAGCTGATTGGTGCAGCAGTAGAGGCCAATCCCTGGTTCGGTTACGGAGCGATCTTTGCGGCAATGCTCCTAGAGAACCTCTTTCCGCCGATCCCTTCCGAATTGATCATGCCCCTTGGGGGCTTTTATGTGCAGCAGGGCCAGCTGGCTCTGCTGCCTGTGGTACTCGCGGGGCTGCTCGGAACGGTGCTTGGGGCTTTGCCTTGGTACGGCATCGGACGGTTGATAAACGAGAAACGCTTAGAACAATGGCTGGAGCGCCACGGCCGCTGGATTGGCATTAGCCCTAAGGCTTTGCACCGCAGCCGCGATTGGTTTTCCAAATACGGCACAGCTTTAGTGTTTTGGGGTCGGCTGGTGCCTGGCATCCGCACCTTGATATCGGTGCCGGCCGGTATCGAGATGATGCCTATCGCGCCGTTCCTGCTCTGGACCACGGCCGGTAGCTTTATTTGGACCCTGCTGCTCACCTTGGCCGGGCTGGCTCTTGGTGAGGGCTACACAAATGTGGGTCTATGGGTCGAGCCGCTGGCTAAGGCTGTGAAGCTGGTGCTCGTGTTGGCCCTAGCCGCCGGAGCCGTCTGGCTGGGGCAGCGCATCTGGAAGAAGCGCCGCGATTCCCACTGAGCCAGAGCGGGTTCAAAAGGGCACTTCCTCCTCACTCGGAGAGCCACCACCGAAGGCTCCACTCATGCCACTGTCACCCTCGCCGTCGCGCTTGGAGCCGAGCAGTTCAAGCCGGTCTACCCGGATCACGGGCTTGGTGCGCTCCTCGCCACTGGCCCGGTCTGTCCAGCGGTCGAGCTTGAAGCTGCCGATGATGCCCACTAGGGCCCCCTTGCGGACATAGTCGGCGGCTACCTGGGCTTGTTTGCCCCAGATTTCGAGGTTGAACCAGTCGGGCTCGTCGTCACGGCTGCGGCGGTTGACGGCGAGGGTGAGGTTGGCCACCACGCTTCCTGATTCGAAATAGCGGACTTCTGGGTCGCGGCCGGCCCGGCCGACAAGGGTGATGGAATTAACGCCCATGGTTGATGTTTCCTGTTGCTGATGGATCAATGATGCGGCATCCAGTTTGGTTGCCACCTTTTATCAGTTCCACCGTTAGAGCGGTCTGTAACACCCTTCTATGATTCGGCCTTGCAGGCCGGGCGTCCGTGTTTTTCCGTCGTTTCCAGTTTTCGCGAGACATTGGTATAGATCTAGGCACAGCCAATACCCTGATATTTGTCTCTGGCAGAGGCATCGTGCTCCAAGAGCCCTCTGTTGTGGCTATCGATCTGGAGCGGGGTGTCCCCCTGGCAGTTGGCGATGAGGCGAAGATGATGCTGGGCCGCACTCCCGGCAATATTCGCGCCGTGCGGCCCCTGCGTGACGGAGTGATCGCTGACTTCGATGCTGCCGAGCAGATGATCAAATCTTTCATTAGGAAGGCCAATGAAGGGCGTGGCATCGTGGCGCCTCGGCTGGTGATCGGCATCCCCAGTGGTGTGACCGGCGTTGAACGCCGTGCCGTGCGGGAAGCCGGATTGGCCGGGGCCCGTGAGGTGCACTTGATCGATGAGCCGGTGGCGGCTGCAATCGGCGCGGGCCTGCCCGTCACCGAGCCCGTGGGCACAATGATTGTTGATATCGGCGGTGGCACCACTGAAGTGGCGGTGCTCAGCCTTGGGGGCACCGTCCTGAGCGAGTCGGTGCGGGTGGCTGGTGACGAACTCAGTGATGCGATCGGTGTCTACCTCAAGAAGGTGCACAACCTGGTGGTTGGAGAGCGCACCGCTGAGGACATCAAGATCCGCATCGGCTCTGCCTTCCCTGACGATGCTCACGACAACACATCTATAGACGTGCGCGGCTTGCACCTGCTCTCTGGCTTACCCCGCACCATCAACGTCCGCGCTGGTGACATCCGCGAGGCCATGGCTGAGCCCCTCAATGTGATCGTGGAAGCCGTTAAGCGCACCTTGGAGCGCACGCCACCTGAGCTAGCCGCGGACATCGTCGATCGCGGCATCATGCTTGCCGGTGGTGGTGCCCAGGTGCGTGGTATAACCGACCTGATCAGTCACGAGACGGGCATCCTTACTCATGTGGCTGAAGACCCTTTGCTGTGTGTAGTGAACGGCTGCGGCATGGTGCTGGAGGACTACAAGCGCCTTCAACGTGTGCTCGACACCCCTGACTTCGTGCGTCAGAACGCCTGATTGCGATGCAGGCCGGCCGCAGGCTTCGCTTTCCTCCCTTACGGGTGATTGTTCTGGCCTGGCCCTGGGCTCTGCTACTTCTGGCCCTGCTGGCCGTGCGGCTTAGCAAGGGAGCGGGTTTCACCGATGCCTACGCCTTGTTGAGCCGCCCTTTCTGGCCTGGTAGTGCCCAGGGTGAGTGGGTGCGCAGTGCCCAGGCGCTTAATGATCAAACCCGCTTGCGCCAGTTGGATGAGGACAACCGCCGGCTGCGCAGCTTGCTTGATCTGCAGGGTCGTAGTGACCGCGAATTGGCGGCAGCGGTGATCTCCCGCCAGGAAGGAGGTTGGTGGCAACAGCTCGTGATTGGCCGCGGAGAGCTTCAAGGCCTGCGCCCCGGCATGGCGGTTACGGCGCCGGGGGGTCTGGTTGGCAGGATTGCCGGCGTTACTTCCACCACCGCCAGCGTCACCCTGCTTACCGATCCCGGCAGCCGTGTTGGCGTCTGGGTGGGCCGGGTTCGGCGCCATGGACTACTTACTGGCATCGGCACCAGCCGCCCCTTGCTGCGCTTTTTGGAAAAGGATCCAGGCGTGCGCCCGGGGGATGTGGTCGTCACTTCGCCAGCCAGCACTCTGGTGCCTTCCAACCTCACGGTGGGCGTGATCCAGTCGGTCGACGATCAGGCCATGCCGGCCACTGAGGCCGTGGTGCAGCTCAGTGCCCCGGTCGAGGCGATCGACTGGGTGCAGGTGCGGCTGCCATGAGTCGGCTGGCTCATCACGGCTGGTGTGTGTCTACGGCCTTATTAGTGCCCTGGCTGGTGCTGGCTGCGCCAGGGCCGCTGAAGCTTTCGGGCATTCCCCCGGCTTGGTCGGTGCTTTGGCTGCTGCCTTGGGCCCTGGCCGATGGACCCCTCTCCGGATCTCTGGCAGGGGCCGGGCTTGGCCTGCTGCTCGATGCTTTGCACCCTGGGTCGATTACTCAGATCCCGGCCCTGGCCCTGCTGGGCTTGTGGTGGGGTCGGCTGGGCCGCCAGGGGCCGCCGATCGAGCGCAGTTTTAGCCTTGGTCTGCTGGCCCTGTTGGGTGCAGCCCTGCTTGGCGGGAGCTTGATTTTGCAGAGCCGGCTGCTGGGCCGATGGCCTATGGAGCATGCATTGCACACCTGGCTGGCCCAAACCTTGCTCACGGCCCTGCTGGCACCGTTGCTTTGTTCCCTGCAGCTGCTGCTCTGGCGCGAGCAGATCAAGGGCGGGCGAAGCTGACTTGATGGCATTAATCCAGAGCCGGCGACGTTTCCTTGAGCTTCTTGGCGGCGGCTCTGCTGCTGCCCTGTTGTCAGCGGGCCTGGGCAGTTGTGGCAGGCCTGGTCCAAGGGTTGATTCCTCGGCGGCCAAGGTGCTGAATTTCTGGACCCTGGACCTGGCCCCCAAGTTCAACGGCTATTTGGGGAAGCTGATTGCCGCTTGGGAGGGCCAGAACCCCGGCTTGCGGGTGCGTTGGACCGACGTGCCCTGGAGCTCGGTGGAGCGCAAGTTGCTGGCGGCGGTGTTTGCCCGCACCGCTCCCGACCTGGTGAATCTCAACCCCCCCTTCGCTGCCAACCTGGCCAGCAAGGGGGGGCTGCTTGATCTAAGCGATGTGCTGCCGGCTGGAGCTGCTGATGCCTATTTGCCGGCGATCTGGGAGGCGGGGCAGCAATTTGCCATTCCTTGGTATCTAACCGCCCGAATCACCATGGCCAACCGCCGGCTGCTGGAGCGGGCCGGCTATGGCGCCCCACCTAGTTCCTGGGATCAGGTTCCGGCCTTTGCGGAGGCAGTGCGGCGCCGCACCGGCCGCTACGCCTTGTTTGTCACCGTGGTGCCCGACGACTCCGCCGAGCTGCTCGAGGCCCTGGTTCAGATGGGGGTGAAGTTGCTGGATGGGGAGCAACGGGCAGCATTTAATAGCCCCGAGGGGCGGCGGGCTTTTGCCTTCTGGAGTGACCTCTACCGCCGTGGACTGCTGCCGCGGGAGGTGGTGAGCCAGGGTTATAGAAGAGCAATTGAGCTGTACCAATCGGGCGACCTGGCCCAGGTGGCTACAGGACCTGACTTTCTGCGCAACCTGCAGACCAATGCTCCCGGAATTGCAGCGGTTACGGCGCCCTTTGCGCCGCTCACGGGAGCTAGAGCTGAGGCCAACGTGGCGGTGATGAATCTGGTGGTGCCCAAGCAGAGCCTTCTGGCTGCCGAGGCGGCCCGCTTCGCCCTATTTCTTACCAATGCTCCCAACCAGTTGGCCTTCGCTGAGCAGGCGCGGGTGCTGCCTTCAAATCGGCAGGCCCTGCAGCAGCTGGAGGCCAGCCTGGCGGCGGCTCCTCGATCTGCCGCTGGGGCGCAGGAGGGTCTTGTCCAGCGGGCCCGTTTGCTGTCGGTCCAGACCCTTCGCCAGGCAGGGGTGCTAGTGCCGGCGAGTCCGGGGGTGAAACGGTTGCAGGCGATTGTCTATACCCAGCTGCAGCGCGCCATGCTCGGCCAGGTGGGCAGTGATGCGGCTCTGGCTGCTGCGGCTGACGACTGGAACCGCTACTCCCGGGCCCGATGGGGGTGACCCCAAGGTGCCCTGAGCGTTATGGTTGCGATTCTTCATCACAGCTCACAGCCCATGCCTTCGGAGGACAGGCCCATTGCAGATGCCTTCTCCGATTCCCTGGGGCCTGGTCCGGTAGAGCCCATAGCCACCGTGATGGTGGTGGACGACGAAGCCGCAGTACGACGGGTGCTGGTGATGCGCTTGCAATTGGCTGGTTACAGGGTGATCTGCGCTGGAGATGGCGAGGAGGCTCTCAGCTTGTTTCACCAAGAGCATCCTGATCTCGTCGTGCTCGACGTGATGCTGCCCAAATTGGACGGTTTTGCGGTTTGCCGCCGGCTGCGGGCCGAATCCTGCGTGCCAATTATTTTCCTTTCAGCTCTTGATGCGATTGCCGAGCGGGTCTCGGGTCTAGATCTCGGCGCCGACGATTACCTTCCCAAGCCCTTCAGCCCTAAGGAGCTAGAAGCCCGTATTGCCACAATTTTGCGCCGGGTTGGCCGCGGTTCTGCCTCTGCAGAGCCTCGAGAGGTGCCCAGCGGCAGCGGTGTGATGCGGGTAGGGGATTTGGTGGTAGATACCAATCGCCGCCAGGTGACCCGCGACAGTGAGCGCATCGGGCTTACCTACACCGAATTCAGCCTGCTGGAGCTGCTGTTCCGAGAACCTGGTCGGGTGGTGCCCCGGGCTGAGATCCTTGAGCAGCTTTGGGGCTATCCCCCCCGCCGCGCTGCAGATCTACGGGTTGTGGATGTGTATGTAGCTCGCCTGCGAGGCAAGCTCGAACCGGATCCTCGCAATCCCGAGCTAATCCTCACTGTGCGCGGCACTGGCTACGCCTCCCAGAGGATGGCTGAAGCAAGTCTGGCTGCTAACGGCTAACGCTCCTGCAGGATGGGCCGATTCAGCCCCCCTTTCTGTCTTGTCGGATCTGCGCGAGACCCGTCTCGAGAAAGCTGCCGCCCTAGCCGCCCTCGGTCAGGGTCCATACGCCCTGCGCTTTGAGCCCAGCCACCGCACGGCGGCTTTGCAGCAGGACCATGCAGACCTGGCCAATGGTGAGGAGCGCGTACTGGAAGTAGCCGTGGCTGGTCGGGTAATGACTCGCCGGGTGATGGGAAAGCTCGCCTTCTTCACCCTGGCTGATGAAACCGGTCCGATTCAGCTTTTTATTGAGAAGTCCACCCTCGAGGCGTCCATGCCGGAGGATCCCGAGGCTTTCGCCCACCTCACCTCCTTGGTGGATGCTGGCGACCTGATCGGCGTGCAGGGCAGCTTGCGCCGCACCGATCGCGGTGAGCTTTCGGTGAAGGTGAAGGGCTGGGCCATGCTCTGCAAGAGCTTGCAGCCCTTGCCCGATAAGTGGCATGGCCTGGCGGATGTGGAGAAGCGCTACCGCCAGCGCTATCTCGATCTGATCGTTTCGCCCCACACCCGTGAAACCTTCCGGCGCCGGGCCGTGGCGGTGAGCTCCATGCGTCGCTGGCTTGATGAGCGTGATTTTCTGGAGATTGAAACGCCGGTGCTGCAGAGCGTTCCCGGTGGCGCCGATGCTCGCCCGTTTGAGACACACCACAACGCATTAGATCTCCAACTCACTCTGCGTATAGCCACCGAGCTGCATCTCAAGCGGCTAGTAGTGGGCGGCTTCGAGCGGGTTTACGAGCTGGGCCGCATCTTCCGCAATGAGGGCATCAGCACCCGCCACAATCCCGAGTTCACCTCGGTGGAGATCTATCAGGCCTATGCCGATTACGTCGACATGATGGTGCTCACCGAGCAGCTGATTGCCCACGTGTGCCAGCAGGTGTGCGGCAGCACCCAGATCAACTATCAGGGCACAGATATAGAGCTAGCGCCCCCTTGGCGTCGGGCCACGATGCACGAACTGGTTCAAACTGCTACCGGGTTGGATTTCAATTGTTTTGATAGTCGCGAAGCGGCGGCTGCAGCCATGCGAGCCCAGCAGCTGGAGGTGCCAGCCCTGGCAGATTCCGTCGGCCGGTTATTGGTGGCGGCCTTTGAGCAGCGGGTGGAGGCTGACCTGATCCAGCCCACTTTCGTCATCGATTACCCCGTGGAGAATTCACCTTTGGCACGGGCTCATCGCAGCAAGCCCGGCATGGTGGAGCGCTTCGAGCTGTTCATTGTGGGCCGTGAAACCGCCAACGCCTTCAGCGAGTTGATTGATCCGGTGGATCAGCGCCAACGGCTTCAGGCTCAGCAAGAACGCCGAGCTGCTGGTGACGACGAGGCCCAGAGCGTTGATGAGGATTTCATCCACGCCCTGGAGGTTGGCATGCCCCCCACGGGCGGCCTCGGCATTGGTATTGATCGGCTTGTGATGCTGCTCACCGACAGCCCCTCGATCCGTGATGTGATCGCCTTCCCGCTCTTGCGTCCCGAGACGGGTCCTGGCGCAATGGGATAATCCTTCTAGTAGGCAATCTCCCCCATCAGGGGTCAGCGATTCCATGAGTGGCGAGCGCGTTGGTTTTCGCTTCAAACACGCTGATGCTGTGGTGAAGCGCAACCCCCAGGGCCGCTCACGCCGCGGCTGGGTTATGGAGCCTGTGGAGCAGACCACCAGCCGTGGCACCAAAATGCCTGCCTATCGGATTCGTTGGCGGGATAGTGAACGTCCCGAGATCGTGCTTCAACACATGTTGATCGCCGACCCGGATCCCACACCGCCGCCCGAGGGAGTCAGCTTGATGCCCCCGGCACCGAAATCCTAATCACGATCAGCCTGGTTAAGACCATCCCTTGAGCCGGTAGATCGCCAGCCCCAGGTGCTCTTTGAGGGCAATGCTGCTCAAGCTGAGCGCCTGGACATCGGGCATCAGCCCGAGCAATACCGATCCCGCTGTGGGCTTGCCAAACAGGGCCCGTGTTGGCAGCTGGTAGTCGCAGGGCACTGGGATCACTGTCAAGCCACTGCGCTGTCGGAAGCTGGCCAGGGAGCGCGGCATGTGGAAAGCGCTGGTTACCAGCAGCACCCGCGTCCAGCCAAGTTTCTTGCCCAGTTTGCCGATGTCGTGGGCTTCCTCTGCCGTGGTGCGGGAGGAGGGGTTGAGCAAGATCTGATCAGCGTGCACTCCCAGTTCTAGGGCCAGATCCCGGGCAGAGATTGCTTCTGGTGGGGCAGGATCATTGTCTGTAAAACTCACACGGCCGCCGCTGGCTACAAGCAGGGGCGCAAGGCCACGGCGCACCAGCTGTACGCCGCGCAGTAATCTGTCGCCGCCTTCCGCTACTTCGACACCCTGGCGGGGTGGCAATGCTGGTCGTAATCCACCCCCCAGCACTACCACCGCATCGACCCGGGGAATGGTCTGGGGTGTCAGGGCCGCCGCCTGTTCTTCCAGACCCCAGATCAGCTGGCGGCTGACGACCGGCATGGCGAATAGCCAGATCAGGCTGATGCCGCTGCTGCTGAGCCAGAGGCTGGACTGGAGCCGGCGGCCGCGGCATTTGGGCGCTGTGGCCAGTCCCAGAAGTTGGAGCAGTAGCCCCAGTCCTAAGGGGTAAAGCAGCAGCGGTAGAAGTTTGGACAGAAGAAAACCCATGGCAGCGGCAGGTGATTGTGGGCTACCACAGATTTTGTACAACTAGTGCGGAATTCTGGAAATGCCGAATTTCGATCCGTTCAGGCCGTCAGCGTCTTCAGTGCGTCTGCCGCCGTAGTTGTTCCAGGGCCTGCTCGGCTTCAAAGGCGGCCCAGTCCTGTTCCAGGTTGGAGGCCCTTGGTGGGTGGGGACGGCTCTCCAGATCGCGTATGTCGCGCTCCACTGCCGCGAAGCTCACCCCCAGCTCACCAAGGTGTTGCCAGCGCTGCCGGCCCTGGTCCATTAAGCCTTGCTGGTGGGCTTCGGCGCGCTCGGCTAGGGATGTGGCACCGGCAGAGCGGGCCTTGGCCAGCCGCTCCTGCCAGCAGCGGATTTCATTGGCCAACTGCAGCAGGGCCTGGCGCTCTTGTTCCGCCTGCCTTTGCAATTGGCGCCGCTGCCCCACCAGCCTGGCTTGGCTATCGCGCGCTTCCTGCTCGCCAAGCAGGGCTTCCTGGCTGGGGTTTGCGGCGAGAAAGGCCGCCAGTTGCTGATCTAGCTGTGCCTCGAGTTCGTCGAGCCAGCTCATGGGGAGGGTTGCCCATCGGGCGTGGTTATCAACGGCGCCTCAATCTCCTGTTGAAGCGGTGTGATGGCCGCTTCGCGGGAGCGCAGTAGCAGCTGGGTGAGTCGGGCTATCGCCCCCTCTCCTAGGTCCTGGCTGCCGATGCGATCAAAGGCGTTGCGATATAGCTCCTCCAGCTCGGCTATCAGGCATTCGCGTACGTGACGCATGGCAGCTCGTTGTTCTTCTCGACCCATGGCGTTGTTGCCTCTGCTTAAGAGTCTGCCGTCACCAGCAGATGCAGGGATAGGTCCCCGGCTGGATCACTCCAGCGTCCCAGCGGCTGCCAGCCGGAGCTTTCTGCTAATGCGGTGAACTCCTTTGGGCCGTATTTGACGCTGTATTCGGTGATTAGGGGCTCCCCTGCTGCGAAATTCCAAATCTCGCCCGCTAACTGCACCGATTGGTCTTGGCGGCTTACCAGGGCCATAGCAATGCGGTTGTGCTCCGGTTGCCAACGGGCGCTGTAGGCGAAGGCTTCGGGGTTGAAGTGGCCCGCCAGGTCGCGATTTAGCCGCACCAGCAGGTTGCGGGCGAAGGCTGCTGATATGCCGGCGGCATCGTTGTAAGCGGCCTCCAGTCGCTCCACTGCTTTGGGCTGGTCGATGCCTATCAGCAGCTGGGAGCTAGGGCCTAGCAGCTGGCCCAGCTGCCGCAGCAGCCTCTGCGCTTCATCGGGGCTGAAGTTGCCGATTGAGCTGCCTGGATAGAAACCCAGACGCCGCTGGCCGCTTAGCAAGGGGTGTGCGGGCAGTTGCGGCAGGGCGCTGTAATCGCAGCAGATGCCCAGCACTGGGACCAGCGGGTGGCGATCCTGGAGCTCCTGGCATGCGGGACCCAGGTGGTCGGCGCTGATGTCGAGGGCGACGTAGGCGGGGGGGCGCAACGCTTGAAGTAGGGGCCCCACCTTGCGAGCGTTGCCGGCGCCAAACTCCACCAATACCCCAGAACCCAGAGCTGCTGCCAGCTCGGGCGCCCGCGCCTCTAGCAGGGCCATTTCAGTGCGTGTGAGGCCATATTCCGGCTGCTCGCAGATCTCCTCAAATAGCCGTGAGCCTTCGGCGTCGTAAAGCAGCCAAGCGGGAAGCTGACGCGGTTGCCGGGCCATGCCTTCGAGCACCAGCCGCCGCATGTCGGCCGGTTCGGGGTGAAGGTCGATCAGTTGCATTTCAGCCCCCATCGCGCGCCAGCCGTAGACCGGCTGCAAGCCAGCGGCTAGCGGGTGGATAGAAGTTGCGGTAGCTGGGCCGTTCGTGGCCAGGCGGGGTTAGGAAGCAGCTGCCGCGCAACACCATCTGGGAACTCATGAACTTGCCGTTGTATTCCCCCACTGCACCGACCGCCGGCGCGAAGCCTGGATAGGGCCTGTAAGGGCTGGCGGTCCACTGCCACAACACCCCGAACGCCTGCCCCAGTTTGGGTGCCAGAAGCTCCCATTCAGCTTCGCCCGGCAGCCGGGCGCCGGCCCAGCGGGCGTAGGCATCGGCCTCAAACCAGCAAAGGTGCCGCACCGGCAGCTCGGGGCGCCGGGGCTGGCGCCCCGCTAGAGAAAACTCCTCGCCATCGCGCCAGTAGCGAGGCGCCTGCCAGTGCCGGGCCTGCACAATTGACCAGCCCTCGCTCATCCACAGCTCCGGGCGCCTGTAGCCGCCATCCGCAATGAAGGCCGCAAACTCGCCATTGCTCACCAAACGGGAGCTAATCGCAAAGGGTTCGAGCCACTGGCGGTGCTTGGGCGCCTCGTTGTCGAAATGAAAGCTGCCCCCTGGATGGCCGATTTCCACCAGACCTCCCTCGTGCTGCAGCCAAGTGGTTTCTTGGGCAACGCTCGCCAGATAAACAGCCTCAGGATTCGGGCCGTATGTCGGCTCCAGCGGGTTGCGGCTGAAGCCATCAAGCAGGTCCATGAGCAGCAGCTCCTGGTGCTGCTGCTCGTGCTGCAGGCCCAGTTCCACCAGCTCTAGCCGGGGATCGCCGGGCTCCAGTTGCTCCAACAGAGTGAGCATGGCCCCATCCAGCCGCTGCCGCCAGGTCAGCACCTCGGCCAGGACCGGCCGGCTGAGCAGGCCCCGCTGGGGCCGGGGGTGGCGCTCTCCCACTGCGTCGTAATAGCTATTGAAAAGAAAGCTCCAGCCGTCCGGCGAAATTGGCTTACGCAGCACAAATTGCTCAAAAAACCAGGTGGTGTGCCCCAAGTGCCATTTGGGTGGGCTGGCATCGGACATGCCTTGCAGGCAGAAGTCTTCGGGCTGCAGGGGAGCCACCAGATCGAGGCTGCGTTGGCGCACCTGCGCGTAGCGCGCCTTCAGCTCCTGCCCCATGCCCCTGCCGCCAATCTGGGGCTAATTCAGGTACGACCTTAGGGACCTTGCCTACGATCCCGCCACGCATTGCACGTTCATATGGCCGGCATCACTTCAGGGTTCGTGGGCGCCGTTGGCAACACGCCCCTGATCCGGCTCAACGCCCTGAGCGAGCAAACGGGCTGCGAGATCCTCGGCAAGGCCGAATTCATGAATCCTGGGGGGTCTGTGAAGGATCGCGCCGCCCTGGGCATCCTGCTGGAGGCGGAGGAGCAAGGGCTGCTGAAACCGGGAGGCACGGTGGTGGAAGGCACCGCTGGCAACACCGGAATCGGTCTCACCCACCTCTGCAACGCCCGTGGCTACAGGGCCCTGATCGTGATTCCCGATACCCAGTCGGCTGAGAAGATCGGCCTGCTGCGCAGCCTTGGAGCTGAGGTGCGCACCGTGCCGGCGGTGCCTTACCGGGATCCAAACAACTACGTGCGGCTTTCGGGCCGTATCGCCGCCGAAACGCCGGGGGCCGTGTGGGCCAACCAGTTCGACAATTTGGCTAACCGCCGCGCCCATTTCGATTCCACCGGTCCGGAGATTTGGCAGCAAACTGGTGGTGTGGTGGATGCCTGGGTGGCGGCCACCGGTACTGGTGGCACCTATGCCGGGGTTGCCCTTTACCTGAAGCAGCAAAAACCAGCCGTGCGCTGTGTGCTGGCCGACCCTCATGGCAGTGCCCTACATAGCTGGGCTAGTCGGGGTGAGCTGGTCAGTGAGGGAAGTTCGATCACCGAGGGGATTGGTAACAGCCGCGTTACCGCCAATCTGGAAGGTGCTCCCATCGATGATGCAGTGCGCATCGACGACGCGACCGCGCTTGAGACTATCTATCAACTGCTGTGGCAGGAGGGCTTATTTATGGGGGGCTCGGTGGGCATCAATGTGGCAGCGGCGGTGGAAACGGCTCGGCGACTTGGTCCTGGCCACACGATCGTGACCGTGCTGTGCGACAGCGGTGACCGCTACCGATCGCGGCTCTATGACCGCGATTGGCTTGCTGGCAAGGGGTTACACCAACCCCTGCGGCCTTCGCTGGAGGTGGGCTGATGGTGGTGCAGGTGGGTCAGTTGATCGGCGAGCGGTACCGGCTTGAACAACGCCTCAGCTCCGCCCCGCTAGGAGAGGCTCCCCAGGGTGAACTCTGGCGGGCTAGTGATCAGCTAGCCGCCGAGGCGCCGATGGCTCTGCGGCTACTAAGCCCAGACATCGACCCAGCTCAGGCGCGCCAGCTCTGGGGCCGGCTGCAGGGGCTGCTGCATCCCCAGGTACCCCGGCTAGGGGCGGCCATCCAGGCCCAGGAGGGTTTGTGGCTGGTGCGCGAATGGCAGGCTGGCCGCATCTATCAACTTCTGCTGCAGGCTCGAGCTGAGCGCCAATTGGTGTTCGGTGCCGGCGAGGTGCTGCTGCTGCTGCGCCAGCTGCTGCCGGTGCTGGCTGTGTTGCATAGCCAGGAGCTGGTTCACGGCGACCTCAGCCCCGCCAACCTGTTGCGCCGTGACAGCGATGGGCTGCCGGTGCTGCTCGATTTCGGCCTGGTGGCAGGCACGGCCGCGGCCACCCCGGGCTACGCCCCGCCCGAGCGGGTTCAGCTCGCCGAGCCCGAGCCCTGGATGGACCTGCATGCCCTCGGGGTGGTAGCGCTGGTACTGCTGAGCGGTGATAAGCCCGCTCGGCTGCTGGATCCGGTCACCATGACTTGGCGATGGCCGGCGGCCCTCAGTGCTGAACAGGCCTTGCTGACCCAAATCGGCCGCCTGCTGGAACGTAAGCCGGGCAAGCGCTTTGCCTCCGCCTCCCAGGCCCTGGCTGCCTTTCAGGCCATATCCATGCCGGAAAGTACAGGCCCGGTGCCCCGCGCCGACCGCACCGTCGCCTTGGTGCCACCCCCCCCTCCAGCAGCACCAGTAGCTCTTGCTGAACCCATTCCGGAGGTGCCCCCAGCAGCGTTGCGCAGCCGCTTGGAGGAGCGCGAGGAGGTTGCGGAAGGAGGCGTCTGGCCGGTTGTGATTGCTCTAGTGCTATCGGCCGTAGTGGGCACTGCCCTGGGCTGGTGGTGGCTGAGCCGTGGACGCTTGTCCCTGCCCACTCCCGATGCTGCGCTGCAGTTGCCCAACAGCCTGCCGCCCGCAGAGGTGGACCAGCGCCAGCAGCTGCTCAACCGGCTGCGGGCCATGCAGGTGGATCGAGGCTGGTTCTTGAAGTTGGTGGATGCCAGCCTGCTAGCCCAATTCCCGGAGCGGGGCGGACGACTGCCCAGCGATTCCCTAGACGACTCCCCCCTGCGCAAGATTTGGAATGAGCTTGCAGAGGAGTGGCTGGCTCGGGTGGAGCAGCTACCCCTAGAGATTCGGCGCCGCTTGGGTTCTTACACAAACGGCGACTGGGAGCGGCGTCAGCAAACCCTGCTCAATCAGGGGCTCAGCTCAGCTGTGTTGCGTCAATTGGTGTCTGGCAGTGCCCAGAGCCTGCTGCCTGGGGCCCCCGGGGCTGACATCCCTGCCGAGCCCTTTCGCCAGCTGTGGTACGCCGCGGCGGAGCAGGGCCTAGCCAACGTGCAGATCGAGGCGATTCAGACTCAGGGGAGGGCAACTCAGGTGATTTCAGCTCAGGTGGAGGCCGGTGGTGCCCGGCTGTTTCCGGTGCGGTTGCCGCCAGGCTTTCGCCTGGTGCTGGGCGTGAACGGCTCGCCCTTGATGCAAATGAGTGTGTTTAGTGCTGATGGCGAGCTGCTGGAAGCTAGGGGCCCCCTGAGGGTTGTCAGTTTGGGGGTCCAGAAGAACTCCCCAGTGCAGCTGCTGGTAACCAACGACGGCGTTGCGCCTGCCCTGATCACCCTGTCGCTGCGCGCTGATCCGCCCTCTGTTGAGCCGCCGCCGCTAGCGGACCCCGATCGCTCACTGCAGGTGCCGGCGGGCCAGCTGCAACCTTCCCAGGCCCCGGCCGATCCCCTGCCACCTGTGCCACCTGCGCCACCGCAAGTGAACTGACTCCAGCCGGGGTGGTTGAGGTGTTGCCCGCCCCAGCCTTTAAATCAGAGTCTGGCGATCGCAGCCTTGGCGTCTTTGATGTCCTGCTTGCGCCTCTCCTCGTGGCGCTTGTCGTGCAGCTTGCGGCCCTTGGCCAGCCCGATTGTCAGCTTGATCCAGGAGCCCTTGAGGTGCAGGTTTAGGGGGATCAGGGTGAGGCCTTTTTGGTCTAGGGAAATCCGCAATTTGTCAATTTCGCGACGGTGGGCTAGCAATTTGCGCACCCGCAGCGGCTCGTGGTTAAAAAACGCGCTTGCGTGGCTATGGGGAGAAATATGCACGTTGTGCAGCTGCAGTTCTCCCTTGCGAATCAGGCAGAAGCCATCGCGCAGGTTTGATTGCCCGGCCCGGATCGACTTCACCTCGGTACCAAATAGCTCCAGGCCACACTCCAGGGTTTCCAGAATTTCGTATTGATGCCGGGCAAAGCGGTTGTCTGCCAGCAGCTTGTTGGCAGCATCGCGCTGGGCCTTAGCGCTCTTCTTACCACCGCCCTTGGCCATCGCTGCTCCGCAACCGTCCCCTTGGACTCCCGACCCTAGGGAGCCCCCGGTACCCTCGCTGCATGGCCATCGTCTCCTCGGGATCCTCGGCTCCTCGCGGCCGCACCAGTCGCGAGGAGCAACCAGCGCGGCTTGTAGACCCTGCCCCCGGGCTAGAGGAGGCCGCGGCCGCGGTTAGGGGCCTGCCCCGGGAGGACAGTCTTCGCCCCAAGCGCCTTGCCGATTACATCGGTCAGAGCGAGCTCAAGCAAGTACTGGCCATCGCCGTTGAGGCCACCCGCGCTCGCCAGGAGGCCCTCGACCACGTGCTGCTCTATGGCCCGCCAGGCCTGGGCAAAACCACTATGGCTTTGGTGCTAGCCGAGGAGCTGGGCGTGCGCTGCCGCATCACCAGCGCCCCGGCCCTGGAGCGCCCCCGCGACATCGTCGGATTACTGGTCAACCTGCAGCCCCACGAGCTGCTCTTCATCGACGAAATTCATCGGCTCAACCGGTTGGCCGAGGAAATTCTTTATCCAGCGATGGAGGATTACCGCCTCGATCTCACCGTGGGTAAGGGCACGACGGCGCGCACCCGCAGCCTGGATCTTCCGCCTTTCACGCTTGTTGGCGCCACCACCCGGGCTGGAGCGCTGAGCTCGCCGCTACGGGATCGCTTCGGCCTGATTCAGAGGCTTGAGTTTTACGGACTCGATGAACTTCAGCAGATTGTGGAGCGGGCCGCGGGCCTGCTCCAGATCAAGCTGGAGGGTGGGGCCTCCCTGGAAGTTGCCCGCCGCTGTCGCGGTACCCCCCGCATCGCCAACCGCCTGCTGCGTCGGGTGCGCGATGTGGCTTCGGTGCGGGGCCATGGCAGCATTAGCGCGCCCCTGGTGGCCGAGGCCCTCAGCCTGCACCGCGTAGACGACCGTGGCCTCGATGCCAGCGACCGGCGCCTGCTCACCTTGATGCTCGAGGGTTACGGCGGCGGTCCCGTGGGGCTCGACACCCTGGCCGCCGGTCTGGGCGAAGATTCCGCCACCCTCGAAGCGGTGGTGGAACCATATTTGTTGCAGCTCGGCTTTTTGCAGCGCACCCCACGGGGGCGGCTGGTTACCCCAGCGGGCCGCAACCATTTGGGTTGGCCGGCCGGCGCGGCGGCATGACCAGGCGCCAACGATGATCGTCACGCTGTTCTCTTTGCTGCTCGGCCTGCAGCTGCTGCTGCCCCAGCTGTTTGAGCAGGCCCTCAGCGCCAGCCGGCAGGGGCGCTTCGATGAGGCCCTGCCCCTCTGGAACCAGGTGTTGGAGGTGGCCCCGGAGGATGCGGCGGCCTGGAGTAATCGCGGCAATGTGCAGCTGGCGCTGGGTGATCCCCGCGCCGCCATCTCTGACCAGACCAAGGCGATGCAGCTCGACGCTGAGAGCCCAGATCCCCACCTCAATCGCGGCACAGCGGAGGAGGCCCTGGGCCAGTGGGCGGCCGCCGAAGCCGACTACCGCTGGATCCTGGAGCGCGCTCCCAGCGATGAGGGTGAGCCGCGCGCCTCAGCTCTTTACAACCTTGGCAACGTGCAGGGTTCCCTGGGCGACTGGCAGGAAGCGCGCCATTGCTTTGAAGCCGCTTCTCTGGCCCGGCCAGGCTTTGCCATGGCCCGTTCCAGCGCCGCCTTGGCGGCCTTCCAGCTGGGTGATCGCGCCGAGGCCGAGCGAGAGCTGCGCAACTTGATCCGCCGCTATCCCCTGTTTGCCGATGCTCGAGCTGGTCTCACGGCGCTGCTCTGGCAGAAGGGAGCGCGCGGTGAGGCCGAAAGCAACTGGGCTGCCGCTTCCGGCCTTGATCCCCGCTACCGGCAGCAAGAATGGTTGCTTGCTACGCGGCGCTGGCCCCCGGAGCCGGTGCAAGCGCTGGAGCAGTTCCTCGCTTTGGCCACTTAAGACGATGGAGATGCTCCAGAGCTTGAACTGGCATGCCCTTGGGCTTGAGCAGGCCCTGGCAGAGGTACTGCCGGAGCTAATCCAACTTCGGCGTCACATCCATCGTCATCCCGAGCTCAGCGGCCATGAGCAGCAGACCGCTGCCCTGGTGTCTGGTGAGCTGCGGCGCTGGGGCTGGCAGGTGCGGGAGGGCGTTGGCCGCACCGGCGTGCTGGCGGAGCTGGGCCCGGCAGGGCCGCTGGTGGCCATGCGGGTGGATATGGATGCCCTGCCCTTGGAGGAGCGCACCGGCCTCGACTATGCCTCCATCCAACAAGGATTAATGCATGCTTGCGGACACGACATGCACACCGCAGTTGGACTGGGGGTGGCCTACCTGCTGGCGGAGCTTGGTGAGCGCCACCCTGAGCTGCTCACGGCCAGGGTGCGACTGTTGTTTCAGCCTGCTGAGGAAACGGCTCAGGGTGCGGCCTGGATGAAGGCCGATGGTGCTATGGACGGTGTGGCAGCCCTGTTTGGCGTCCATGTGTTTCCCAGCCTGGCGGCTGGCACGATCGGCGTGCGCAGCGGCAGCCTTACGGCGGCGGCCGGTGAGCTGGAGGTGGAGGTGCTGGGCGAGGGCGGCCATGGCGCCCGGCCCCACCAGAGCACAGATGCCATTTGGATTGCGGCGCGGGTGGTGAGTGGCCTGCAGGAGGCGATCAGTCGTCGCCTTGATGCCTTGCATCCGGTGGTGGTGAGTTTCGGGCGGATCGAGGGCGGCAAGGCCTTTAATGTGATCGCCGACCATGTGCGCTTGCTCGGTACGGTGCGTTGCCTCGATACCGACCTGCACGCTCAATTGCCTGGCTGGATCGAAGACACGGTGCAGGCTATCTGCCGCGGCCATGGCGGCGAGGCCAGGGTGCGCTACCGAGTGATTTCACCACCTGTGCACAACGACCCGGCTCTCACCGAATTGGTTGCCGAAGCTGGGGTGGAGTTGCTGGGCCGCCCCCAGGTGCAATGGCTTGAGCAACCGTCTTTGGGAGCAGAAGATTTCGCCGAATTGCTCGATGGCACTCGCGGCACCATGTTTCGATTGGGGGTGGCGGGGCCCCAGGGATGCACGCCGTTGCACAGCAATAGCTTCGCCCCCGACGAAGGAGCCCTGCCGGTGGGCATTGGCGTGCTCACCTTGAGCCTGCTGCGCTGGATGGAGCGGCGCCCGTGAAGCAAAGGCCCTGGCTGGGGGTGATGCTGGCTCTCTCCTCTCCCCTGTTGATCCTGCTGGCGCTGCTGGTACTGCTGCAGCGCCGCGGTGTCGATCGGATTCCAGCTCTGCCAGCGCTGCTAATCGGTATGGGTTTACTTGTTAGCAGTGCTCTGCTGCGGCGGCGACGGCGGCGCGAACTGCTGGCGGCCTTGCGCCACGATGGTGAACTATGACCAACTCCTCCCCCGACCTTGCGGCCCTTCGTGAGGCTATTACTTGTGGAGACCCCAGCCGGGCCATGCCGGCCCTGGTCGGTTTGCGTGAGGTGCCTGTGGAGCAGGCCGTGCCTTTACTGCTGCTCGGGCTGGAGCAGAGCGTTTTCATAGTGCGCTCGCTCAGCTGCGCTGGTCTTGGGGTGAAGCAAAACGAGGCCAGCTGGAAGGCGCTGGTGGCTGCAATGCAGGGCGATCAGGATGCCAACGTGCGGGCTGAAGCGGCCAACTCCCTGGTGAGCCACTCCCTCGAGCGGGCCTGGCCCCTACTGCGTGATTTGTTCGCAGCCGAGCAGCAGTGGTTGGTGCGCTGCAGCATCCTTTCGGCTCTGGCTGAGCAGCCAAAGATTGATCCAGCCTGGTTGCTGGAGTTGGCGTCGATGGCGATCACAGACGTCGATGGCACGGTGCGAGTGGGGGGCACCGAGGTCCTGGCCCGCCTCGTGAGTGAGCATGGCGATGCCGATGCCCGGGTCCTATTGCAGCAGCTTCAGTCCGACCTCGATCACCGGGTGGTAGCTGCGGCGCTTAATGGTCTGCACAGCTAGGTTGGATAAGTCACTAGGGGTGCCCCGCTGCAGAAGTGCAGTTTTGGGCTGAGATCACACCCTCCGAACCTGATCCGGGTAATGCTGGCGCAGGGAAGTGGAACTGGATTGTGAAACCACTCTCAGGCTGCGCCCCGCCCTATCTGCAGCCTCACATGCGTAGCGCCTGGATCGAGAAGCGTCGCGGTACCGCGAATTATTCCCAGATGTATTACGCCCGCCAGGGCGTAGTGACTGAGGAGATGGCCTATGTGGCCAAGCGGGAAAACCTGCCTGAGTCGCTGGTTATGGAGGAGGTGGCTCGGGGCCGCATGATCATTCCTGCCAATATCAATCATCTCAATTTGGAGCCGATGGCGATTGGTATCGCCAGCCGCTGCAAGGTGAACGCCAATATCGGCGCCTCCCCCAATGCTTCCGATCTTGATGAGGAGGTGGCCAAGCTGCGCCTAGCCGTGAAATACGGCGCCGATACGGTGATGGATCTTTCCACCGGCGGCGTCAATCTCGATGAGGTGCGCACGGCGATCATTAATGCTTCGCCGGTGCCAATCGGCACGGTGCCTGTATACCAAGCGCTCGAAAGCGTGCATGGTTCCATCGAGAAGCTCGACGCCGACGACTTCTTGCACATCATCGAGAAGCACTGCCAGCAGGGTGTTGACTACCAAACGATTCATGCCGGCCTGCTGATTGAGCATTTGCCGCTAGTTAAGGGTCGCCTCACAGGCATCGTTAGCCGCGGTGGCGGGATCTTGGCCCAGTGGATGCTTTATCACCACAAGCAGAACCCTCTGTTTACCCATTTCGACGACATTATCGAAATCTTTAAGCGCTACGACTGCAGCTTCTCTCTTGGCGACTCCTTGCGTCCCGGTTGCCAGCACGACGCCTCAGATGCCGCCCAGTTAGCGGAACTTAAAACCCTGGGCCAGCTCACCCGCCGCGCCTGGGAGCACGACATCCAGGTGATGGTGGAAGGTCCGGGCCATGTGCCGATGGATCAGATCGAATTCAACGTCAAAAAGCAGATGGAGGAGTGCAGTGAGGCCCCCTTCTATGTGCTCGGTCCTCTGGTTACCGACATCGCTCCCGGCTACGACCACATCACCAGTGCCATTGGCGCGGCGATGGCCGGATGGTACGGCACGGCGATGCTCTGCTACGTGACCCCCAAGGAGCATCTGGGATTGCCCAATGCAGAAGATGTGCGTGAGGGCCTTATCGCTTACAAGATCGCTGCCCACGCTGCAGACATTGCTCGCCACCGCCCTGGTGCTCGCGACCGAGATGACGAACTCAGCCGCGCCCGCTACGCCTTCGACTGGAACAAGCAGTTTGATCTCTCGCTTGATCCTGAGCGGGCTCGCGAATACCACGATGAAACTCTTCCGGCTGACATCTACAAGCAGGCTGAGTTCTGCTCAATGTGCGGCCCCAAGCACTGCCCGATGCAAACCAAAATCACTGATGAGGATCTAGCTGGGCTGGAGCAGGTATTGGCGGAGCAGAAGGCTGGAGCTGAGAATGCAGCTGTAGTTATTTGAGTTGGCATAAAAAAGCCCCGCCCAAAGGCGGGGCTTTTGAGTAACTGTTGAATCAGCCCAGACCTTTTGCAGTTGCCACCACGTTTTCCACGGTGAAGCCAAACTTCTCGAGGCAAATCGGACCGGGGGCCGAAGCGCCGAAGCGGTCGATCGAGATGCAGGCTCCATCGAAGCCGGTGTACTTGTGCCAGCCGAAGGAGCTCAAGGCCTCTACTACCACGCGCTTGCGCACGGAGGCGGGCAGCACGCTTTCGCGATAAGTGGCATCTTGCTCTTCAAACAGCTCCACACAGGGCATCGACACGACGCGGACGTTTTTGCCCTCAGCCCTGAGCTCGGTTGCGGCTTTGGTGCAGAGTTCCAATTCGGTGCCGGTGCCGATAAGGATTAACTCTGGGGTGCCATTGCTGTCTTCGAGGATGTAACCACCTTTTGCCACATGGGCTGCCGCCGAACCGGCCTGATTGGCCATGGCTTGGCGGCTGAGGGCAAGCACCGTGGGTCGCTTGCGATTAGTTACGGCTACTTGGTATGCGCCCATGGTTTCGTTGCCGTCGCCGGGGCGAATCACCAGCAAGTTGGGGATGGCGCGTAGGTTTGCAAGGGTTTCCACCGGCTGGTGGGTGGGGCCGTCTTCGCCTAGGCCAATTGAGTCGTGGGTGAGCACATAGATGCAGCCAAGCTCGCTCAGGGCCGAAAGGCGCATAGCGCCGATCATGTAGCCCGCAAAAACCAGGAAGGTGCCGCCGTAGGGAATCAGGCCGCTGCCGTGGTATGCGATGCCGTTCATGATCGCTGCCATGGCGTGTTCCCTTACGCCGAAGTGCAGATAGCGGTTTGATTCCGCGCCTTTCTGGAAACTAGCTTCGCCCTTGATGTCTGTGAGGTTGGAGTGAGTTAAATCTGCGGAGCCACCGATCAATTCAGGAAGGTTGGGTCCGAATGCATTTAGTGCGTTATACGAGTGCATTCGAGTAGCCAACCCCTTGTCTGAAGGGGTAAAGCTCGGCAGGGAAGCATCCCAGCCTTTGGGAAGTTCGCCGCGCAACTGGCGCTCAAATTCAGCTGCTTCAGCTGGGTATCTAGTGCGGTATGTGGAGAGGGTGCCATTCCAGGCAGTTTCAAGAGCAGCGCCACGGCTGATGGCCTGGCGCCAGTGGTCGTATGAGTCTTGGGGAACCTCGAATTCGACGTAGCTCCAGTCGAGCGCTTTACGAGTCAGTTCGGCCTCTTCAGCTCCGATGGCTGCGCCGTGAATGCCCGCCGTATTGGCCTTGTTTGGGGAGCCGTAGCCGATCGTGGTTGTCACCTTGATCAAGCTGGGCTTATCGGTGACAGCCTTTGCGGCCTCAATCGCCTGGGCAATGGCAGCCACATCGGTGTTGCCATCGGGCACGTGCTGAACATGCCAGCCGTAGGCCTCATAGCGCTTCAGCACGTCCTCGGTGAAGGACACGGCAGTGTCACCGTCGATGGTTATGTGGTTGTCGTCGTAGAGGGCAATCAATTTGCCCAGTCCCAGGTGGCCGGCTAGGGAGGCGGCTTCACCGCTCACGCCTTCTTGGTTGCAACCGTCGCCCATGATCACGTAGGTGTAGTGATCAACCAGGTCGCAGCCGGGCTTATTGAACTTTGCGGCCAAGTGTGCCTCGGCGATAGCCAGGCCAACTGCGTTCGAGATGCCCTGACCCAGGGGGCCAGTTGTCACCTCAACGCCAGCTGTTTCGAAGGTTTCAGGGTGGCCAGGGGTTCGGCTACCCCATTGGCGAAACTGCTTGATATCTTCGATGGTCACCGAGTCGTAGCCGCTGAGGTGCAGCAAGGCGTACAGCAACATGCAGCCGTGGCCAGCCGAGAGCACGAAGCGATCCCGGTTAAACCACTTGGGGTTCTTGGGGTTGTGCTTGAGCACCTTGTCCCACAGGGCAAAGGCCATGGGCGCGCATCCCATAGGAAGGCCGGGGTGGCCTGAATTGCTCTTGTTGACCGCGTCGATCGCCAGGAAGCGGATGCTGTTAATGCAGAGCGATTCGACGGATGTGGAAGGAGCGGCGACCATGGCTAAGGCAGTTGGGGGAGTGGGAGGAGGAGGTTTACGCCATGCGGCGGAACGCCAGGCAGACGTTGTGACCGCCAAATCCGAAGGAATTGGAGAGCACTACGTTGAGGGTGTGTTCCCTGGCCTGGTTGGGAACCACATCCAGATCACAGGCCGGATCTGGATTTTGGTAATTGATGGTAGGCGGCACCAGGTTGTGCTTAATAGCCAGCACAGCTGCGACCGCCTCAATGCCGCCACTGCCACCAAGGAGGTGGCCGGTCATTGATTTAGTTGAGCTCACGGGTATCCGATAAGCCCGATCCCCAAGGGCACTCTTGATGGCGGAGGTTTCATTACTGTCGTTGGCCTGGGTGCTGGTGCCGTGGGCATTGATGTAATCCACGGCTTCTCGATCAAGCCGGGCGTCCTTGAGAGCAAGACGTATGGCTTCAGCACCACCAACGCCTCCTGGGGAAGGTGAAGTGATGTGGTGCGCGTCGCAGGTCATGCCGTAGCCCACCACCTCCGCCAGGATCTGGGCACCACGAGCTTGGGCGTGCTCCAGGCTCTCGAGCACAATTACTCCTGCGCCTTCGCCGATCACGAAACCGTTGCGCTCGGCGTCGAAGGGGCGACTGGCCGTGCTGGGGTCGTCGTTGCGAAAGGAAAGCGCCTTAGCGCTGGCAAACCCCGCTACCCCCAAAGGGGTAATGGCCGATTCGGCGCCACCAGCGACCATCACGTCGGCCAGGCCTAGCTGGATAAATCTGTATGCATCACCGATGGCATTGGAGCCGGCGGCGCAGGCGGTTGCAACTGCGCTACTGGGTCCCTTGGCTCCCAAAGCAATCGCCGTGAGACCAGTCGCCATATTTGGGATCATCATCGGCACGCAGAACGGACTAACCCGATCTGGGCCCCGATCCTTGAGCACTTGGGCTTGGGTTTCCATCATCAACAGGCCACCGACGCCGGAGCCGATGGCTGTGCCGACCCGGTGTTGGTTGGACTCATCAATAGTGAGTTCCGCATGCGCAACTGCTTGCTTGGCTGCGATTACCCCAAACTGGCAAAAGCGATCCCAGCGCTTGGATTCCTTCAGCCCAAGCCAGATGGAGGGATCGAAATCTTTTACTTCAGCCGCGAAGCGACAGGGATGGCGACTGGCATCAAAAAGAGTGATCCCCGCCACGCCGTTGCGCGCCGTGCTCAGACCCTCCCAGTAGCTGGTGACGTCGTTACCGATCGGTGTGATCGCGCCGAGACCGGTTACGACGACGCGCTGGAGACCCTGCACCATGGGGTGGCTCAGGCCTGCTTGTCCTGAATGAACTTGACGGCATCGCCAACAGTGGTAATGCCTTCGGCAGCTTCGTCAGGAATTTCGATGTCAAAGGCTTCTTCCAGCGCCATGACTAGCTCGACGGTGTCGAGGGAATCTGCGCCCAGATCATTCTGGAAGTTGGATTCGGGTTTCACTTCCCCAGCGTCAACGCTGAGCTGCTCGGCAACGATCGAGCGCACCTTCTCGTAGATCGCTTCCTGTGACATGGCCGCTGTGAGAGTCGATCCACTCTACGGGTCACCCCGCTGGGCTCCTCCCGGCTTATGAACAAGGGTGACGGGCTGAGGTCTGCGTTGCTGCGAGTCCGGAGGCTGTGCGTACGTTGGGGTCCACGCCGTTTGTTCCCGGCTCAGGCCCATGTCCCACGCCGTCAAGATCTACGACACCTGCATCGGTTGCACCCAATGTGTGCGCGCCTGCCCACTCGATGTTCTCGAGATGGTGCCCTGGGATGGCTGCAAAGCCGGTCAGATTGCATCCTCTCCCCGCACAGAAGACTGCGTGGGCTGTAAGCGCTGTGAAACCGCTTGCCCCACTGACTTCCTCAGCATTCGCGTCTACTTGGGCGACGAAACCAGTCGCTCGATGGGTTTGTCCTACTGAAGTTCATTGGCGCTATTGCCAATAAGCTCAAGCCCGGCCCTTCGCCGGGCTTTTTTGTTGCGCTCCTAGTTGGCCCAGGCCTATGTGCGGCATCGTTGCCCTGATTGGATCGCGGGAGGCGGCTCCCCAGCTGCTGGAGGGTCTACGCCAGCTGGAATATCGCGGCTACGACTCCGCCGGTATTGCCACGGTTGATGGGGCTGGCCTCCATTGCCTCAAGGCAGAAGGCAAGCTTGTGAATCTCACGAACCGCTTTGAAGCCCAGGGGGCCCAAGGTCAGTGCGGCATTGGCCACACCCGCTGGGCTACCCACGGCAAGCCAGAGGAGCGCAACGCCCATCCCCACCTCGATGGCTCTGGCCGTTTAGCGGTGGTGCAAAACGGCATCATCGAGAATTACCGCGGCTTGCGGGAGGAGCTGCAGGCGGAAGGCGTGGTTTTCCTCTCTGAGACGGACACCGAGGTAATTCCACACCTGCTAGCTCGGGAGCTGGAGCGCCGTATGGGGGCAGGCGACGAGCCTTCAGCGGCGCTGCTACTGGCGGCTTTGCAGGCGGTGTTGCCTTCGCTGCAGGGGGCCTATGCCCTGGCGGTGGTCTGGGCAGAAGTCCCTGGAGCTCTGGTGGTGGCACGTAAGGCTGCGCCCCTGCTGATCGGCCTGGGGGAGGGGGAGTTTCTTTGCGCTAGCGACACCCCAGCCCTGGCTGGCTTCACCCGCACGATTTTGCCGATGGAAGATGGCGAGGTGGCCCTGCTCACCCCGCTGGGCATCGAGCTATATGACGCCTTAGGCCAGCGGGTGCAGCGCAGCCCCAGCTTGCTTAGCGGCACCGAGCACGTGGCGGATAAGCGCAGCTTTCGCCATTTCATGCTTAAGGAGATCCACGAGCAGCCCGAAACGGCCGCCCTTTGGGTGGCCCGGCACCTGCCCGAGGCCCTGCCTGGTGAGCTGACGCCACTGGTGGCGCTGCCTCTGGCGGCAGAGGTGTTTGAGGGGGTAGAGCGGATCCAGATCCTGGCCTGCGGCACCAGCCGCCATGCAGCCCAGGTGGGTGCCTACCTGCTCGAGCAGTTGGCTGGTATCCCCACAAGTGTTTTTTATGCCAGCGAATTTCGTTATGCCCCGCCGCCGCTGAGCCCTCACACGCTCACGATCGGCGTGACGCAGTCGGGGGAAACCGCCGACACCCTTGCGGCCCTGGCGATGGAGCAGAAGCGTCGCCGGCTGGTGGCCGATCCGGCCTACCAGCCGCGGCTGCTGGGCATCACCAACCGGGCTGAAAGCTCCCTGGCCCGGATGGTGGATCACATCCTTGATATTGGCGCCGGCATTGAGGTGGGTGTTGCTGCCACCAAGACCTTTCTTGGCCAACTGCTGGCTTTTTATGGGTTGTCTCTGGCATTTGCGGAGCGGCGATTGGGACAGCGGCAGGTCGGAGTTAGCCCAGGCCGCAGCCGCGAGGAGCTCATTGGGCTGGTGGCTGCGTTGCGCCTGCTGCCCCAGCAGCTTGAGTCGCTGGTTGCCGACCATGACCAGCGTTGCGCTTCGCTGGCTCATCGCTTTGAGGGCACCCAGGATGTGATCTTTCTGGGCCGTGGTATCAACTATCCGATTGCCTTAGAAGGTGCGCTCAAGCTCAAGGAGATCAGCTACATCCACGCCGAGGGTTATCCAGCCGGCGAGATGAAGCACGGGCCGATTGCCCTGCTTGATGCCAAGGTGCCGGTGGTGTCAATCGCTATGCCAGGTGCGGTTTTTGACAAGGTGCTCAGCAATGCCCAGGAGGCCAAGGCTCGCGATGCCCAGCTAATCGGTGTAGCGCCCGAATGCCTAGATGCTGAGTTGTTTGATGTCTTACTGCCTGTGCCGGTGGTAGACGAGCTAATCAGCCCGCTGCTCACGGTGATTCCTATGCAGCTGCTCAGCTATCACATCGCCGCCCATCGGGGCCTGGATGTGGACCAACCCCGCAACCTGGCCAAAAGCGTCACTGTGGAGTGAGGGCTGGGCTGGGGCTGGCGTCGCTGCGTCCATAACGATCTTCAAAGCGGACGATGTCGTCTTCTCCTAAGTAGGGGCCGCTCTGAACCTCGATCATCTCCACAGGAATCTTGCCCGGGTTGGAGAGCCGGTGTCGGCAACCCAGGGGGATGTAGGTGCTTTGGTTTTCGCTGACCATCTCTTGTCGACCGTCTTTCTCCACAAGAGCTGATCCCTGCACCACTATCCAGTGCTCGGCGCGGTGGTGGTGCATCTGCAGCGACAGACTTGCACCTGGGTTGACCACGATCCGCTTCACCTGCCAGCGCTCGCCTTCGGTGACGCCGTCGTACGAGCCCCAGGGGCGGTAGATCTTGCGGTGGGCCTTGCTCTCTGGAGCCCCCTCCCTCTCCAGTAGCCCCACTATTGCTTTGACCTCCTGGGCCCGGTCGCGGTGGGCTACAAGCACGACGTCATCGGTTTCCACCACCACCAGATCCTCCACACCGAGCCCCACCACCAGCCGATGCTCGCTGCGTAGGTAGCAATTGCTGCTCCCCTCGCTGATAACTCGGCCCCGCAGCACGTTGCCGTCGCTGTCTTGATCTGCTGTTTCCCACAGGGCGCTCCAGCTACCCACATCACTCCAACCTGCCTCCAGAGGCAACACGGCACCGCGGTCGGTGCGCTCCATCACCGCCACATCCAGCGCCACGCTGGGGCAGCTGGCAAAGGCCTCCCGCTCCAGCCGCAGAAAGTCGAGATCGGCGCTGTCGTGCTCCAGCGAGGAACGGCAGGCGCTCACAACCTCAGGAGCCAGCCGCTCTAATTCCGCCAGGATCGCGCTGGCTTTGAACAGGAACATGCCGCTGTTCCAGGTGAAGCGCCCCGTGGCAAGAAATTGCTCGGCGGTGGCCCGATCCGGCTTTTCTACAAACCGGGCGATCGGCACGGGCTCATTTGCACCCAGCAGTGACTGGGCTGCTTCGATGTAGCCGTAGCCGGTTTCTGGTGCCGTGGGCACGATTCCAAAAGTCACCAGCTGACCAGCTTCAGCTCCTGCCATCCCCGCCACCACCGTGGCGCGGAAGGTGGCGGCATCGCGTATCACATGGTCTGCTGCTAGTACTAGCAGCAGAGGATCTTGCCCTTGGGCCATGGCCTGCAGCGCTGCTACCGCCACTGCTGGGGCGGTATTGCGGCCGATCGGCTCCAGCAGGATCGCTTGGGGCTCCACGCCGATCTGGCGTAATTGCTCGGCCACGATGAAGCGGTGGTCTTCATTGCAGATCAGCAGGGGTGCCCCTAACCCCGGCAAGCCCTTCAGGCGCTGCTGGGTTTGCTGCAGCAGGGTGTCTTCTCCCGTTCCTGCCAGAGGCCAATACTGCTTGGGGTAACTAGCTCTCGATAGCGGCCATAGCCGCGTACCTGTGCCGCCGCACAGGATCACCGGCACGATTGCACTGCTTGTGGAGCTAGAGCTAATTGCCATGGACCGGACTGGGTTGCTCCCATTCAAAGTCACCTTGGGCTAATGAGCCAACGGCTGCCTAGAGCTCCAGCAGCCCGGGCGGCGGGGTGATGCCGATCCAGCCTTCTTCGAGATGGACTTCCGGCACGATTGCAGTCACGAAGGGGATCAGCAGTCGTCGCGGGCCGTCGGGGGTTTCCTGCTCCACCTCCAGAAGGTCGTTGCCGGCGTGGATTAGGTCGCGAACCCGGCCAATGAGCCGCTGATCCTCTAGCAGACGCACCTCAGTTCCCACCAAATCGAGCAGGTGAAATTCGCCTTTGGCCAGCTTGGGGCGGTCCGCTAGGGGCACCAGCAGCTGTTCACCCACCAGGGCTTCGGCCGCTTCCCGGCTGTCGATGGTGGCGAGCCGCACCACAAAAAGCTCCTTGCCTGGCAGTTGCCTGCCGCTGAGCAGCTCCACCTGCCGCGGTGCCTCCTCACGCCGCTGCAACCAGCGCCGGCCGGCCCGGGTGAACCGCTCCGGGAAATCGCTCATGGGCAGCACCCTTAGCTCACCCTGTAGCCCTTGCGCTGAAACTACCTTGCCCACTACAAGTAGATCGTCAGGGGAGGAAGTGGCGATTTTGGTGCTGCTGGTCTTGTCGGCCATGGCCAGCTATTTCCCGCTTCCCCCGATAATGGCCCTACGCCTCGCCAAAATCATGGCCGACTTGCCGATACTGCCCGGCTCCACTGTGGTGGTGCGTGATGGCCGCTCGATTTACAACGGTTACCGAGGCTTTGTGCAGCGGATCAGCGGCAAGCAGGCGGCCGTGCTGTTTGAGGGGGGAAATTGGGACAAACTTGTCACTATGCCGCTCAAAATTCTCGAGCAGGCTTGATCACAGCTAGGGCTGCCCGGGCAGCCTCCTGTTCGGCGCTACGCCTTGAAGGCCCCCAGCCCATATGGCTTGCTTGGCCCGCAATTGCCACGCTGCAATAAAAGCGACGCGGGTCGCCATGTAATTGGCTGCGCTCCTGGCAGTCGTAGTGCGGCAGGCCTAGCCCGGCCGCCTGGGTCCACTCCTGCAGGGCCGATTTCCAGTTGTGGAGGTATGGATCGGCAAGTAATTCGCTGCTGCTGCGCTGCCAGTGGGGAGTTAGCCAGCGGTGCACCGGCTCTAGTCCGCCCTGGCCGGCACCCCATGTTTCATAGAGGCCACCTAACAAGGCTTCACAGCATTCAGCTCTCACCGTGGCTCGTCCGGCCTGGTCGCCGCTGGCCATCGAGCCGAGGTGCAGCACGGATTCGATCTCGCAGTTTTGGCCCAGTTCGGCCAGCCAGCGGTCGCTCACCAATTGGGCTCTTAGAGCAGAGCAGCGCCCCACGCTTAGGTTTGGATAATGCCTTTGCAGAAACTCTGCTGCGGCTAGGCGCAGCACGGCGTCGCCCAGGAATTCCAGGCGCTCGTGGTTGAGGCCAAGGCCTGCTGAGGTGTGACTGAGGGCCTCCTCTATGGGGGCAAGGTCGCGGTCGCCAATCTCAAGGCCTAGGGAGCCCAGGAAGGCAACCAGCTGCTGGTGGCGTTCGGGCCGCATAGTTCGGCGGGAAAAGGGGGTGAAAGCAGGACGTAAGCCGGGTTCTGTTCTCCCACCGGCGAGCCGGTGGGGGGTGATCATCTGTCTAGGACCGACGTTGCCGGCGGCCTCGAGCGGCGCACTTGAAACGGGACTGGTGTTATGGCCAACCTTTGTCCCTGGGCCTTGCTCCTAGCTGGGGTTTACCTAGCCAGCACCTCTCGATGCTGCTGGTGCGCTCTTACCGCACCCTTGCACCCTT
>JAQCGH010000061.1 GCA_027620015.1 Cyanobacteriota bacterium
GCGAGGAGCAGATCACCTCACTTTTGGCGGTGAGTGAATTCACCGATGACGGTGTGCTGGTGATGCTCACCAGTGGCGGCACGATTAAGCGCACCCGTCTATCGGCCTTCGCCAACATCCGCTCCAATGGCTTGATCGCCATCGACTTGGTGGAGAAGGATGCCCTTACCTGGGTGCGCTTGGCCCTGCCGGGCGACAGCATCTTGATCGGCTCGCGCAACGGCATGACTATTCACTTCCGTCTCAACGACGAGGAGTTGCGCCCCCTAGGCCGCACTGCCCGCGGCGTGCGGGCCATGAATCTGCGTCCCGGCGATCAGCTGGTGAGCATGGATGTGCTGCCCGCCGAGCTCGCAGATCGGGTGGCGAGTTCGGCCAGCGCCGAAGACGACGACAGTGAGGAGGTGGCACCGAGCGATGGTCCTTGGGTGCTGGTGGCCAGTGCCAGCGGCCTCGGTAAGCGGGTGCCGGTGGATCAGTTCCGCCTCCAAAAGCGCGCCGGTATGGGTCTGCGGGCGATCAAGTTCCGCAATAAGGGCGATGTGCTGGTGGGCCTCAAGGTGCTCGGGGCCGGCGAGGAATTGCTGCTAGTGAGCGAGAAGGGGGTGATCGTGCGCACCCAGGCCGATGCGGTGCCGCAGCAGTCGCGGGCGGCTACGGGAGTGCGCTTGCAGAAGCTCGATGCCCGCGATCGCCTCAGCGAAGTTGTTCTGGTGCCACCGGCCCCGGAGGAAGAGGTAGCCCCATTGACAGAGGAGATTCCAAGCACTGACGTCTGATCAGGTGGCTGCAGTTTTTGATCCAGGTAGTGCTGCTGGGGGAATGATTGATGCGCTGGTGATCGGAGCAGGGCCCGCGGGCTTGGCCATAGCGGCTGCCCTGGGTGCCGAGGGTCTGAAGGTGGTGGTGCTCTCCCCGGAGGATTGGCGCGATCCCTGGCCCAACACCTATGGCATTTGGGGCGAGGAGGTTGATGGCCTGGGCCTGGCTCATCTGCTTGAGCATCGCTGGAGCGACACCCTGAGTTATTTCGGTGCTGGCAGCACCGATGCCCACGACCCGGCCAACACACCCACCGCCCACGGCCGCGACTATGGCCTGTTTGACAAGGCGCTTTTGCAGGCCCATTGGCTGGAGCGCTGTGAGCTCGCTGCTGTGGCCTGGATGCGGGGGTGCGCCACCGGGATCGAACTGCTTGCCGGCCGCAGTCAGGTGGGCACCGCTCTAGGGGAAGTGCTGGAAGCAAGGCTGGTAATTGATGCCAGCGGCCATGGCTCTGCCCTGGTGCGGCGGCCCAGTGGTGCTCCCGTAGCCGGCCAAGCGGCCTATGGCGTGGTGGGACGCTTTTCAGCTCCGCCGGTGCAGCCCGGTCAATTTGTGTTGATGGACTATCGCTGCGATCACCTCAGCCCTGAGGAGCGCAGCCAGCCCCCTACTTTTTTGTATGCGATGGATCTGGGGCAGGGACGGTTTTTTGTTGAGGAGACCTCGCTGGCCCTAGCGCCACCAGTGCCCTACGCCACGCTCAAGCAGCGCCTAGAGCGGCGGCTGGCCCATCGAGGTGTGGAGATTTTGGTGGTGGAGCACGAGGAGTTTTGCCTGTTTCCGATGAACCTGCCGCTACCGGATCTGGATCAGCCGGTGCTGGCCTTTGGCGGCGCTGCGGCGATGGTTCACCCGGCCTCCGGTTACATGGTGGGGGCGCTGCTGCGCCGGGCGCCGCTGCTGGCGCAGGCGGTGGCGGAGGCGATGCGCGTTAATCCAGCCGCCTCATCTGCGGAGCTTGCTGCAGCCGGCTGGCTGGCGCTCTGGCCTCCAGAGCTACGCCGAAAACATGCCCTTTACCAATTTGGGCTGGAGAAATTGATGCGCTTCTCGGAGCTGCAGCTGCGTAGTCACTTCGTCAGCTTCTTCTCTCTGCCCAGCTACCAGTGGTATGGGTTTTTAACTAATACGCTCAATCTGGGAGAGCTGCTGGCGGCGATGCTTGCCCTCTTTGCTTCGGCACCCTGGAGCGTGCGCTGGGGCCTGATGGGCATGCGTGGCAGGGAGTTGAAGCTGGGCCTAAGAATGCTGGATCCCTAGTTTTGTGCCTAGGCCTGAACCGGCACTGGTACCCAATCAGCCGCGTTGAGCAGAGGAAATAGGCCGTCTTCGCTGGCCAAGGCTTTCAGCCAGTTGGCGGGAAGTTCGGTGCCGTTGTCGATCGCATCGATGAGGCGCCAGAAGCGATCTAGGTGGCGCTCGATTCTTTCTTTGGCAAGTCCAGTGGTGGTGCCGGCCCGCAGGATGAAGCTCCAATCAGAGCTTTGGGCCAGCAGCAGCTCCCGGCCCGCCTGGGTGAGCAGGTCTCGCTGGGCAGGGCTGCCAACGCCGCGTTGCACGCGAGCCACCATGGCTTGGGAAGCCCGTTGCCACTCGGCCACCACCCAGGCGTTGGTCTCGTTTAGCCAGTAGTCGTGGTAGCCGCCTTGGCCCCAGCTGCTGGGGGAGGGGCTGCATACCTGCAAGGGCTCGCCGCCGCTTAAGGACTCCCTCAGGGTCAAAAGGTGCACGCTGGCCTCTTCGGCCTGACGGAAAAGAGCTGCCAGAAACTGAGGACCTTCAAACCACCAATGGCCAAACAATTCGGCGTCGAAAGGGGCTACGAGCAGCGGCCGACGCTCCATCGAGCCGGCCAGGCCTCTGAGCTCCTCGGCCCTGCCCTGCAGGTAGGCGGCGGCGTGCTCCTCGATTCGCTCGGCGGCAACTGCAGGTTCGTAGGGCTGTTTCTGGTCGAGGGGGCAGCCCTGGGATGTGACCCGATGCAACTTCAGCCCCAGGGGCCGGCGGCTGCGGATGTCATGACTGGTGAGTTCGGCTTCGGGCAGATCCCAGCCCAGGTCGCGGTGGAACTCCCTGTAGGCGCCATCGCCTGGGTAGCCATCGCGGGCGCTCCAAACTGGCAGGGTGGCACTGCTGTCTCGGCCGAAGAAGGCGGCCCCCGCAGGAGAGCAGATCGGTGCGAACACTCCGTAGCGGGGGCGAGGCAGGGCGTGGAGTAAGCCATGGGCATCAAGCACCGAGTAGCGCAGGCCGCAGCCCACCAGCTGCTGGTCGAGGCCTTCGTAGTAGGCGCATTCCGGCAGCCAGATGCCCATGGGCCGCTCACCCAGTAGGCGTTCGTGCTCGCGAACGGCGGTGACCAGCTGGGCCCGCACCGCTTCCGGCACCTGGCGCAGCAGGGGTAGGTAGCCGTGGGTGGCACCGCAGGTGATCAGATCGAGTACCCCCTGTTGCTGCAGCCTGCGGAAGCGAGGAATTAGTTGACCCTTGGCCTGACGCCACTGGCTCACTACCGCCTCGAGTTGGGCAGCCAGGTGGCTGGCGGCTGCGCTTTGGGATTTCGGGGCTTGGCGCAGCAGCTCCCGGCGGATGTCGATCCAGGCCAGGAAGCGGCCATTGAGCTGGGGATCGGCCAGTAGGGAAAGCAGGGTGGGCGAGAGGCCGAGGGTGAGCCGGGGGCGCTGGCGACGGTCGGCGGCGGCTGCCTCTAGCACCGCTAGCAGCGGCAGATAGCACTCTTGGAGCGCTTGAAAATACCAATCTTCTTCCAGCGAACCTGGTTCGCTGGAACGCACGTAAGGCAGATGCGCGTGGAGGACTAGGGCCAGATCGCCTGCGGCCATAAGCATCCTGCGATAAACGAAGTGTAGGCCTAGTGCCCGCATACAATGGGCTATCTCATAGTTATTCCGCCTAGAGGGGCTCCGTTATGGCCCGCGATCCCGGCCGCGTATTGATTTTCGATACCACCTTGCGCGATGGCGAGCAGTCGCCCGGTGCCAGCCTGAACCTCGAGGAGAAGCTGGCAATCGCTCAGCAGCTGGCCCGGCTGGGGGTCGACATTATTGAGGCTGGTTTCCCATTTGCCAGCCCCGGCGACTTCAACGCCGTGCAGCGAATTGCCGAAACCGTTGGCACGCCGGAAGGGCCGGTGATCTGCGGCCTGGCTCGGGCAGCTGCCGGCGATATCAAGGCCTGCGCTGATGCGGTGGCACCCGCCGCCAAGCGGCGCATCCACACCTTTATTGCCACCAGCGACATTCACCTCGAGCACAAGCTGCGCAAGAGTCGCGCTGAGGTGCTGGCGATCACTGCTGAGATGGTTGCCTATGCCCGCTCGTTGGTGGCAGACGTCGAGTTTTCCTGCGAAGACGCCGGCCGCAGCGATCCAGAATTCATGCATCAGGTGATCGAGGCGGCGATTAGCGCCGGAGCCACCACGATCAACATTCCAGACACCGTGGGGTATGCCACGCCAGCGGAATTCGGTGAGCTGATCGCTGGCATCAACGCCCAGGTGCCCAACATTGACCAGGCGGTGATCTCGGTGCACGGCCACAACGACCTGGGCCTGGCGGTGGCCAACTTCCTCGAGGCGGTGAAAAACGGCGCCCGCCAGCTGGAGTGCACGATTAATGGCATCGGTGAGCGGGCCGGTAATGCTTCTCTTGAGGAGCTGGTGATGGCACTGCATGTGCGGCGCAGCTACTTCAACCCCTTCCTGGGGCGGCCTGCTGAAAGTAGTGAGCCGCTCACTGGAGTGCGCACTGAGGAGATCACCAAAACCTCGCGCTTAGTGAGCAACCTCACCGGTATGGCGGTGCAGCCCAATAAGGCGATCGTGGGTGCCAACGCCTTCGCCCACGAATCAGGCATCCACCAAGACGGCGTGCTCAAAAATCGCCTCACCTACGAAATCATTGATGCCCGCACGGTTGGTTTGGCCGACAACCGCATCTGCTTGGGCAAGCTGAGCGGCCGCAGCGCCTTCCGGGCCAGGCTTGAGGAGCTGGGCTACACGCTCGAGCGTGAGGACCTCGACGATGCATTTGCCCGCTTCAAGGAGCTGGCCGATCGCAAGCGTGAGATCAGCGACCGCGATCTAGAGGCGATCGTGAGCGAGCAGGTGCAGCAGCAAGATGGAGGTAGCTTCACCCTTAAGAGCGTGCAGGTGAGCTGTGGCACTGGCTTGCAGCCCACCGCCACCGTCACCCTGGTGACGGTGGATGGTGCCGAGCTGAGCGAGGCGGCGATAGGTACCGGGCCGGTTGATGCGGTGTGTCAGGCGCTTAATCACCTGGCCCAGGTGCCCAACGAACTAGTGGAATTTTCGGTTAAGTCTGTGACTGAAGGCATCGATGCCATGGGCGAGGTGACGATCCGGCTACGCCACCAGGGCGTGCTGTATTCGGGACACTCAGCTGACACTGACATCGTGGTGGCCGCCGCCCAGGCCTTCGTGAACGCCCTCAATAGGCTGGTGGCCGGTGGGCGTCACCAGCCGCTGCACCCCCAGAAGGCTCCGCTGCCCGTAGTGGGCGACCTGCCCCTGGTGGATCGCCCGCGGGTTTAGGCCGCTGGGTCGCTATGGCGTTTCAGTTTGGGATCGCGCCATGGGCTGTGTGTTGTTTTTGTTGGTTAGCTAAGTCAAGCCTAAGCTAAACGCCAAATCACGATATCCCCCTTAGCCAGTCCCCCGCCTGAGTCATTTTCTTCCCCTCAGCCCACCGCCATGAGCCTGCCCCTCTCAGGACCGCGCCTCTCACGGCTCAGTGCTGCGGCCCAGCTGATTTTGCTGTTGCTG
>JAQCGH010000020.1 GCA_027620015.1 Cyanobacteriota bacterium
AATTATAAGTTCGACGAAGTCATTTCGTTTACGCCAATCTTCTCGACTATTCGCTTAAATAAATAGGACCTGTCAATAATCAAGCAGCATACATAGCTTGCTGAATCTCAACTTTGCAGTGTAACTTATATCTACATTCCACAAATATATCAGATTCCTAACCTGTATAACTGTACATTGCAATATACTGCTGCTCTAATTATTTTTTTCGCTCTTCCTGCGTTGCTTTTCAGCCAACCAGTAGCCCCTTTCCAAGGAAGTGAGCTTTGGGGCTGTTTCATGGATTGCTTCAATTGCTCGCTGTTTTGCAGAGTAAATAAACCGTTCGGTCTTATCGCGAAATTCATCCATGATTTACGCCAATAAGTCTTTCAAAATTACGGACAATCACTCTGGTGGCAAGCCATTGTTAGTGTTTCCTCACAAAAAGACATACCCAGCCTGCGCGGAGGAGAGGCCAAAATTTATGTGGCTATAGCCCCTTTTAGCTAAAAATTAATACCATAACATCCGATTATTCAGTTGATCTAGAAGTTGCAAGGAAGCTCGATATCACTAAGCATCAGTTTTTAAATCACATTACTTACAGGAACCGAATTACTTGCCAAGATCAGCTTGTTAGACGATGTCTCTAAGGCCGAATTGGTCCGGTAATGCACCTATGAGAGCGGCAAAAAAGATTGCAACAGCAGTACTGATCGGAGCACTGGCATGGGTAGCCTCAAAGTGACCTCTTTAGGAGTGCAGAAGAGGAATGAGCAGTTTGCCGACTGTGAGTGATTTAAGTACCTGCAGCGTCGCCAGACCCAGTTAGGGGTGGCCACCTCCACATCAATAAGGGCAGCATCGATCACACCGTGCGACCTTCAGCCACAGTGAGGCGCAATCGAAGCATGGCCCCCATGCACCAGATAGCCCACGCAGCACATCAAATCGGCTGAGGGAAGAACGTATTGAGATTTTCCAGCAGGATCACCAAAGCAACCGCTCGGTAAGCGAGCAGAGGTTTTGTCTCCTCCGCGGCGCTAATCAGCTCAGCAGCCATCGATCAACTGCTTAACCAAAGGGGAAATCCCGTCACAGGACTGTGATTAGGCTAGGAGTCACCAACGCAACATCAGACTGACCAGCACACCCTGGAACTCACTGAAGACTTGGCGCCAGCGCCTAACGGTGCCCCAATTCACGCTAGTCACCGGCACCCTGGTGATTGCCATCGGCACATTGGTTCTGGCTAGCCCACTCTGCTCCAGTGATGAAGTGGGATTGTGGCAGGCGCTGTTCACGGTGACCTCAGCAATCACGGTGACTGGCCTTTCGATTATCGATGTCAGCCGCGATCTCACGGCCTTCGGCCAGCTAACGCTGGCGGGATTGATCATCACCGGCGGCCTTGGCCTAATGGCGATCACCACCTTTTTGCAGGGCTTTGTGCAGGGACATTCTGGTCTGCGCAACAGGCTTGATCGGGGCCGCGCCCTAGACGAGTTTGGGGTGGGGGGCATTGGCCCAACCTTCAACAGCATCCTGATCACAGGTTTTTGTGTGATGGGCCTCGGCACAGTGGTGCTTTATGCCTTCGGCTTCACAGACATTGCCAACCCGCTTGAACGCTTCTGGGCTTCACTTTTTCACTCTATTAGTGCATACAACAACGCCGGTTTTGGCCTCTGGGGCGACAGCCTAGTGAGCTATCGCGACAACCCCGTGGTGAATGTCGTGATCGCCTCGATGATCGTGGTGGGCGGCATTGGCTGGCGAGTGATTAACGATCTGTGGAGCAACCGCTCCAGGCTGCAACGGCTGCGCCGCCTCAGCCTGCATACCTGGGTGGTGCTGCGCAGCACGGCATTATTAATACTATTCGGGGCTCTAGGTCTGTTATTCACAGAACAATTCGCCGCAGGTGGCGTAATCGAAAATCTGCAGTGGTGGCAGCGAATCCAGGTCACCCTGTTTCAGTCAATCACGGCTCGTACAGCGGGATTCAACACTGTGCCGCTATCTATCCAAACCTTTTCCGATGCAGGCCTGCTACTACTGATCGTGCTGATGTTCATTGGTGCCAGCCCGGGCGGCACCGGCGGCGGTATCAAAACAACCACCTTCGCCACCTTGATGGGAGCTACTCGCTCCACCCTGCAGGGGCGAGAGGAGGTAGTGATCCATCGGCGCCAAATCCCTGACACCGTGGTACTAAGGGCAGTGGGGGTAACACTAGCTTCGGCAATTTTTGTGATCTTGATGGCCCTGCTGCTGGGAATCGGACCCACAACCTCCGGAGAATCCACCAGCACTAGCTTCAACTTCCTCGAAAAGCTTTTTACCTGCATGTCTGCTTTCGGCACCGTGGGCCTTGATCTGGGGGTAACAGCCCAACTCAACCGCTGGGGCCAACTCGTCCTGATGGTGGGGATGTTTGTCGGCAGACTTGGCATCCTGCTACTGCTCTCAGCCATCTACGGCAGCCGGTCCCAACCCCGCGTGGGCTACCCCCGCGAAGAGCTCTACATCTGAAATTCATCCCATGACTAAATGGTGGCATTGGAATCCATCTGAAAGCGCCATCAAAGGAGGCTTCGCTGTAATCGGGGTGGGGCGCTTTGGCTCCGCCGTATGCAGCGAATTGGTCAAAGCGGGGGCAGAGGTCTTGGCCATCGACGCCAGCCAGAGGGCCATAGATGAGCTGCGGCATATCGACCCAGCCATTGAGGCTCGGGTGGTGGACTGCACCGATGAAGAAGCCCTACGGGCCGCCGGCGTACTTGACATGACCACCGTGGTGGTGGCGATGAGCGAGCCGATCGAGGCCAGCGTAACGGCCACATTGATTGTTAAAGACAGTCCCGGCAGCCTGGTGAAGCAGGTAATCGCCCGGGCCACTAGTGATCTGCACATGAAAATGCTTCAACGGGTGGGCGCCGATCGGGTTGTTTTTCCCTCAAAGATGCAGGGCCACCGCCTAGGGATGGAACTGGTGCGGCCCAATCTGCTGGAGCGGCTCCGCCTCGACGACCGCAACAGCATCGAGGAAATCCGGGTGCCCCAGACCTTCATCGGCCAGTCGTTACGGGAAATCAATCTGCGCAAAAATTACAACGTAAGCGTGCTGGCCGCCGGGCCTGACAACCAACTCACCGTGAACCCCCCCGCCTCCCACGTGCTTGAGGCGGGTGAGCTGCTGGTGGTAATGGGAGCCAGTGAAGCCCTGGCCAAATTGCCGGGCAGCTGAGGCGCGCCAACGCAGGACAACACACGCCCCCACTTAAACCCCCTATCCCGATCAGGGAACCGTGGTTTAAAATCTCTATGAGCGAGGGATATTTGTGACCGACCTACTGCAGGCCTCACTCCAGCCCGGTGCCTTGATCACCTTGATGGTGCTGGGCCTCTCAATAGTGCTGTTCATATCGGGAGTGATCCCGCCAGAAGTCACGGGACTGCTGGCGGTAGGCCTCCTAATGGCCACTGGGGTGCTAATGCCGGGAGAAGCCCTCGAAGGCTTTGGCAGCCCCGCACTGCTAACGGTGACGGCCCTGTTTGCCTTGTCTGCTGGGCTATTTCGTTCAGGTGCGCTCGATCGCCTACGGGGCCTGATCGGCTCCGATGCAGTACGCAGCCCCAAGCGCATGATTGTGTTGTTGTCGGCAGTGGTCGGGCCCGTATCGGCCTTCGTGCCCAATACCCCAATCGTGGCATCGCTGCTGCCGGTAGTGGAGGGCTGGTGCCACCGCCGCAATGTCTCTCCCTCCAAGGTGCTGCTGCCCCTATCGTTTGCCACGGTGTTGGGCGGAACCATCACCCTGTTGGGCAGCTCGGTGAACCTGCTGGCCAGCGAAGTGAGTGAAAAGCTTGGCTATGGCGCCTTCGGAATGTTCAGCTTCACGAAGATTGGCATCGGCGTCTGGCTTGTAGGCAGCCTGGTGATGGCCCTGCTATCTGATCGCTTGCTGCCAGATCGCGGCAACGATGATGACGACTTGGCAGGCGATCTAACCAACAGCGGCTATCTCACCGAGGTGATGATTTCAACCAGCTCGGAATTAATCGGCCAGTCGTTGCATGGCAGCCGTCTGCAACGACGCTTCGATGTCGATGTGCTCGAACTGCATCGAGGTCCTGAACGTTTCACCCCCCCCCTAGCCGACCGCCCCCTGCAGCAGGGCGACCGGCTGCTTTTGCGTTGCACCCGGGCCGATTTACTTCGGTTGCAGCAGGAGCAAATGGTGGTGCTTGCTCCCACTCCCGATAGCCAGGGCAGCGCAGATACCGAAATTGGTAGCCAGCGCATGGTGGAGGTGTTGCTACCGTCCGGGTCGAGCCTGGCTGGCGGATGCCTGCGCGACCTGCGTTTCCGCCAGCGTTACAACGCCACAGTGCTAGCCCTGCGCCGTGGGAACTCCGTGCTTAGGGAGCGTCTAGGCAAGGCGATACTGCGCGAGGGCGATGTGTTGCTGCTGCAGGGGCCCAAGGACGCCATTCGCGGTCTTCAAGCCAACAATGATTTGGTGGTGCTGGAACAGCTAGAGAACGACCTACCCACGATCAGCCGCAAGCGCCAGGCCATGGTGATTGCCGTGCTGGCAATCCTGCTGCCGAGCTTGGGTCTAATTCCCCTTGTGGCTTCAGTACTGCTTGGCACCGTGGCGATGGTGGCCACAGGCTGCCTGCGCAGCGGCGAGCTGCAGCGGTCAATTCGACTAGATGTAATTCTGCTGCTGGGTTCCCTGGGCAGTTTCAGCGTGGCCCTTGAGAAAACAGGCCTGGCAGAAGCCATGGCCAAAGGATTACTCAGCGGCCTAAACAACTGGCCGATCTATTGGGCCATCGCTGCCGTGTTCGTGTTCACCAACCTTCTAACTGAAGTAATGAGCAATGCCGCCACAGTCGCCATGCTGATTCCGATCGCCGGCAAACTAGCCATAGGGCTAGACATTGCGCCGATGGCGCTGATCTTCACCGTGCTATTTGGTGCCAGCCAAAGCTTTTTAAGCCCGGTTGGCTACCAAACCAACCTGATGGTATTTGGACCCGGCCGCTATCGCTTTTTAGATGTGGCCCGCTACGGCTTTCCTCTCACTGTGGTAATGACTCTGCTGGTACCCCTACTGGTGTGCCGACAATTTGGGATCTAAGCGCAACTAGAGCCAACGCTTTCTTAAGCAACCTCTAGCGCCATTGGAATTTTTTGCGAATCCACCTCAAAAGCACCCACAGCAATCCACAAACTGCCGCCCCCAAAACGATCCCAACTAGGACGCGGGTAAAAGGTTTGAGGGCAGATGCAACCCCTGAATAGCCAGCCCCAAGAGTTTGCCCGGCCAGCGTAAGCAGAAGTATCCAGAGCAGGCTTCCTGCCGTAGTCCAAATTAGAAACTTAGGCTGGGGCATCATCTCGATGCCTGCCGGCAACGACACCAAGGTGCGTACCCCTGGGATAATCCGCCCCCAAAACACCACCGCTACTCCATGGCGATTAAACCAACGGCGGCTACGGGCCAAGTCTGCAGGCCTCAAGCCAAACCACCCTCCATGGTTTGCTAGCCACTGCTCCAGATTCTCCTCGTTGATTAAGCGGCCGATTCCATACCAAAACCAAGCACCCAGTACTGTGCCTAAAAGGCCAGCAAGCACTACAGGGAAAAGCTGCAGCCTTCCCTGCTGGATCAGAAAACCGGCCAACGGCATCACCACCTCAGAGGGGATAGGTGGCACAAGGTTTTCCAGCAACATCACCAGTGCAATAGCCACATAACCCAGCAGGGGATTTGCATCCACCGCTGCCAGTAGAAGCTGGGGAATTTTTTCCATCAAGGCGGAAATGTCTGCCATTAATTCATTACTACCAGTTTATTAACCTTGCGGCGGCCAAACCAGCCAAGGGTTTCTGAAGGGATTCACTTTCAACGAGGGGCGATCACAGCGAGCCAGAAGAGAATGCCAGCTCTGGGGCATTAAAATTGTCAAAAAGGCAGGATTAGCATGGGAACTTATAGACAACTCAGCTGATCTGGCTGAGAAACTGCTTGCTGCGCTCATGCTGCGGGTTATTAAAAAACTGCTGCGGTGGCGCCACCTCCACCACCTCGCCATCAGCCATAAGCACCACACGGCTAGCCACCTGACGCGCGAAGCGCACCTCATGGCTTACCACCACCATGGTCATACCCTCGCGGGCCAGTTCCTGCATAACAGCCAGCACCTCCTGCACCATCTCCGGGTCTAAGGCACTGGTGGGCTCGTCAAACAACATGATGCGAGGCTCCATGCAAAGCGAGCGAGCAATCGCCACCCGCTGCTGCTGGCCGCCGGATAGCTGGCCCGGAAACTTGTGGGCCTGCTCGACGATCCCAACCCGCTCCAATAAATCCAGGGCCTGGCGCTCCACCTCCGCTTTAGGGCGTTTGCGCACTTTCACCGGCGCCAGGGTGAGGTTGTCGAGCACCGTGAGGTGGGGAAACAAATTGAACTGCTGAAACACCATGCCCACCTCCCGGCGGATTGCATCGATGCGGCGCAAATCATTGCTGATCTCAATGCCATCTACCACGATTGAGCCCTTCTGAAAATCCTCGAGAGCGTTGAAGGTGCGCAGAAAAGTGCTCTTTCCAGAACCCGAGGGGCCCATGATCACCACCACCTCCCCCTGGTGCACGTATAGATCAACACCACGTAGGGCATGGAAGCCGTTTGGATACCACTTCTCGACCGCGCGGGCCTCGATCATTAGGGCGGGTGAGCTGATCATGCCTTTTGCGCAGAAGGGGAATGGGGATTAAGGCGAGTTTCTAAGCCGCGACTGCCCAGCCCAAGGGCAACGCAGCAACTCCAAAACAAAATGGCGAGCACCAAATACACCTCAGCGTTCTTACCAAGAAACATTGGATTAGCCATCACAGTTCTGGCAGTGCCAAGTAGATCGAGCAGGCCGACCAGCGAGAGCAGGGTGGTGTCTTGCAGCAGGGAGATGAATTGGCCCACAGTGGCTGGCAGGGCAACTCGAAGAGCCTGGGGCAGCACCACATGCACAAGAGCCAGTGGCATAGGCAAACCCAAGGAGCGGGCCGCCTCCAACTGTCCCGCAGGCACCGCTACCAATCCTGATCGCACCGCCTCGGCCACGTAGGCAGCCGCGAAAAAAGTGAGCACCCAGGCAGCCCGCCAGACCCGATCAGGAGAAAAACCACCTGGCAGAAGGAAACCGAGGATGTTCTGCCCCAGAAACAACAAGGTGATCAGCGGTGCCCCACGGATGAACTCGATGTAGATCACCGAGCCCCAGCGCAGCAGCGGCAGCTCGCTGCGTCGACCGAGGGCGAGCAACACCCCCAAGGGAAAGCACAACAAGATGGCGAAGGTGGCCATCAACACCGTGAGCAGCAAACCACCCCACTCAGAAGGTGGCACCTGCACTAGTCCAAGGCCACCACTAATCAGCACCATCCCCACCAGGTAAAGCAGGGGCCAAAGCAGGGGGAAAAGCCGTCGATAAGTCTGGGGAATGGCTTTCCCGTAGCGCCCAGCGGCCCAGCGGGCGAGAAGCAATAGGGCAAAGATTCCCCACCAGCGCACCTTGATGGCTGGGGTCAGGTGAAGGGCCATGGGAAGCCAGAGGGCGAGAACCGCCAAGATTGCGGCGGCCCAGTGGTCATTGCGGGGCCAAAGAGCGCGAACACCCCCGGAGCCTGGAAAAGCTCTCAACAGACCCCAACTAAGACCAGTTGCAAGAGCCAGCAACCCAATTAGCAGCCAGAGCCGCCACTGCTGCTCCACTGGGTAGCGACCAACAGCAAACAGGGTGCTATTAGCTCCGAGCACGGCCCATTGAGCCTGAAATAGAGCCCAGCGGAAAAAGCCCAAGCCTGCTGCCAGGAGAGCTGCCAGCAAGGCAATCGAAAGCAGACCATCGACTCGGCTACCAAAGAGCTCCTTTTGCAATCTGCGCAAGAGACTCGCTTGCACCACCAGGGGAGCTGTGCTTGCCATTTCAGCGCTCTCTCAGCTGCACTAGGCCATTGAGCGCGTTCATTAGGGCAGAAATCACAAGATCAATCACTAAATAAGAGCCCAATAGGATCAACATGACCTCAATGGCACGGCCGGTTTGATTGAGCGTGGTTTCAGCGACCGAATAAAGGTCGGTGAAGCCGCATGCAACTGCCAGTGAGGAATTCTTGGCGAGTGAAATGTATTGGCTGTTGAGCCCAGGCACAATCACGCGCAAGGCTTGGGGCAAAACGATCCGCCGCAGGGTCAGCAGGGGCGACAAACCAAGCGAGGTGGCTGCCTCCCACTGGCCATTGGGCACGGAGGCAATACCGCCGCGCACCACCTCGGCGATAAAGGCAGCGGTGTAAACCACCAGCCCAGTAAGCAAAGCCCCAAATTCAACGGTGAAGCGCAGAGGAGCCTGCCAAACACCATCTATAAGTGCGGGGGAGCCAAGAAATAGTCCTGATTTAGCGAGCACTATCCCCGGCAGCTGCAGAGCGTCGCGACCATTCGGCAAGGATAGAAAAACCACGAAATACCAAAAGATCAGCTGCAGCAGCAGGGGGATATTGCGAATCACCTCCACATAAATGCGAGCAAGTCTCCGCAGCAGACCATTGCTACTGAAAGAAGCAGTACCGATAAGAGTGCCAAGGAGCGTCGCCCCCACTAAGCCTGCGATCACCACCCGCAGGGTGTTGACCAGTCCCGCCAGCATCGCTTGCCAATAGGGAAGACTGGCATCGAACGGCAGGACTGTTTCAGCAAGATCAAATCCCGCTGGTTGGCCAAGCCAACTCCAGCTGAGCAGCAGGCCTCGGGCGGTGAGATTAAGCAACAGGTTGGTGAGCAGAAATGCCACCACCACCCCAATTAGCAGAGCCCCCACGCCCTGGACAAGCCAGGGCAGATAGCGGCGGTTGCGCCACCAGGGGGGGGATTCAGGTCGGCTAGTCATTGCTGCGTGCCGGCGCTACAAGAGCTCAAAGGAAGGGCGGTGAATACATCAGGCCCCCTTGACGCCATTGCTGATTGAAACCTCGCTCCAATTTGAGGGGTGAACCAGTTCCCACATTGCGTTCAAAAACCTCGCCGTAGTTACCCACAGCCTTCACGCTTCGCACCACGAAATCGGCAGGCAACCCCAGCTGCTTACCAAGATCACCGTCTACTCCAAAAAAGCGGCGAAGTTGAGCGAGATTTTTGTTTGCCTTGGCATCTGCCACCTTTGCATCGATGTTGGCCGCAGTAACTCCCAATTCCTCGGCCTGGATAAGGCTGTAAACCACCCAGCGCACGGCGTCTGCCCAGGCCGGATCGGCATTGATAGTTGCTGGGTTGAGGGGCTCCTTACTCAACATATCGGGGAGTAGGAGGTGCTCTGCGGGGTTGGGAAAGCCGGTTCGCTTAGCGGCCAGCTGGGAGCGGTCAGAGGTGACAGCCACGCAACGACCCTGAAGATAAGCCGCAAAGGTCTGATCCCCAGACTGGAACTTCAGCGGCGTGTATGCGGCACTCAGCTCCCGCATCCGGTCGGCCAAATTGAGCTCTGTGGAGGTTCCGGTCTCCACACAGATCGGCTTACCGGCCACTTGCTTCAGCGATTGGATACCGCTGCTGGCAGGCACCATTACGGCCTGGCCGTCAAAGAAGGTGGTGGGGGCGAAGGCAAGGGCATTGCCGCCAGCTGCATCGCGGCTGAGGGTCATGGTGGTGTTGCGGGAAAGCAGGTCAACTTCACCACTGCTCAGAGCCGCAAAGCGCTCGGTGGAGCTGAGGTCGCGGTAAGTCACCTTGGCGGGATCCGACAAAACCGCGGCCGCTGTTGCCTTACAAATATCTACGTCTAGGCCGCTGTAACTACCGTCAGAACTCACAAAACTGAAGCCCGGGATCTTGCCATCCACACCACAGATCAAGCTGCCACGAGCCTTAATGGCGGCCATTTTCTGACTCTGGATGCCGTCACCATCGCCGGCGCAGCCAATAAGTGCCAAGGACCCCAAAAGTGATCCGGCAAACAAGACCTGTCTAAGCAAGAACATAAAAAAATTTGACTAACGCAACTATTACATCAAATCTGCTGCCCGCATAAATGCTCATGCAGAGCGTTTCCAGTGCCAGCGCACGGCTTGCCACACGATAATCACAAACACCAGTGGCAAGATCGCAACTATGGCCACAAACCTGAATTCATCAACTGCTGATGTGAACGTATTCGTAAGTACCTGCTCTACCAGATATAGGCAGTAGAGACCTACCAATATTCCCCCTTCGAAGCGAGTGATCACGCCATTGCTCCAGAAAATTGGCAAGCACGCCACGGTAGTGAGCACCATGATTGGAAGATCACGGCTCACCATCACCGGATCAACCTCCAGTCCCTGGCCACCGGAAGCCACACCGCAAAGCCCAAGGATCAACAGCTGGTTGAGCAGAGTGCTACCTACCACGTTCCCGATTGCCAGGTCTGCCTTGCCGCGGTAAGCCGCCACTAACGAGGTCACCAATTCCGGCATCGACGTTCCGGCGGCCACGATCGTGAGCCCAATAACTGTTTGGCTGACTCCCAAGCCAACGGCGGCTGCAGTGGCCCCCCTGACTAAAACTTGTGAACCAACCACTAAGAGCAGAAGCCCAACTGCCAATTTGGCCGCCGCTACAGCAGGTGTTGCCCGATCGTTTTCATCAATATCGTCCGTCTCATCTGGGTTCTCTGAGGCAGTGCGCATCTCCCAGACGATGTTGATAACTGTGCCGACCAACAAAGCAAGACCGGCCTGCCATGTGATTCGGCCACCGGAGGCCATGCCCCACACCGCCATTGACACACCCAGCAGCAATGGCAAATCACGTCGTATCAGCCGACTTTTAACTCGCAGCGGCACCACTAGGGCGCTGAGCCCAAGCACCACCAGCACGTTGAAAATGTTGCTGCCCACAACGTTGCTGATGGCGATAGCGTCGTTTCCTTGAATCGTGGAAATCAGGCTCACGAATAGCTCTGGTGCGCTGGTACCTAGAGACACCACCGTGAGGCCAATAACAATTTGGGGAATACCTAACAGCAGTGCCAAAGCCGTGGAGCCACTCACAAATAACTCGCCGCCACCAAACAGCAGCAAGATGCCAACAATGATTTCGACGGCGCTTGGCAAAAGATTCATTTATGAAGCGGGGTCGAAGAATCAGTGCATGAACACTAAATGATTGCTTGCCTAGGAGAATTTTTTAGATATTGCGACTCATATGCCCATTCAAGCTGAATGAACTGGACATCATGTCTCCCCGTGCATACCTAAGACCAGCCTGACGAGCTCCGAGGGGCGAACTTGTAAGCGACGCTGGGCAAAATGGATTGGGTCAGAGTTATTTCAGGGACCCACAGCCGTTTTTCAGAAAGCAACCACTTTGAGATCCTCCTCAGCGCTTGCCGAGCAATTCCTCCCAAGTGAGCGGCTGCGAGCTTGGGCGTCCTTGGGGACGGGGGTGAAGCGGGGAGCTTGGATAGCTGATTTGGCTTGAGTGAGCAGTGGACTGGGAAACAAAAAACATGGAAAGTTGAGTTGATATGGATATCGCACCGAAGGATTGCCATTCCCACAGGGGGAATTCACACGGAGCAATCGCTTAGTAGAACAATCAAACTGGAGTGAGCTGACTTGGCCGACCGATCGGCCTTCCCCAGGAAGCGAAGGGGATTCATGGTGCTACTACTGGCGTGCGCAAGCTCTTAGAGCTAGCCGGCTTCTACCAGATAGCATCACTATACCCTCAGACGAGGGCAACCAAAACGGACCACCGCAAATACGGACCGGATAGGAAATACGTGAGCTTGAGTTGAAGGGACCTGCCGCCGAAGGCAGTACCGCAGTCGCGAGAACGTTCACCAGAAGCAACAGCTTCCAGCGACCACTTAAAAACCTCTCGAGTTAGAAAGAAGCGAGTACAACAAAAATCTATGGGGGCAGGGGGACTTGAACCCCCACAACGTTGCCGTCTGCGGATTTTAAGTCCGCTGCGTCTACCAATTCCGCCATGCCCCCTACCTAACCATCCTAAATTGCCCACAACGCAAAGGTTTGCCGTGCAGCTGCCGGGGTTTCTTCAATCGGTTCCGCCAGATCTGCTATTGGTGCTGGTGGCTTACGCCTTCATAGCAGGCGCCTACCTGGTAGCTGTGCCCCTTCTGCTTTACGCCTGGATGATCAAGCGCTGGACGGTGATGGGCAAGCTCGAGCGCTTAGGGGTCTACGGGCTGGTGTTTCTATTTTTTCCTGGTCTGATTTTGTTTGCTCCCTTCATCAACCTGCGTATGGCAGGCCAGGGCAACGTTCTCTCATGACCAACGGTCGGGCCCTGCTGCTGGCTTTAGGTGTATTTGGTTTGGGTGGAGGCGGCTATTGGCTTTTTCAAGCCGGGGGCTTTGAGGGCTTTTCTGCTGGTATCGCCGCCTCTGCCCTGCTGATGCTGCTGGTGCTGGTCTGGACGGGCAGCTACCTATTTCGCGTGGTCACAGGCCAAATGACCTTCATCCAGCAGCGGCGCGAATACCGCGAGGCCTACGACGCCTTCACCACCGAAGCCCTACAACGCAAGTTTGACGCCTTGAGCCCCGATGAGCAGGAGCGACTCCTGCGCGAAACTGGCCAGCTGCCTGAAGCCCCCCAGGGCGAGACATAGGCTCACTGGCCGAAGCCCGCCGCGCTGCTGTGTCTGCCGCCCCCACCCCAATTCAGCAGCGTTTCAGCTCTCTTCGACAACAGGGACGCTGTGCCCTTATGCCTTTTTTGATGGCGGGTGATCCGGATCTGGCCCACACCAGGGCCAGCCTGCTGGCCCTTCAAGCCAATGGCGCCGATCTGGTGGAGCTCGGAATTCCCTACAGCGATCCCTTGGCCGATGGACCGGTGATTCAAGCCGCTGCCAGTAGAGCCCTGAAAGCCCACACCACACCAGCCGGGGTGCTGGAGATGCTCTGCTCACTCAAGGGTGAGCTGAGCATGCCGGTGGTGCTTTTCACCTACAGCAACCCCTTGCTCAACCGCGGCATGGAAGCCTTCTGCGCCGCTGCAGCCGCCGCGGGAGCCGCCGGCTTGGTTGTGCCAGATCTACCCCTGGAGGAAGCCGAGAAACTATCAACTATTGCTTCAGCGACTGGACTTGATCTGGTGCTGCTGGTGGCACCCACCACCCCGGCCGAGCGCATGGGAAGAATCCATCAGGCCAGCCGCGGCTTCACTTACCTGGTAAGCGTCACCGGCGTCACCGGAGTGCGCACAAACCTTGAATCCCGGGTGGGCGATTTGGTTAGGCAGCTGAAGACCCTTGGAGATACGCCAATCGCTGTGGGCTTTGGAATTTCTGGCCCCGAGCAAGCCCGCCAAGTGCGCGACTGGGGAGCCGATGGAGCAATTGTGGGGAGTGCTCTAGTGAAAGTGATGGCGCAAGCCAAAGAGCAGCAGGCCGACGTAGCCGCAGCAGCTGGGTGCTTCTGCGCAGCACTACGCGCAGGCCTTGACGCTTAAGCCCTGATCAGGCAGCTACAAACGACCAACTAATCCCATGATGGCTAAGTTGCCTCGATGGCACCGCGTGCTGTTTTCCCCCGCCTGCGAGCGTAATAAAGGTCCGATCCTGGCGGTGCTCCAAGACTGGCTGCCGGCCCACGCCAAGGTGCTGGAGATCGGCTCAGGCAGCGGCCAACACGCCATCTACTTCTGCCAGCAGATCGCCGGGCTTACCTGGCAGGCCAGTGAGCGCCAAGAGAGTCTCATGGATCTGCAGGCCCAGCTGGAGGTCCAGAGCCCCACACTGCCACCCGCCATCGCCCTGGATGTCACGGACGCTGGGCAGTGGCCAAGCCAAAGCTTCGATGCTGTTTTCAGCGCCAACACTTGCCACATCATGCCGGCAGCGGCGGTACCGCATCTACTAGCCGGAGCCTCGCGGGTGTTGCGGCCGAGCGGGCTGCTGCTGCTCTACGGCCCCTTCCACGACGGCGGCGTACATACTGCTGCCAGCAACGCCGCCTTCGACCAGCACCTGCGCAGCCTCGATCCAGCTATGGGGCTGCGTGATGCCATTGAGCTGGTACAGCTGGCCCAAAACCTCGACCTCGAGTGCCTAGCCGATCTGTCTCTGCCGGCCAACAATCGAATGCTGGTGCTGGGGCGTCAATAAACGAAGCAGTTCACTTATTCAGCGCGGTGGCCGCGGCCTACGCCCGCCAGCTGTAGACAGCAGGCGACGCAGGCCGCTGAACAACCGATCGAGGGCCTCAGCCAGATCCGCAGCGTCGAGGAGGCCGTAGCTGAGCCGCAAAACCGGACCAGCGTCGCTGGAATCCAGACCGAAGCTGCCGCCACTCAAGGTCGCCACCCGGTGCTCCAGCACCAGCCGCCGCATCAGCGTGTCCGCAGCGAAGGGCAACGGCGCTGCAACTTGCAGCAAGGCGTAGAAGGCCCCATCGGGCTGGGCCAGCAAACGCACCGGCAATCCCTGGGCCTGCTGCTCTGCCACGGCAGCCAGCAGCTGCAGGCGATGCTCCGCCAGGGCTGCGATCCTGGGTGCACACCAGCTCGGACCGGCAGCCAGGGCGGCCCGGGCGGCGTGCTGGCTGACTCGAGGCGGACAGATCAGCACAGTGTCCTGCACCTTCAACAAGGCGGGTAGCAGCGACTGCGGTACAGCCATGTAGCCCAAGCGCCAGCCAGCCATGCCATAGGCCTTAGACAGAGAATGCAGTGACACGGTGTGGGCGGCGCTACCGGGCAAGGAAGCGGCGCTCCAGTGGGGCACCTCGCCGTAGACGAACTGCTCGTAAGCCTCATCGCTGATGTGAAACAGACCGTGGAACGCACAAAGCTGGTTGATCGCCGCCAATACCTGTGCAGGAATCACCAAGCCGCTTGGGTTGTTTGGCGACACTGTGACGATGGCTCGGGTGCGCGGTGTGATTGCCGCCGCCAACCGCTCAGGTTCAGGAATCAGGCCGGCCTGCACCGGTACCGGCACGGCCCCAGCCAGCTGCACCGCCATCACGTGGTTGAAGTAAAAGGGCAGCGGCAGGATCACCTCGCTGGGTTCCCCGGGGGGACCCGCTGCAATCACTTGAGCTATCGCGTTAAAAGCCATGTTGCTGCCGGCTGTGACCAGCAGCTCAGCCCCAGCGAGATCGAGCTCGTTCTGGCTGGTGAGCTTCGCTGTGATGACCGCCAGTAAATCTGGATCACCCCGGAGTGGGCCATAACGGTGCAGCTCAGGCCCTGCGGCGGTAAGGGCCTCGGCCACGGCAAGTGCTACGTCCGGTGGCGGATCCCAGCCCACCATGCCCTGGGCAAGCGAGAGGGTGCCGGGGGTCTGGTGCACCAAGGCTGCCAGCTCAGGAATGATTGGGCTGAGCACCTTCGCCAATCGGTGGCTTGGCCCTGCTAGCGGGTAAGCGCGATCGCTCACAGCCCTAAAGCTCAAGAGTTGTATTTGGCAGTTGACCGCTCAACACAGATGACCTTGGCCTGATCAATGCCCTGGCCTTCTAAGACGCCATCAGCAATGCAACCACAGGTGTCGTCGATCATTCCACTAGGTGGGGTTTTGCCTGCTTTTTTGAAGTCATCCTGCATGGCACTGGCGCATTTGCCGACGATGATCTGCTTCACGATATTTGCGTGGGCAGGAGCCGCGAAAAAAACAGCGACAGCAAGGAATAGACAGGAGCGCGGCACGGGAATTTTGACACCTGTAATCCTTTATTAACACCATTGATGAGCAACAAGAAAGCCTTTAACCACTAATGTCAGTCCCCTAACATTGCCACCACCATGCGCTTCGTGCTCTGGGGCACTTACTGCGATGACGCCCTCGAAAAGCGCAGCCCTTACCGGGACGAGCACCTCGCCGGACTGCAGGGCCTGAAGCAAGCCGGCACCTTGATCACCCTTGGTCCCACCGAAGGCAGCACCCATGTGTTCGGTATCTACGAAGCCGACAGCAAGGAGCAGGTTGAGGCTCTCGTTAAGGCAGATATCTACTGGCGCAATGGCATCTGGACTGAAGTGCAGGTGTATCCATGGATCCAGGCCTTCTGAAACAAGTTCAACCTTTTGGCCAATCAAGCTGAGCCTGCTGCCACACGTAGTTGGCCACAGCATCTGCTCCCCCTTCCCCGAGCACGGCTGCATAACCAGACATCTGGCCCTGGCCAGCGGCAGCAATTACGGCGATCTGCTCCGGACCAGCGACGCCATTGCGCTCCAGGGCCGCCAGGTGCAGATTTTTACCGCGGCGAATGATGTTGCCGCCATTGATATGGCAGCCAGCACAGTGGTTTGCAAACAGCTCTGCACCATCCGCCGCAGTGTCAGCCCAAGCCGGGCCTGCGCTGGTGACCAGCGCCGCCATCACAGTGGCTAACAACGCCAATCTGACCAACCCCAACCCCCTCAAGAGCTTCTTAAACACTATGGAAATCTTGCTACCGAGGATTCCAGTTTGCGCCTACAGGCGCTAAACAAGGTCTTACACCGCCACCTGGGCCCTGGTTAGCCCCTTGCCACCCGTCACCCTGTTGCACAGCGCCGACTGGCAGATCGGCAAGCCCTATGCCCGGGTAAGCGATCCAGACAAACGCGCCCTGCTGCGCCAGGTACGGCTCCAGGCAATCGGCCGGATCGCAAACCACGCCGCAGCCACAGCAGCCGACTTGGTGGTGGTAGCTGGGGATCTATTCGACTCACCAACGCCTGGAGCAGCGGACGTGAGTGCAGTGTGTGCCGCCATCGGCGCTATCCCTTGTGCCGTGCTGGTTATCCCCGGCAACCACGACCACGGTGCCCCTGGCAGCGTCTGGCATACGCCCTATTTCCTGGCGGAGCAGGGGCGCCGCGCCGCCAACTTGCAGGTGTTGCTGGAGGCCACACCCCTCGAGCTGGAGAGCTTGGTGGTGCTTCCTTGCCCACTACTGCGTCGCACTGATGCAAGCGATCCCTGCAGCTGGCTCAACGGCCTCAACTGGACTGAGCTGCCAAAAAACAAGCCCAGGTTGGTGCTCGCCCATGGCTCGGTTCACGGCTTTGGCGCCACAGACCTTGATGCCGCTGGCGAGTCAGACGACGACAACCCCGGCGATGCCAGCAACCGTCTGAGGCTGGAGGGGGCCTGGTTGGAGCATGTTGACTATGTAGCCCTGGGCGACTGGCACGGTCTCAAACGGGTATCGGAAAAGGTTTGGTACAGCGGCACCCCAGAAGCAGACCGCTTTCCCCGCAGCACCGACTACCGCTGCGGCCAGGTGTTGCAGGTGCAGCTCGGGCGCGGTTTGACGCCCAAGGTGACCCCATTAGCCACCGGAGCTCTGAGCTGGCATCCCCTGCGCATCCAATTGCAACAAGACAGCGATCTTGAGCGACTCGAGGCTCAGCTGGAATGCCTGCTAGGCGGACGCATCGGCAGCGACCTCCTATTGCTGGAGGTGGGCGGCAGCCTCAGCCTGGCTGGCCATCGCCGCTACGCGGAGCTGCTGGAACGCCTAGATGCCCAGCTATTGCGGCTGAAGCTGAGGGGTCGCTGTGAAGCGGCGCCTGGTGAAGCCGAACTAGCAGAGCTCACCCAGCGCCACGGCGATCCCCTAGTTGCCCGAGTTGCCCAAGAGCTGCATCGCTGCCTGAAGACCCCTGGAAACGCAAACGCCACGGTGGTCCGTCTTGCCCTAAGCGAGCTGCACCAGACCTTGGCCCAATTGCAGGGCTAAATATGCGCCTGCTCCATGCCACCGTGCGCCAGGTGCGGTTGCACCAACAGCTCGAGCTTCAGTTCGATCCTCGCTTCACTCTGCTGGGAGGCCCCAATGAGGCGGGCAAGAGCACGGTGGTGGAGGCCCTGCACAAGGTACTTTTCCTGAAGGCGACTGCCACGGGCAAGGCTGTAGATGAAATGCGCTCCCGCCTGCACAGCGGACTACCGGAGGTGGAGCTGGGCTTTGAGGCGGCCGGCAGACGCTGGGAGCTACGCAAGCGCTTTTCCGGAGCGAGTGGCACCTGCCAGCTCAGTAGTGATGCCGGTCTAGCCCTTCGAGGCGCGGCAGCGGAGGAGCAGCTGGCCCGCCTGCTGGGAGTGGACGGGCCGATCGAGGGCAGGCGCCATAGTCAGTTGCCGCTGCGCTGGGCCCACCTCTGGGTTCGCCAGGGGGAGGCGGGCACCAACCTGCTGGGCAGCCCCAGTGAGGCCTACGACGTTGAACAATTGGTACAACAACTGCAGCAGCGCGGTGGCGCGGCCGCAGCCCTGGAATCCCCCATCGACCGCCTGGTAAGCGATCAGCTGCAGGCCCGGCTCGACCAGCAGTTCACAGCCACTGGCAAGGTGAAAGCCGGTTCTCCCCTGGCTGCGGCCCGCCAGCGCTGTTTAGACGCCCTACTGGAGCTGGAGCAGGCTCAAGCTCTCCACGCTGAGCTGGAAGCTGCCATGGAGAAGCTGCGCCAAATATCTGAACGGTTGCAGTTGATCGAGAGGCATGAAAGGCCGGAGCTGCAGCGAGCTCTCCAACTAGAGGCCCAGGTGCGCCTGCGGCGAGCCCAGGTCGAGCCACTGCGCCAACAACTGAGCAATCTTGAGCAAGCCCAAGCCCAGCTGGAATCGGTGCAGCGGCAGCTGAGCGAACTAGGCGCGCAGCAGCAGGCGTGGCAGCTGCAACGCACCAGCCGGCAAGAGCAATACCGCAGTTTGGAAGACAGTTGCCAAAGCTCAAACCAGGCCTGCCAGGAACTGAACCAGCAGCAGCAGCAGCAGGTCCAGCGTCTCGACCTTGCCCAGCAATTGCTCGATCTGGCCAACCTCGAGCAGGAGGCTCTGCAGCTCGAAGAGCATCAACAACAATTCCAGAGGTTGCAGATCCAGGCTGAAAATTGCAAGCAGAGCCTTGCCCTGCTGGTCCCGATCGACGGAGAGGCCGTAAGGGCCCTACGGCAGGCAGAGCAGCAATGGGCCCAGGCCGAAGCCCGAAGTCATGCAATTGCCACCACGGTCAATTTGATTGAGGCAGATCAAGCCGTAAACCTCGCCGGCCAGCCCCTATCGCCAGGAGCAACGGTTCAGCTCAGTGGAAGCGCCGAAGTGACGGTGGGCGGCGGGGTAAGGCTGCGAATAAGCCCTGGAGGTGGGGAGGCGACTGTCCAAGCTGCAGCTGCCCTGCAGCAGTGCGGGGCAGCCCTGCACGAGCTTCAGAAGTCGATTGGTGTGGCCGACAGCGAAGCGGCAGAAGTAATTGCCCAGCAGCGCATGGCCCTCGAGCTGGAGCTGGCCAACCTGCGCAAAGCGGCTAGTGCCATCCCCTGGAGTCGCCTTGAAAAGCAGATCGCCGAACTCGATCCCAAGCGTCAGCGCCTACTTAGCCGGCTTGAGCAGCATCAGCTACAGCGCCAGAGCCTGGCCGAACGAGGCGAGTTGCCCCAGGGACGCGAGCAGCTCGAGGTTTGGATCGAACAGCTGCGGCGAGAATCCAACGAGCTCCGTCAAAAACAGCAGCAGGCCGAAGCCGAGCTCACAAGCTGGCGGCAGAAGCTTGAGGAGCAGCGCCGAACCAGCAAGGAGCTGGATCGAAATCTTGAACAACTCACTGGTTCCCTAAATACTTTGGCGGAACGCCAATTAGCCCTACAAGCCAGCCACGGTGATAGGCAGCAACTAACCGAAGCGCTTAACAGCAGCCGCCAGGTCCTTCTCATCCAAGAAGCGGAGTTGTCCGCCCTGGATAGTGAATTGATCAAAAAGCTGCCAGAAGGCGGAGCCATCGAACAGCGCCTACGCCTGCTCGATGGCGAAAAAGACACCCTGCTTACTAGCCGAGGGCAAAACGAGCAACGCTGCCTGACTCTCAGCTCGAATGATCCTGCGGCCTTAATGGAACATCGCCAGGCCGGCTTGGAGTCGGCCCAAGCAGACATGGAGGCACTTGAGCTCCAAACCAAGGCATTGCAAATGTTGCAGAGCCTCTTTCACCAGGCCCGCCAAGATTTCTCACAGCGCTACAGCAAACCACTGGAGCAAGCCATTAGGCCATACCTCCAGTACCTGCAAAACGGCAGACACCAGGCAAGCCTGGACTTTGACCCCAAAAATGGTTTTGGCAATTTGGAACTTCAGCAGGGCCAACACCGCTTTGGCTTCGAGCAATTAAGTGGAGGAATGCGCGAACAATTAGCTGCCGCCCTGCGCCTAGCACTAGCGGAGGTGCTCCAACCCGTCTACGACAATTGCCTGCCGTTGATATTCGACGACGCATTTACCAATAGCGATCAACAACGCCTGCAAGCGCTGCAGCAGATGCTCCGTCGTGGGGCTAACCACGGCATGCAACTGATCCTGCTTTCCTGCAACCCGAACGACTACCAAGCTCTGGCTGCCGAACTTGGTAGTGAAATTGCATTAGCCAGCCCCTAACCAGCGAATAGTGGCGGGCCAGACAAAAAAACCCCGGGCCAGCCGGGGTAAATAATCAACAGGTGCTTAAGCAGCGTCAGAGGTTGATCCCAATATCACTCTTCGTCTTCGTCGGTGGCACCAGCAGGAATCAGACGAATCTGCTTGCGACCCAGCTTGATCTCGAACTCATCGCCAGGCTTGAGATCAAGAAGAGCTGTATAAGCCTTGCCGATTAGCAAGTTGCCATTTCCTTGCACGGTAGCGATGTAGCTGAGTTTGCGACCGCCCTTGCCAACCTTGCCAGCACCGCCGAGCTCAACGCCCTTTGCTTCAAGCAGGGCCTCATAAAAAGCAGTGAAATTAAGGCGCTCGCCGCCATCCTTCTTATTAGATACATAGCCGCAGGCACGGACGATCTCCGATTTGCCCACATCGCCAAGCTCTTTGACCTTGGTAAGCAGTTCCGATCCAGTGAGCATCGATTTAGGGGATTGGTGGGTGAATTGACGGGGCAATAAAACGATTGCCCCTAGAAATTACATTCTGAATCTACACCATTAACTGCATTTGCCAAGCTTTGCCAGGCAAATCAATGCCTAAACATTCAACCCATTTCAATTCAAGCTGGAAGCGGTGATAGAAAGCAGGCTGCACACAGAGACGGGATGAAAAACCTGCGAGTGCTGCAGCTCGTCGATTTCGATCAAGTAGCAGCGGTGTATCGCGACGCCGTGATCAGCCAGGCAGAAGGCCTCTATAGCCAAGCTCAGATTGCGGCATGGGCCAATCATGCACACACCAGCAGCGCTATTCATGAAGCCCTGCATAGGGGCTACGGACTGGCTAGTTGCGCTGCCAACAACCAAAATATTATCGAAGCTTTTGGGGTGCTGGATCCGCCGCAACGGCTATCGCTTCTCTATTGCCGCGGCAGTGCCTCCCGTCAGGGAAGGGGCCGCCTAATCCTTCAGTCTCTTGAAAGTCACGCCTGGCAACAGGGTTACCGAGAGTTGCATACCGAAGCCAGCCAGCTTTCAAAGCCGCTTTTGCTCCGTCTCGGCTGGCAGATAGATGCCGAGGAGAAGGTGATATTTGCTGGAGAACCCTTCCAGCGATGGCGGATGATTAAAGATCTGAGCCAGCAAAATGAAATGGGCCTAGATGGCTGAAGCCCAACTGCAGCAATTTCTCGAGAAAGTAAGCCAGCTGAATGCCTTTGTGGCGCTAAGCGAGGCCGAGCCTTCATTACGCCAGGCCCTGCGGGACTGCAGCGATCACTACGCAGTGGTGGCACTAGCCCGCAGCAGGGGCTTCGAGATTGGCCGGCGCTGGGGCGAAACTATTCCCCCCCGACAGCCTGAAGCCAATCTGCTGGCTACTCCATGTCCGGCTGAAGGTCAGGAAATCAGCGTCGTATTGGTAGATCAAACAAACTGGCGACTTGAGCGGATTCACTCCTGTGAAGCGGCCAGTCCTGAAGGCTTTTGGTACGACCAAGAGGAACATGAGTGGGTAAGTCTGCTGCAAGGCAGAGCCCTACTTGAAATAGCCGGCGAGGCGGAGCCTCTTGAGCTCTGCCGAGGAGACAGCCTGCTGATTCCAGCCCACCAGCAGCACCGGCTCCTCGCTACGGATCCAGCTCCGGGGACCGTATGGCTGGCCCTGTTCTGGCGGGAGGCTGGCGAATGTTGAGAGTACGAACCAGCCAGAAAGCACCCGCTAAGGCGAGAACTGCAATACCTAGCCCGCCGAGAAGCTCGGGCTTACTTTCAGCCCCGGGGGGCAGCACGATCACCTTTCGAGCAACAGCAGTCATGGCTGTGAGCAAAACAAGCTCGATCTGAATCACATGACGGCGCAAATAAGAGGTCACATTTTGGAGCACCTCAAGCGCGATTAGTAGGGTGAGTAATTCCCCCAGCACCACATTCATCTGGTTGCCCAGCCATGCTGTACCTGGCTGCAGCACCGCCGAAAATACATTGATCGTGAACTGGACGGCGCCAGCCACCAAGGCCACCATCAGCACGATGCCGAGCAGTTTGGCTAGAAATTTCTCGCTGCGATCGATCAGCTGGAGATAGGTGGCGTCTTGCCAAAGCCGGAGCAGATTTTTGATCACAGTTGCCAATTAATTATTGAATTTTTCATTGATAGGTCGAAAATAGGTTTCGCTGGGGGGATCCAGCTGGGTGTCACAGATGATCGATCTATTTGCGCTGTGAAGAAGTTTTGGATTGTACTTTGGTAGATGGACCCACATAACTACCGGGCCAAAAAGACATTTTAACTTGGGGCAAAGCTTGAGCAATGGCTTTTTCTAAAGGGCCATGCTCAGGTCTACTGGTCTTGGCGAATTTCCTGCAACAGCAGATCGAGCTGCCCCAGCGAATCCTCCACCCCGCGCCCTACAGCTTCACTCTGGCTGGCTCCATCTTCGTTTTGCCAGAGGTCCTCAACGCCACACAGCTGCTGAGCGAGGCCAACCAAACCATCACGGTTGTGGGTTCGTTGCAACACCTCAAGCAGAACGGGCATCCGAATCGAAGCTGCTCGTAGTGCCCGCCTCAGATCCGCCTGGGTGCGTCCGGTGTGGCGCAGCCAGTCTTTGAGAAAGCTCTGCAGATCATCGAGCTCTGCACCTGTGAGGCTGGCCATCGCTTTCAGCGGTTCAGGGGAAACCATTGGTCCAGTCTGCGCTGAGCTCGCAACTGCACCGCGGGGGTGCGATGGCGGCTGCACAAACCAAGCAAAGCCGTGATTGCCACAAGATCGTCGCTGAAGCCCGCCGCCGGAATGAAATCTGGAATCAGATCTAGGGGCACCAGCAGATAGGTGAGCGCAACCAGCACAGTGAGCTTGGCTGGCGCAGGCGTCTGGGGGTCTAGTAATAGCTCTAAACACTCAAAGGCCGGCCTTGCCAAAGTGCGGCCAGCCCGGCGCAACAACTTGAGCAACACCACCTCATCTACCTCGGTGCTTTCCAGCACCTGGGCATCAACGACGGGAGCATTCGTTGCGGAAGCAGCCCCAGAGGTCGGATCTACGAACTCGGTCATGGGCAGCACTGCAGCCAACTTGCTTATTTAAAGAGAAAGCAAGAGCAACTCGGCATTCACCAAGGCGCTATCGATACCGGTTTTCCGCAATTTGCGCACGGCCACCCCTGCCAAGGCGCCCCATTGCGGGTGTCATCGAATCCGAAGCGCAGTCGAGCAAATCCTCCATTTCCTTCTGGGCACAAACAACATCTGGGCCAAGCAAAAACGAATCAGCTGAAAAGCTTCCGACTCTCAACCCTGCTTCGCAACTGGTGTGCTGATTCAACATTCGCGATGGCTGTTGATCCGCCGGTTACGGTTGCTGATACTTGACAACCACGAATGACTGGCTTGGCTGCCATTCCGCCAGAAGTGCTCTCCCGCGCTGGCGTGGCCTACGTGCACTACGTGAGCTTCATGCTCTGTTTTGGCGCCTTGGTGCTGGAGCGGCGCTTGATCAAAGCAAACCCAAGCAAGGCTGATGCCACCTTGATGGTGATCACCGATGTGGTGTATGGCTTGGCAGCCCTTGCCCTACTGGTAAGCGGGATTCTGCGGGTTCTGTACTTCGGCCAGGGGAGCGAGTTTTATACGGAGAATCCTCTCTTCTGGTGGAAGGTTGGGCTCTATCTAGGGGTGGGTGCTCTGTCCCTTTATCCCACCATCACTTACATCCTCTGGGCAATACCACTACGCAAGGGCGAACTCCCCCAAGTGAGCGAGGCACTAGCCACGCGTCTGGGCTGGATTCTCAATATTGAGTTGGTGGGCTTTGCCCTAGTGCCCTTACTGGCCACCTTGATGGCCCGCGGCGTCGGCCTGCCTGCCTGATGCGGCAGCGGTTAAGCCGAATTTGTCTGCCGGTCTGCGGACTGTTGCTTGCTCTGGTTTTCTTCCCAGACAAGGCCTTGAGAACCGAAGCGGCTGCTGGCGATTACCGCGATCAACTGGTGCCCACACCCCACGGATGGCCCAAGCGTCAGCATTGGTGCGTGTGGATCGAGCCTGCCGCAGCGGCCGGTCCATCCGCCCGCTGGGATCAGATTTGGCTGAAAGCAGTGGATGCAGCCCTGGCTAGCTGGGCTGAATTAGTGAAGATTCACCGCAGTGAAATTAGGGAATCGGCCCAGGTACAGATATTGCGGCGCCGCCCGCCTTTGCAGGGGGGCCGTGCCAGTCATGGCCGCGCCGAACTATTCCTGGCGACGAACAAGCCAGGCAACCCACCAAGAATCGAGCCGCGGGTTTTTTTGAGCGTTAGCCCTGGACAGCGACCTGAAGCCATCCAGGCCACCGCCCTGCACGAGCTTGGCCACGCCTTTGGCATGTGGGGGCACAGTGATCAGCCCCTAGATGCCATGGCAGCTGTGCCTAAAGCGATCCCCGTGCTGCGGCTCACGGCCAGAGATCGGGCCACTTTTATGTGGTTGCAACAGCAGCCAGGTCTGCAAGGCAACCACGTCACTGCTGATTGGGCCTCAGCCGAGTGCAATTAATTTAAATTTTGTACACATTGCAAAGATATCTGATGTTGCTAGGAATCATTTAAAGAGCTCCGAAAACCCGATGTACATTCGTCGCACAAAAGATTTTTCGCACTGTGCCTTTGCCGATTCTGGCTAGCAAGCCACTCACCAACAACGCTCGGGTCAGCAGCTTTCTGGTCGCCGGTGAAGAAAGCAATCGCCAAAGCAGTACCACTTGCCTGGTGCGGGATCCAGCAGCAGCCGATCTTCTTATTGAGCAGGCCTACCGCCAGATCTTCTTCCACGCCTTCAAAGTGGACCGAGACGCTGCTTTGGAATCCCAGCTGCGTAACGGCATGATCAGCGCTCGCGATTTCATCCGCCAACTCCTGCTCTCGAAGAAGTTTCAGAGAGATTTTTACCGCTGTAACTCCAATTACATAGTGGTGGAACAGGTGGTAGGTCGGGTATTAGGCCGTCCAGTACATGGCCAAGTTGAAAAGATTGCCTGGTCGATTGTGATTGCACAACAGGGCTTGCCTGGATTTGTGGACGCGCTGCTGAATTCAGACGAATACATAAACAACTTCGGCGACAACCTGGTGCCTTTTCAGCGCACGCGGGTGCTTCCCGGCCAGGCCATAGGCACCATGCCCTTCAACCAGCAAGCCCCCCGCTACAACGCCTATTGGCGTGACGCCATGGGCAGGCGTGCACCCGCCGGAGGCTCATCTCCGTGGACAGAGGGCGGCGGATGGCCCCGCCCTGCCTGGCTGGAAGGCCAGCCCACACCAAGGGTCCAAGCTATTTGGCAATACACCGTGGCAACGGGTGGCTTCGTGCTCACCGGCTTGGTGATCTGGATTGCAGCAGCCATGCTCAGTACAGGCTGAGCGGCCTTCAGTCACGCCGCGGAGCACCGCGGCGATGGGCCAGCACCTGCTGCACCTGCCGCCAGCTAACGCCGTGGTGAGCGAGAGCCACCTGCAAATGGAATAAGAGATCTGCAGCTTCCGCGGCGATCTCCTCACCGTTGTCGTCCTTGCAAGCCATCACAAACTCAGCGCTCTCCTCGCCGATCTTCTTGAGGATGCGGTTGTCGCCCCCCTCAAACAATTTGTTGGTGTAGCTGCCAGGCTCGGGGAGGTCGCGGCGCCCTTCGATCACCCGCATCAGTTCGGTACAGACATCTGCCGGAGGAGGCAAAGCCATCGATCCGCCAAGAGTTGGTACCGAACCCTCCTCGTAGAAGCAGCTGCGGGCGCCGGTATGACAGGCCACATCGCCGGTCTGCTCGATTGTTAGCAGCAGCACGTCGGCGTCGCAGTCGTAGCGCAGACCTTTTAGCTGCTGGATATGGCCACTGGTGGCCCCCTTGTGCCACAGCTCCTTTCGTGAACGGCTCCAATAGTGCACTTCACCGCTGGCGAGAGTGCACTCGATCGACTCCTGGTTCATCCAGGCCACCATCAACACGGCCCCATCGAGCCAGTCTTGGGCGACAGCGGGGATCAAACCAGCTTCGTTAAAGCGCAAGGCCTTAATGAATTGTGGGTCTAGGGGCTGAAATACTGCTGACAAGGCTCTTGCGCTGCTGCTGTCCCGATCCTCACCCATGCCTACACCGGCCTACAGCTGTAGTAAATCCTTCAGCGGTTTTCCCTGCTGCCATCGCCAATGGCGCCACCAGGGCCACTGCCGCTTCGTGCATGGCTACAGCCGCAGTTTTAACTTTTGGTTTCAGGCCAATCAACTCGATGACTGTGGCTTTGTGGTGGATTTTTCCAGCCTGAAACGGCTCGAAGCAAGGCTTATTGAACAATTTGACCACACTTTTCTGGTTAATACCGATGACCCACTCCTATCCACCTGGCGGCAGCTGCACGACCAGGGCGCACTAGACCTGAGGGTGATGGCAAATGTGGGTATGGAAGCCAGCGCAGAGCTGGCGTGGGGCTGGGCCAACGAATTACTGCACGGCCGCGACAGCGGCCGCAGCTGCTGCTGGAAAGTAGAGGCAAGGGAAAATGAGAAAAATGCCGCCTGTTTTGAAGCCCTGCCGGAGTGGTTCAAACCCTGAAATCAAGCCAGCAATTACAGGACCAGGGGAAAGCAGCTCTTACACGTCTTGTGGGCCATCATTTTGGACCGGCATTGTGCCGATGGCGCTTGAGGTGGCTGGCGACTAATTAATAGGTTCTCTGTAATTGCACTGCGCCATAAATCCCGAGTTTGGATCAGCATTCATGATATACATCCCTGCAGGTTGCTCTTGGCAAAGCTGGCCACCGCCTGGGCAATTTTTCAGGGTCTGCTGCTTGAAGCCCTGCCATTTCTGCTGACTGGCGTCTGCATCGCCAGCCTGGCCCGCTGGCTAGCCCCTGGAGGCGCCTGGCTGCGCCAGCTGCCCGCACACCCTCTGCTTGGACCCCTCACCGGTGCCGCCCTTGGCTTCGCCCTACCCGCTTGTGAGTGCGGCAACGTTCCTGTGGCGCGGCGGCTGCTGGCCGGTGGTGCCCCAATTGGCACGGCCCTGGGCTTTCTATTCGCCGCGCCGGTGCTGAATCCAATCGTGCTGGCCAGCACTTGGGCCGCCTTCCCCAACCAGCCCTGGCTGCTAGCGGCCCGCCCCGGAGCAGCCCTGCTGCTTGCGGTGCTTCTGGCCACGCTGTTGCGCCTGCTGCCCGAGGCCGAATTACTTGATCCAGCGCTGCTAGAAGAACGGCGTCTTAGCCAGCCCCTTACTCAGGTGGGTCTGCTGGAGCGTCGCAGCGGTCTTGTGGGAGCCATCGGTGGCACGGTGCAGCCCGTAAAGGTGCCGCGGCCGCCATTTCAGGAGTTGCTCCAGCACGGCAGCCGCGAATTTCTCGACCTAGCCGCTCTGCTGGTGCTGGGCTGTGCCATCGCCGCCACGGTGCAGACCTTGCTGCCACGGAGCTGGTTGCTAGCGGTGGGGGAAGCTCCAACAATGTCTGTACTGAGCCTGATGCTGCTGGCAGTAGTGGTTTCGGTTTGCTCCAGCGTCGATGCCTTCCTCGCCCTGGGCTTCGCGGCCCAGGTCACCCCGGGAGCCCTGCTGGCCTTCCTGGTGCTTGGCCCGGTGGTCGATCTGAAACTACTGGGGCTTTTCCGGGTGCTTTTTCAGCCCAAAGCAATCGCCCTCACCAGTGCCGCCGCGGCGGTGGCCGTGCTGGTTCTGGGGCAATGGGTCAATCTAATGCTGCTGTGATGCGCGCCTTCGCTATAGGACTGTGGGGAGCAGTGCTGCTGCAGAGCAGCCTCAGTGGCAGGCTGGATCTCTTGCTAAATGGCGTTTTCCATCCACTGGTGGCGCTGAGCGGCGTGGCGTTGCTGCTGCTGGCAGGCCTGCTGCTTAGGGGTCAGGAAATCCCTGTCCCATCTCGTCGCCAAGCCATCCCAAAAACCTGGTGGCTTAGCGCCTCTATGGCTTTGCTGGTCTTGGCGGTTCCCCCCAACCCCTCCTTCAGCACCCTGGCCACCAACCGGCCTGCCGAACTGGGCGATGAAGCTGAGCTGAGCTTCGTGCTGCCGCCAGCCCAGCGCAGCCTCACCGATTGGGTGCGCTTGCTGCGCAGCCAACCCGACCCCAGCCTCTACGCCGGTGATCCAGTGCGAATAAGCGGCTTTGTGTTGCCCCAGCAGGGTGAGGCTCCCCAGTTAGCCAGGCTGCTGGTGCGCTGCTGCCTCGCCGATGCCACCCCGGTGGGTCTGCCTATGCGCTGGCCAGCCGGCCGCACGCCCCAGGCGGATCAATGGCTGGCAGTGCAGGGCACCATGGCTGTTGAAGAACGCAACGGCCAGAGCCGCAGCGTTGTGAAAGTGCAGCGAATCACGCCGATTTCCCGGCCCAAGCGGCCCTTGGAGCCATGACGGCAACGGGCCAACGGATCACGTTGGTGCTGGCCGCAGGCCTCGCCTTGGCCTTGCTGCAGCAACAACTGCTTCTACGGCGCCCACCACGGCTGCTTGAGCTGAAGCCAAGCAGCGCCAGCTCCGGGCCTGCGTCCATGGATCTGCGTTTCAGCCGGCCCATGCTGAGATCCAGCCTTGTGCGCTCCAGCAGCCTGCAACCCCAGCTGGCTTGGAAGTGGCTGGGGGAAACCAATCCCCTGCGTCTGCTTCTGCTGCCTGGCCAAACGATCACCGGTCCACTGCGGTTGCTGCTTGCAGGAGTCGACCGTCGCAACCTGCCTCTGGGTAGCCAGCACTGGCTTTGGGACCCCCGGCCACGTTTGCTGGCGGTGGTGCCCGTCGCCGGCGGCGAACAGCTGCAGCTGCAACGGCGCGATGGCAGCTGGCAGGCGCTCACACCGGTTTGGCCGCAGCTGGCCCAGGTGCAGCCCCTCGGCAACGGTGCCGGAGTGGCCTTGCTCAGTGGTGATGGCAGAGGCAGCCACCGTCTCTGGCTGCTGCCTCTTCAGCAGCAAAACCTGGTGCGCGAACCGCGGCGACTCTCCGAACCAGTTGCGAGTGGGCTGCAACCGCTAGATAACGCAGAGCTGCTGTTTGCCCACCTGAGCAGCAATCAACGCGGCGACCTCCTGGTGCAATCTTCGACCACCGCCCTTGATCCGGGGAGCACCCACGTGCGTACCGCCCAAGGGCGGCACATGCCTCTGCCCCACGCTGCTTCTGGCCCAATGCAGCTGCTACCTGAGGGAGGTGGGGTGGTCGTGCCTGAGCTGGAAGGACTAACCCTGCACAACCTGCCGGGCCAGCCCAATCGGCGCCAGCTGCTGCCTGGCAGTAGGGAGCTCAGCAGTTTCTGTCCCGTGAGCGGCCGCGCCCTGCTGGTGCGTCACTGGCCCGACTACCGGCGCTCCTTGGAGCTGGTGGAGCCGGGCCAACCGCCGAGGCAGCTTTGGATCGGCAGCGAAGCCGTCTTGGCCAGCGCTTGCGACCGGGGTGGTGATCGGGTCTGGCTGGTTGTGAGCAACTGGGCTCAGGGATCCCAGCCCCTGATGCTGGCCCTCGATCGCCGCGGCCAACTTCTCAAGCAACGCTCCTTGAAGGGCTGGGAAGTGGAGCCGGGAGCGCCGATGTTGTTTGATCCCACTCGCCAGCAGCTGCTGCTCACCCTGCGCTCAGGCAACCATGCCAAGCCAGTGCTGGTGAATAGCAGCAGCCTTAGCATGAAACCTCTGGCCAAGCCTGTACGCCTGGCGCTGTGGCTACCCGCAAATTGAAAGGCGCCGGAGGTGGAAAGATGCCAATGGCAGCATGCACAAATGAGTATTCGTAGGATCAGCGCAGTAATTCCAGCCACTCTGGAGATGCCTAACCAGGTTGTTCCATCAAGCGAGCGCCAGCAGCTGGTACTCACGGAGTTGCGGAAAGCCGACAGGGAAATGTCCGGCCAAGATCTGCACGCAATGCTGCGCCAGAGCTCCCAGCCCTTGGGTCTGGCCACGGTTTACCGCCACCTGCGCCAACTGCAGCAGCGGGGCTCAATCCGTTGTCGCCATCTGCCCAGCGGTGAAGCCCTGTTTGCTCCCACAGAACGGGACGAACACCACCTCACCTGCGTCGACTGTGGCGCCACGGTGTCGATTGAGAATTGCCCCATGCACGACGTGCACCTGGGCGGCGACCAAACCGCAGGATTCCAGCTGTTGTTCCACACCTTGGAGTTCTTCGGGCTGTGCGGAAGCTGCCAGCAGCGCCAAGCCAGGCTGGATTTAGCCAAAGCAGTAGTTCACTAGAACCAGCACGCTGAAGTCGGCAAACAGATCGCCTCTGCTGACCTCCCGAAAGCTCATTCCAATTCGCATCTTTCACGACTGATAGCAAACGGCAGCAAGGAATCAGCAGCACGAGACAACGAGAATCATTCTCATTACTGGCACAGGCCCAAGTGTTTTTGCTGTGTTGTTGGGCAAAAATACAGAAGGCGCATTGCGCTATCTCGTGTGAGGAACACCCATGAAACTCTTTAAGCAACTCTTGGTTGCACCTGCAGCCCTCGGTCTGCTGGCCCCTATGGCCGCAACCGCTGCTGACTTCAACTTGGACGGCGTCAACAAGTACGCCTCCGAGGAGCAAGTAACCAGCATCTCCCAATTCTCTGACGTCAAGCCCACCGACTGGTCTTACCAGGCTCTTTCCAACTTGGTTGAGCGCTACGGCTGCGTTGCTGGCTATCCCAGCGGCACCTTCAGTGGCTCTAAGGCCATGACCCGCTTTGAAGCAGCTGCTCTGCTCAACGCTTGCCTCGACCGCGTCACCGAAGTGACCGACGAGCTCAAGAAGCTGATGGCCGAGTTCGAGAAGGAACTCGCCGTTCTCAAGGGCCGTGTTGATGGCCTCGATGCCAAAGTTGGCGCTCTGGAAGCTCAGCAGTTCTCCACCACCACCAAGCTCAGTGGCCAAGCCATCATGGCCATTGGCGGCACTGATGCAGCCGGCGCAGATGAGATCTCTTTTAACTAC
>JAQCGH010000021.1 GCA_027620015.1 Cyanobacteriota bacterium
AGAAGCTAAGCAAACCTATGAGCGGGTAATTGAGCTTGACGCTAATAACAAAACAGCCCGGAAACGACTCAAACTTATCGAACGTAAGGCCGGCCTTAATCAGGCGGCCTAAGCTTTATTTAGGATTTGTCAGAGCAGGAGCACTGCAGACCCATAAATAATTCCTCCAGCGTGAGTTCAGCTCTCAGATCAGTCATTGGCAATCGGCTTAACTGAGGAAAGCTGCATACCACCGGCCAGCAGTTCGACCCTGCCAAGTGGGATCGAAAATCTTTGCCCCTTCCAGGCCTCAGAGAGGCTCCTGCTGAAACCACCTAGTGGGAGGCTAGGAACCTTGCCGAGATCTGGCCCTACTCCGTGGTCACCACCGCTCCCACCAGCAAACCGCACACCCACTGGGATCCACTTGTGATCGGTGGGCGCAGCTTCAGCAGCCGCCTGATGACCGGCACTGGCAAATATCCAAGCCTGGCGGCCATGCAGGCCAGTCTGACGGCCAGCGACTGCGAAATCGTGACCGTTGCCGTGCGTCGGGTGCAGAGCCAGGCTGCCGGCCACATAGGGCTGCTGGAGGCGATCGACTGGCAGCGCATATGGATGCTGCCCAATACGGCTGGCTGCACCACCGCCGAGGAAGCGATTCGGGTTGCCCGCCTGGGACGGGAGCTGGCAAAGCTGGCAGGCCAGGAAGACAACTGCTTCGTAAAGCTGGAGGTGATTCCAGACACCCGACACTTACTGCCCGATCCTTTTGGCACCCTGGCAGCCGCTGAGCAACTGGTGAAAGAGGGCTTCACGGTGCTGCCTTACATCAATGCTGATCCACTGCTGGCCAAGCGCCTCGAAGAGGCCGGCTGCGCCACCGTGATGCCATTGGGGTCACCAATCGGCTCAGGCCAGGGCATCCGCAACGCTGCCAACATCGCCCTGATCATCGAAAACGCCAAAGTTCCCGTGGTGGTAGACGCCGGTATCGGCGTGCCCAGCGAGGCCGCCCAAGCCATGGAAATGGGGGCAGACGCCCTGCTAATTAACAGCGCCATTGCCCTGGCAGGCGACCCACCGGCGATGGCACGGGCCATGGCCATGGCCTGCGAGGCCGGCCGCAGCGCCCTCCACGCCGGTCGACTGCCCATACGTGCAAACGCCAACCCAAGCTCGCCCGAGGTTGGCCGGGTTGGGAACTGAAGCCGAACGCCTGTAGTAGCTTGCGAAGAGGAGCATCCGCTCGTCCTGCAGGGGTCTGGGGTTTTCGGAATGGCGTTGCAATGAAGGTCTTCGTTCTCGGTGGCGACGGCTTCTGCGGTTGGCCCTGCGCGGTGAATCTGGCCGATGCGGGTCATGAGGTCGTGGTTATTGACAACCTCAGCCGGCGCAAGATCGACGTCGACCTGGAGGTGGAGTCGCTAACTCCGATCGCCACCATGGGCGACCGTCTCAAGGCCTGGGAACAGGTGGGCGGCAAGCCAATGCGTTTTGTCCATTTGGATATCGCCAGGGAATACGACCGGCTTCTGGAGCTACTAAGCCACGAGCGACCTGAATCGGTGGTGCATTTTGCCGAGCAGCGCGCAGCGCCCTACTCGATGAAAAGCAGCGCCACCAAGCGCTACACCGTCGACAACAACGTCAACGGCACCCACAACCTGCTAGCCGCGATCGTGGAGAGCGGTCTCGACATCCACATCGTGCACTTGGGCACGATGGGTGTGTACGGCTACGGCTCCCACCGCGGCGCCACCATCCCCGAGGGCTACCTCAAGGTGGAAGTGCCCCAGCCCGATGGCAGCCGCTTCGAGGAGGAGATCTTGCACCCGGCCAGCCCGGGCAGCGTCTATCACATGACCAAGACGCTAGATCAACTGCTCTTTCTCTACTACAACAAAAACGACCAGATCCGCATCACCGATCTACACCAAGGGATCGTCTGGGGCACCAACACCGAGGCCACCGAGCGCGACCCACGCCTCACCAACCGCTTCGACTACGACGGCGACTACGGCACAGTGCTCAACCGCTTTTTGATGCAAGCAGCGATTGGCTACCCGCTCACGGTGCACGGCACGGGCGGTCAAACGCGCGCCTTCATCCACATACGCGATTCGGTGAAGTGCGTGCAGCTAGCCCTAGAAAATCCGCCTGCCAGGGGTGAGCGGGTGAAGATCTTCAACCAAATGACGGAAAGCCACCAGGTGGGCGAACTGGCACGCAAGGTGGCCGCCCTCACCGACGCCAAGATCAACTTCCTGCCCAATCCGCGCAACGAAGCCGTCGAAAACGATTTGATCGTTGACAACCGCTGCTTCATCGAACTGGGTCTCAACCCCACCACTCTCGATGACGGCCTACTGGCTGAAGTGGTTGATGTGGCTCGCCGCTGGGCTGATCGCTGCGACCGCAGTCGCATCCCCTGCCAATCCGCCTGGACCCAAACCCAGGCCCAGGCCATCCAGACGGCCTGAGGCGCTACTCCAGACCTTGAAGATCGCCTTTTTCACCGAAACCTTTCTGCCCAAGGTGGACGGCATCGTCACCCGGCTCACCAAGACAGTGCAGCACTTGGTGGCGGCTGGCGATGAGGTGCTGATCTTCTGCCCGGAAGGCGCCCCCGAGACCTACATGGGCGCCCAGGTGGTTGGAGTGCCAGCAATGCCCCTACCCCTCTACCCCGAACTCAAGCTGGCTCTGCCTCGACCAGCCGTGGCCGAGGCCTTAGATCGCTTCAAGCCCGATCTGGTGCACGTTGTAAATCCAGCTGTACTGGGTCTTGGCGGCATCTGGTTGGCCAAAACCAAGTCCTATCCCCTAGTAGCCAGTTACCACACCCACCTGCCCAAATACCTGGAGCACTACGGCATGGGCATGCTTGAGCCGCTGCTGTGGGAACTGCTCAAAGCTGCCCACAACCAGGCCCAGCTCAACCTATGCACCTCCACCGCCATGGTGCACGAGCTAAGTGAGAAAGGTATCCAGCACACCGATTTGTGGCAGCGCGGCGTAGACACTGAGCTTTTTCAGCCAGCAATGCGCTCCGATGCAATGCGGCAGCTGCTGCTAAACGGCCAGAGCGACACCGGCAAGCTGCTGCTCTACATCGGCAGGCTGTCTGCAGAAAAACAGATCGAACGGATCCGGCCCGTGCTGGAAGCCATGCCCGACGCCCGGCTTGCATTAGTGGGAGATGGTCCCTACCGCCTGCAACTCGAGAAGATCTTTGCCGGCACACCTACCCACTTCGTGGGCTACTTGGCTGGGCAAGAGCTGGCGGCGGCCTATGCCAGCGGCGACGCCTTCCTGTTCCCCTCCAGCACTGAAACCCTTGGTCTGGTGCTGCTGGAGGCCATGGCGGCCGGCTGCCCGGTAGTGGGTGCCAACCGCGGTGGCATCCCCGACATCGTCAGCGATGGGGTCAATGGTTGCCTTTATGAACCCGACCAGGAAGACAGCCTGGCTGCTGCGGTGGAACGCCTACTTGGCGATGAAAGTCAGAGGGCAAAGCTGCGCACCAATGCCCGTGAGGAAGCCGAGCGATGGGGTTGGGCTGGAGCTACCGATCAGCTGCGCGGCTACTACCAGCGTCTGCTGGCCAAACCCGACCTGCAACTGGTGGCCTGAATCAAGACTGAGGAGGTAGCCCCGGGAGGCTGCCCCGGAACCATGTGTTCATCAGCGCCTTGACCATCGGAGCTGCCACAGTGCCGCCATAGCCGCCTGAATTTTCACCAAAGGCGATGATCACCAAGGTGGGCTTATCAGCAGGGGCATAGCCGCCAAACCAGGCGTGATCCGGCCTAGGGGGATCTTCGCCAGTGCCGGTTTTGCCAGCCACCGGCGGCAGATTTGGATCATTGAGGAGCTTGGCGGTGCCGATGGTCACCACCTGGCGCAGCCCATCCCGCAGCACCTTCAGGGTGGCCCGCTTAAGACCGATCCAGGTGCGTTTCCTGGGGCGCTCCACCAGGTGAGGTGTCACCAGCCAACCACCATTAGCCACCGCGGCATAAAGCCGCGCCATCTGGATCGGAGTCACCTGCAGGGCCCCCTGGCCAATGGCCGAGGTGATGGTGTCCACGGGTGTCCAACTCTCACCAAGCACCTCCTGTTTCCAGGCCTGATCGCCCAGCAAGCCCGGAGTCTCCTCCTCCACCAGCTCAATTCCGGTGACCTGGCCGTAGCCCATGCGTCGGGCGGCTTTAAACAGCTCATCGGGGCCCACCTTCAGCCCCACCTGGTAATAAAAGGTGTTGCTACTCACGGCCAGGGCGAAGGGGAAGCCGATGGCCCCATAGGCGCCATGGTCGCCATAGCAAAGGCCCGCATAGCAGAAAGAATTCATCGTCATCACCTTCGAGTCGGCCGTGTAGCGGCCCGACTCCAGACCCGCCAGAGAGGTGACAATCTTGAAGGTGCTGGCCGGTGGAAAGCCCTGGAAGGCGCGATTCAGCAGGGGAGCATCGCGGGAATTGAGGCTGCTCCACTGGCTGGAACTTGGCGCCGGTGAAAAAACATTGGGGTCAAAGGTGGGCCTACTGGCCATGGCCCGAATTGCTCCAGTTTCGGGGTCGAGCGCCACGATCGCACCCTTGCGCACCCCATCGAGGGCCCGCTCTGCCGCCTGCTGTAGGGCTAGGTCCAGGGTGAGACGCAAGTCCAGACCAGCCTTAGCAGACTTATCCCCAATGATGCGCTGCACCTGACCCGCAGCGTTCACCTCCACCTGCTGGCCGCCCCACTCACCGCGAAGGTGCCCTTCAAACTGCTTCTCGACCCCGCTGCGCCCCACCCGATCCTGGATCCGGTAGCCCTTGGGCTGGAGCTGGGTGTATTCCTCGTCCGTGATCCCACTGGTGTAACCGAGCACATGAGCTGCCAACCGGCCTTGGGGATAGCTGCGCAGGATGTCCACATCCACCTCGGCGCCCTGGAGCCCGGCAGCCTGCTCCCGGAAACGCAGCACCTGCTCAGACTTCAGACCACTGGCGAGGGCTATCCGAAATCCCTCCGCATTGGCACCACTGCGTCGGCGCGCCTCCAGCTGGGCCGCAGGTAACCCAACCACCGTCGCCAAGCGCTCTCGCAGGGCCGGCCAATGGGCGTCACCCACCACCCGCGGCTGGATGTAGAGGTTGTAGGTGAGTCGGCTGGTGGCCAGAACCTGGCCATGACGATCCAGCAGGCGACCCCGGATCGGGTTGCGGGGCATCAGCCGAATCCGATTTTCGTCAGCCCTAGAGCGGTTCTCAGCTCCGTGTAGCAGCTGCAACCAGGCCAAGCGCGCCACCATCGCACCGCTGAACAGCAACACCACAGCCAGAAGTAGGGCCGATTGACAGCCCATACCGGAGTGGCGGGAGGCAGCTGGACCAGAGGCCATCGTCAGCCGTTGGACTCGAGTCGCTGCTCCAGCTGCTCCAGTCGAGCAGTGATGCGAGCCAGACCCTGCTGCAGCTCCAAATCGTCCTGGGGATCAGCCATCTCGGTGACCACGTCGTAGACCTCCACCTTCATCACCGGGTTGCCCAGGCCGGGGCTGACCCGATCCAAACCCTGGCGCAGCTGACTAGCGGCGAGCTCGCCCTCCTGCCGCAGGCTGCCGAGGGGATCGACCTCCTGGCCGTCAAAAGCTGCCATCACCTCGCGAGCCCCGCCCTTACGGGCCCGCTCCACCACCGCCAAACCAACCGGCAGGACGTCCTGCATCAAGGTGAGCCGGAGAGCATCAAATGGGTCGGTGGCCATGGCGGCGTTCCTGGCTCAGGAAACACAGTCTGACCTGCCTGCAGCCCGGTGATCAGGGAGCCAGCCGCTCCATACCGGGATTGGTAATTGGTTGCTGGGAATTCTGCTGGCTACCCCACCACCAACCCGCCGCCAAGGCCATCACTAGCAGCGAAGCCAGCGGCACCAGGGCCTGGCGAGTGACATCAAGGGCCAACCATTCCCCCCAGGCCCGCAGGGTGCGCTCCCGATCGAAGCGAGACCTGGCCTTCTCCTCCTCCCGCTGGCGCCTGCGCAGGGAGCGGGTCACCCAGCGCTCAAATGATTTCTTCTTGGTGACCGCCATCTTGCGCTCAACCTCGAGCAGATGACCGGCCGAGAGCCCGGGGTTAAAGGTGCTAATAAGCTCCAGGCTCTTGAGGAACATCTCTACGGCACCATCTTTGGCGGCCCGCTCGCCCTCCTCCAGCAGCTCCCAGTCCACCTCGGGATAAAAGCGCAGCCGATTGCTGACGATCTGCTCCTCCATCAACTGGCCTGGCTCCCGCAACCAGCGGTCCGTATTGGCATCGAAACGGCGCCAATACAGAAAGGGATTGAGATAGATGGTTTTGCCCGCCAACACAATGCTGTCCTGCTGCAGCCGTCGCTGCATGTTGGGATCAGGGGATGTCGAGCTGGGAGGCACGGAGGCGGCAGTCACGACGTTTGGGCTGGGAGCTGATGATATCGAAGGTCGGCGGCCCGGGCTACTCCCACTCGATGGTGCCGGGCGGTTTGCTGGTGATGTCCAGCACAACGCGGTTCACGCCCTTGACCTCATTGACTATGCGATTGGAGATCTTCTCCAATAGGTCGTAGGGAAGTCGAGACCAATCGGCGGTCATGCCGTCTTCCGAAGAGACACAGCGCAGCACGATCGGGAAGGCATAGGTGCGTTTATCGCCCATCACCCCCACGGTGCGCACCGGCAGCAACACGGCAAAAGCTTGCCAGATCTCGTTGTATAGGCCCGCCTCCTTCACCTCCTCGCGCACGACCAGGTCAGCGTCACGCAGGATGTTGAGCTTCTCGCTGGTGACCTCACCGAGGATACGAATCGCCAGACCAGGACCAGGAAAAGGGTGACGGCCAACGATCTCCTGAGGTAGGCCCAGGCTGCGGCCCACCTTGCGTACCTCGTCTTTAAACAAACGACGTAAGGGTTCCACCAGCTTGAACTGCAAATCCTTAGGCAAGCCACCAACGTTGTGGTGGCTCTTGATCTTCACCGCTACCCGCTCCCCGGTTTTGGGATCAATCCCAGTTCCGGCACTCTCAATCACATCGGGATAGAGGGTGCCCTGGGCCAGGTAATCGAAGGGACCGAGCCGCTTACTTTCCTCTTCAAACACCCGGATGAATTCCGTGCCGATCAGCTTGCGCTTCTCCTCAGGATCGGTGACGCCATCGAGCTTGCTGATGAAGCGTTCACGGGCGTTTATGTATTCCACGTTGATGTGAAAGCGTTTATCGAAAAACTCCACCAGAAACTCAGGCTCGCCTTTGCGCATGAAGCCTTGATCGATGAACATGCAGGTGAGCTGGTCGCCAATCGCCTTGTGAAGCAGAAAGGCGAGGGTGGAAGAATCAACGCCTCCCGAGAGAGCCAGCAACACCCGCTTATCACCTACTTGGGCGCGCACACCAGCCACCGCTTCGTCAATGAAAGCGGCTGTAGTCCAATCGGCCTCACAACCACAAATGTGGTAAACAAAATTGCGCAGCATTGCCATGCCGCCGGTGGAATGCACCACCTCAGGATGAAACTGCACGCCATATAAACGCCTCTGGTGGTTGGCGACAGCGGCTTCTGGGGTGTTTTCGGTGTGGGCCAGCCGCAAGAAGCCCTCGGGCAGTCGTTCCACTGAGTCGCCATGACTCATCCACATCGTCGAACCGTCTTCGACGTTGGTGAGCAAATCGATCGGGTCGTCAACATGCAGCGGAGCCTTGCCGTATTCCGCCCTGCCGGCGGCCACCACCGAGCCCCCCAGCTGCTGCACCATCAGCTGCATGCCGTAGCAAACGCCCAGCACCGGAATTCCTAGCTCCCAGATAGCCGGGTCGCACACTGGAGCGCCAGGCTCATACACCGAACTGGGGCCGCCGCTAAGGATGATGCCCCTAGGGGCAATCGCTTGCAGCTCCTTGGCCGTGGTGGTGTAGCCCATCACCAAGGAGAACACTTCCGTTTCCCTCACTCGCCTAGCGATCAGCTCCGAATACTGGGAGCCGAAATCAAGAATCACAATCGCCGGGTAGCGCGTCGACTGAGAGGTGGCGTCGAGCTGAGGCACTGGGGCGGTAGGGGAAGCGGTGGAAGACATCGACAACGCTGGACCCTGGAGCATTCGAACCAACCTAAGCGCCTTACCCGGTAGGAGTGCATAAAGCCGTGAGCAACTCCAAGCCAACCGGGCCCTGGCCGCAGATCTGGCGCGAGCGATCAAACAGCACGGCTCCAACCGCCATCGCCTCTTGGCCATAGCGGGCTAGGTAGCTGAGGCTGCGCTGTTCCACTGCCGCAGCGATAGCCTGACGCAGGCGCTCGGCCCGAGGCGGGTCCCGCTGGGCCAGATCTCCCAGGGCGGCCTCCACGGTGGGAGCATCGTGAAGAGCTTGCAGGGCTTGCCCCCCCAGCCCGGCCAAGGCCGCCAAGGCCGTGAGCACCTCGGCCCGGCCATCGGCCAGGTGGTGGTGGGTGTGAAAGATACCTCCCGCCAGCTTGATCAATTTGCCCTGATAACCCAGCAGTAATAGGCGGCGCACGCCGGCCTCGGCAGCCGCCACAAGCAGCGGCCCCAGCCAGTTTCCTGCCTTAAGCAGGAGCTCTGGAGGCAGGCCCAGGCGCGGCGCAAGGTCGAGGCCGTTCTCACCGATCACCAGCACCAAATCACCACAAAAAGCTGGTGCTGCAGCGCGTTCGCGCAGGGTCGCAAGAGCCTGGGCCAACTGGTCGGGGCCCGCGCTGCGCTGCACCTCAGCCTGAGTGCCGATCAAGGCCAGGCCATCCACCACCCCAAAGGCTGCATTGCTGGTCCGCTCTGCCAGACGCTTGCCTTCTGGAATCACCACTTGAAGCTCCAAACGCCTTCCCGGCGGCAATAGGGGCCGAAGGTTGCACTCGAGCAGCTGTTCGGCATAGGCCGAAATACATGCAGCACCACTGGCTTGCAGCACACCCACCCCCTCGCCAGCCCTCAACTCGAGCCACTTTCCTGGCCCCTCCAACCAGCGCAACTGCACCCACAGCTGCAGGCCGCGGGTGAGGTCGAGCACCTCCGGCCCAGGATCACAACAAGCCATAGCCAGCACCCAGCCATCGGCCAAGGGAGCTGCCGCTTGCACCGGAACCCTGGCAGGAAGCTCGCCGACTGCCGCCGCAGCTTCAGGATGGAGCCAAAGAGGCTGATGCCGCTCCCACGGCTGGCCAAGCAGTACGGCTAGGGCCGCACGGGCAGCGGCTGTTAGCCACACGGGCACGGTATACCCGGCAGTGGCATCCGCCGAAGATGGACCAATTGGGGTCAACTCGAGCAAAGGGCCAAGGAACACTGTTTTTTATGGTGGTTGATTGTGCGGTCCGCCGCCGTCTAATTACCTTTAGCTATGCAGGACAAACTCAGCCTGATGATCCCCGGCCCCACCCCGGTGCCGGAGCGCGTCCTGCTGGCCATGGGCCGCCATCCGATCGGCCACCGCAGCGCCGACTTTCAGAAAATCGTTAAACGCACCACCCAGCAGTTGCAGTGGCTGCATCAGACAACGGGCGACGTGGTGGTAATCACCGGCAGCGGCACCGCTGCCATGGAGGCGGGAATCATCAACGTACTGAGCAAGGGCGACACGGTGCTCTGCGGCGATAACGGCAAGTTTGGCGAGCGCTGGGTGAAGTTGGCCAAGGCCTATGGACTGAACGTGGAGGTTGTCACGGCTGAATGGGGCCAGCCCCTGGATCCCGAGGCCTTCCGTGCCGCCCTTGAAGCAGACACTGACAAAGCGATCAAGGCCGTGATCCTCACCCACTCGGAAACATCCACTGGGGTGATCAACGATCTGCAGACCATCGCCTCGCACGTAAAAGCCCACGGCACGGCCCTCTGCATCGCCGACTGCGTCACCAGCCTGGGTGCTTGCAATGTGCCCATGGAGGACTGGGGAATCGACGTGATCGGCTCGGGCTCCCAGAAGGGGTACATGATGCCGCCAGGGCTGGCTTTCGTAGCCATGAGCGATCGGGCCTGGGAAGCCTGCAAGCACTCCGATCTGCCGAAGTTCTATCTAGATCTGGCCAAATACCGCAAATCGGCCCATGCCGATAGCAACCCATTCACCCCGGCCATCAACCTCTACTTCGCACTCGAAGTAGCCCTTGAAATGATGCAAGCGGAGGGGCTCGCAGCGATCTTCGCCCGCCATGCCCGTCACCGGACCGCAGCACAAGCTGGCATGAAGGCGATGGGATTGCCCCTCTATGCCGCCGATGGCTATGGCAGCCCAGCCATCACAGCAGTGGCGCCAGAAGGTATCGACGCTGAGGCAATGCGCAAAGCCGTGAAAGACAAATTCGACATACTTCTCGCTGGCGGTCAGGATCATTTGAAGGGCAAGGTGTTCCGCATCGGCCACTTGGGATTTGTGTGTGATCGCGACGTGCTAATCGCCGTGACTGCCATCGAAGCAACATTGCAGGATCTGGGATTGCACAAAGGAATTGCCGGATCTGGAGCCGCCGCCTGCGCCGCCGCCTTGGCCAAGGGCTGAGCAAACGCCTGGGGAGAACAGGCTTTGCGCCGTTCTCCCCAAGCCTCTGCTAATTTTGCAAATACACCTTGCGGGTGTAATTCAGTGGTAGAATGTCAGCTTCCCAAGCTGAACGTCGCCGGTTCGAATCCGGTCACCCGCTTTATTCACTTATCTTCAATACAGGCCCGGAAATTAGGTTGATTTAGCCGCGGGGCTTGATCAGCTGCAAAACCTGAGGGCCGGAAGCCGCCATCCGGCGCTCCGTATCCAAAGCCGCAATTATAAAGCGCGCTGACTGGGACAAATCTCCATGCTCAGCAGCAAGACGGGCCCTATCTTCATCGGCCCGAATCGAAATAAGAAAGTGCTCGCGCTGATCAACCGACCTCGCAGCCAATGAAGAAGTACGGGTTGAACTTGTAAAAATGGCAGTCATCTCAACGACATCTAAACGTGAATGGTCCACGCAAAATCAGTTTAACTGATCCTCGCAAGAGTTGCTATATCCCTTGCAGGATCAAAACATTGTTTTGGAGTTTACACAAGGCTGATACCGACCCATGAAAAAAGCAACTAGTTCACACAGTTGCCAACGCCACTCAGGTTCCTGGTTCTTCAAGATTGCCGCCCAAGGCAGCAATCTGATCACGTAGGGCCTCTGAGCGCAACTGGTCACCCCTGGTTAGGGCGACAGCAAGTGCAAATTGCAACTTCTCCAACTGATGCTCCCCCTCTCCAGAAGTAGGTGGATAGCCGCTACGACCGTAAGGAATCTGGTTGATAGCAGATGGGCCAGAACCCGAGGATTGCGAGCAACGATTGGTGGAGCTGTTTTGTGAGGGTGTGGGGTATGCCATAACAACTTTCTTTCTATTCTGACACCGCTGAACAGCCCGCGGGGATCATGCCGCTGCGTGCATTTCGTGATTTTGATCGGTAAACAAATTGTTGTCTGGCAGCGGGTTGTTGTCGGTGAGCTCAAGCAAGGCGCGACAGTCGATTAGCAATCGTTCAACGTTGTCAAGACTAGTGATCTCCAGGGGATCACTCTCTCCTCTGCGATCAAGTTGCAGCTCCGTGACTTCCAAACGCTGCTCCAGCCTTACCAGCCGCTGGGAGAGGGCGTGCACGGTTTGAGCCAAATCTTCAGCATTACGGCTGATGCGGAAAGAAACCGACTCGAAAGCCATGGCAATCAGGGCATGGGAGCTGATCACAACACACAAACCAGCTGTAGCCAAGACCGCTGCACCATTTAATCCAGACTCGACTTAGGCCAGTGAGGCCGATAAGTTAGGCACCGGTATCCCCGAGAACGCCACAGTCCATGGCACTGAAAAAGAATTTCCGGCAAATACCCTGGCAACGCCGTGCCCTTCTTGTGCTGCTTGGCAGCGCTACTGGATTCAGCCTCGCCCTACCAGGCCAGGCCCAGACAGTTGAGGCCAACACGGCCGCCGCCAACGCCGGGCAAGGGGGCAAGGGAGCACAGATCTATTGCTTCATGCGCACGAGCGGCAACAAACACCAGGTGAGCTGGGATGCCGCCTATGCAGTGACCAAACGCCAAAGCGACAAACTGTTCAAGACCTCACCTGAGCACGCAGCGGTGATGATCACGGAAGCTGTGGTGCAGAACCCCAGCGTGTTTCCCGACTGCGGCCGCTACCTAGGTGACCTATTTACAAAGCCAGAGATCAAGCCAGAAGCCAGTCCAGCCACTGGCGGCACCTCCCGCTATTAGCGGCTGGGTCAACGAGGCGCGCAATCGTTCATATCGAACCAGAGGCAGCTTGGCCGCCCTGGCCGGGCTGCTACTGCTTGCTAGTGGCTGCGCCGAAGAGCCCCTACCCCAGCGCCAGGTTCGTAGCGACGACTGCCTGCAAACCGTGCAGCTCGACCAACTAGCTGAGCAGATCCGTCGCTGCAATGCCGTGGTGGCGGCATTTCCAACCAACCCAGGCCCTCTCAACGATCGCTATTTGCTGCACAGCCTGGCAGACAACGAAATAGCAGCCTGCGCAGATATCAACCGAGCTGCAGCCCTTGCCCGCTCTAAATCACCTGCAAGCCTGGATCTTCAACTGCGCACTGATCTGAACCTGCGTCAACAGCTCTGCAAGGAAGGCGATAGCAAAGCCAGGGGCGAAGGCCAAACCCGCCCCAAACCCTAAGCAGCCTCACCAGCGACCCATCAGATCTCGCATCATGGCAGGCAAACTGCGGCGCTCGAGCAGCTGGGAGCGGCGCTCCAACAGCACGGCAATGCGCTCGGCCTTACTGGCCAACAAGCCGTCCACCAGCTGGTCGGCAACGCCCAGCTGCAGCCAATGGCTGGTGAGGCAGGCCCCCATGCCAATGCGATGGCAGCGATCTTCTGCCTGTTCCGCATCCCCGGGGGTCCAGGGGCGCTCAATTAGCACCACATGCCGCGCCCGGTGCAGGGTGAAGCCCAAGCCCCCGGTGCCATAGGTGGCGATCAGCAAGGAATACTCACCGCGCTGAAAAGCATCAACCTGAGCCTGCCGCTGGGCTGGCGGCAGGGCGCCGGTAAGGACACAACTGTCTTCAAAGCTGCGGTGAAGCATCTCAGCCGTAGCTACGAAGGCCGTGAACACCACCACCGCCTCGCCTTTGGCCAGCAACTGTTCCAACAGGGCCCTGGTAGCTGGAAGTTTGTAATCGGAGCCGATCTGGCGCAAGGCCGTAAGCACAGCCAACACCTCTGCATCGCGGCGCACCTTACCGAGAGCAACGCGACGGCGATAGTCGTCAACCTTGACCTGCAAGCGGTGCTGAAAACCGCGGGCCGAAGGCTCATCCAAGTCGATTGGCCACAGCTGGCGCCGTTTGGGTGGAAGGTCGAGGCAATCCTGCTTTCGGCGATGAAGCACCAGAGGTCGCACCAGCCTCTGCAGGTCTTCCAGATGGCTGGCCCCATTCGCCTGCCAGAGGCGCCGTCCGCCCTGCTCGCACCAATGGCCCTGGCAAAAGAGTTCCTCAAAGGCCCGTTGATCGCGGGCGAGAGGATGTCCAATCGCTGCCAGCAGTGGAAATAACTGGGCTGGGCGGCCATTTTTCATCGGCGTTCCAGTAAGTAGCCAGATGGCCCGCAGCCGGGGATGGCGGGCCAGGCGCAGCAGCGCCTGGCTGCGGCGGGTATGGCCGTTTTGGGCGAAGTGGGCTTCATCAGCAATCAGCACGGTGCCCGCTGGCGGCAAGGCGTCGGGCAAACGGGCCCAGCTGTGCAGCTCCAGATGCAGGCCCAGGCTGGCCCCCTCACCCTGCCAATGGTCGTGCAGACCAACAGGGGCAATCACCAGAATGCGGCAATCAGCTTGGCGCACCATTGCCCGGGCAGCCATCAGGGCCGTGAGCGTCTTACCCAACCCCATGGCATCCGCTAGCACAGCACCGCGGCGGGCCAGTAGCCAGCGCACAGCGGCCCGCTGATGAGCAAATAAAAGACGGCCATCCAAAAGGGGTTGTTCCAAATCCGCCGACGCCACCAACTTCCGATGGGGAGGCAGGGGCGGCAGGGGCTGCTCCATCCATGCCAGCCACTGGGCAAGCTCGGGCTGCACAGGAAACCGACCTGCCAGGGCGTGCTGCAAGGCAGCGGCAGCTTCTAATGGAAATGACCAGCAGCGCTGCCGCCCCGACCAACTCCCCCGGGGGCGGATCGCACGCAATTGGGCCTGAGTGACCGCGTCGTAGGGGCTAACTACCTCAATCAAACCAGTCGCCCCCAGCCGCAGCAGACAGCGCATCCGCGGAAGTGCAATCGTCGACACATTGACACCCCAGGAGGTGGGGGCAAACTTTGATCAGCCGAATCTCACTGATGCAGGCCAGGGATGCAGTCTTCCTCGAAGATCTCTGTCCCAAATTGCGCGTCAGACGTTGGCGCCAGTCCCTTCATCGAATCACCGACCATCACTGCGTTTATTGCGGTGAACGCTCGGAATCAATCGACCATGTGCACCCTCAGAGCCGGGGCGGGTTAAGCGTCACCGAGAACTGCGTGCCAGCGTGTCTTGCCTGTAATGGCGATAAAGGAGATACCGATGCCTTTACCTGGTACCGGCGGCAGCCCTTTTATGACCCCCGCCGCTCCATGGCGATTCGTGCCTGGACCGATGGAGACCTGCGCTTAGCGATGCGGCTGCTGCAGTGGGTACATCCCGGCCAAATGGAAGAACTAGTGGAGCCTCACCAAACCCGGCAGGCCTCTGCGCCGTTATGGCGCTGGCAGATGGCCTCCTGAACCTGGGGTCCCTCGGGGGCAACCACCAAAGCCAGAAGCAGCAGCACTCCCGCCAACACCGCCGGCACGGTGACCTCAAGAAGATTGGAGCGGGACCGATACCTTGAAGGGGCCGGGATCTTAGAAGTTGGTGCCCGAAAGCCAAGGACAACCCGCAAGCCAGGCGAAATGGAGCTTGCAACACGTGATGCGGAAACCGGAGAAGCTGAAACTGGAAAGGCTGAGACCGTCAAGGCGATCACTTCAGGAATAATACAGGTGTACTCATGATCCAGGCACTTGTCAAGCCGGCCCGACAGCTACTGGTGATTGGCGGCGGATTCACGGGCCTGCGGCTTGCCCAGGCCGCCCGCCGCAACGGCATCGCGGTTCGTCTCACCAGCCGCCAATCACGCACTAACAGCGACGGCCTTGAGTGGCTCACCTTCAACAGCTCTCCAGCCGGTATCTCCTTGCCAGCCCCTGGCGCCCTGGCCGGCATCACGGATGTGGTGGTGTGCGTGCCCCCTGATCAAGAGCAAGGCGATCCGGCACTGCGCTTACTGGGGCCAAGCCTGCTGGGACTGCCTCTTCAATGGCTGGGGTATCTCTCCACCACCGGCGTCTATGGCGACACCGGTGGGGCCTGGGTTGACGAAACCGCCCCAACCTCAGCCCGCGCTGGCCGCAGCCAGGCCCGAGTTGAAGCGGAACAGGCGTGGCTGGCTACAGGACTACCCGTGCAAATTTTCCGGTTGCCAGCCATCTACGGACCCAACCGGTCACCATTTGCGGCCCTGCTAGCGGGGCAGAGCCGTCTCATTCACAAGCCCGGCCAAGTGTTCTGCCGTGTGCATGTCGACGACATAGTCGGCTGCCTGCTGCACTCCCTGGCCCGGCCGCAGCAGGAGCGCCCGACCGTGGTCAATGTGACCGACGACTGCCCCTGCCCATCCAGCGAGACCCTGGGCTATGCGGCCCACCTACTGGGGCACAAACTGCCCCCAATTGAGCACTACTTCAAAATCGCCAGCAGCATGAGTCCGATGGCCCGCAGCTTCTGGAGCGAAAACCGGCGAATAAGCAACCAGCTACTGACCCTCCAGCTGGGCTACGAGCTGCGCTACCCCAGCTACCGGGAGGGCTACCGAGCCTGCTTGGTGGAGGAGCTAGATGGCGGACAATCCCGCAGATCCCCTGGATCAACTACGTAGGGCAAGCCCAAATCAGCCAGCAGCCGCCCCCAACGCAGCTCGATCCAACCCTTGCTGAGCCCCGTGCCCAGACCTAGCAACAGACCCCCTAGCAACAACCAGCGCAGCATGGGCTCTACCACAAGCGGCCAGGCCCCATCCAACCCCACCCCAGCCCGGCTTGCCATTGCCCTAGGGGATCCTGCAGGCATCGGCGCTGAGACAACCCTCAAAGCCCTGGCCAGGGAAGAATGGCGCTCACAACAGCCCCTGCTCGTGGGCTGCCGCCGCTGGCTGGAAACCAGCTACCAGATGCTCAAGCCCAAAAGCAGCGACCCGCTGCGGGATCCGGCAGAGCTGGAAATTATCGATCTGCCCCTACTTGAAAGCTGCCAGCCAGGACGTAGCACCCCCGCCTGCGGAGCAGCGAGCTTCAGCTGGCTGACCGCCGCCGTTGAGCTGGTGCAAAGCGGCCGTTGCCGGGCCCTGGTGACAGCGCCAATCGCCAAAGCAAGCTGGCACGCTGCCGGCTACACCTACCCAGGCCAAACAGAGCGGTTGGCGGAACTCAGCGGCAGCTCCGAAGCCTCGATGCTTTTTACGGCCCTAGCACCAACGGGTCACTGGCGTCTCAACACCCTGCTGGCCACCACCCACATTCCCCTAGCTGCCGTGCCCCAACATCTCAATGGAGCCTTGGTACAACGCAAGCTGGATAAGCTTCTTACCTTCTGCCAGCGCTTCAACCCAGTCCCCCACCTAGTGGTGGCAGGACTCAATCCCCATGCCGGCGAGGCGGGGCGCCTGGGTCCGGAGGAGAGCACCTGGTTGGAGGCAGCCCTGGACGCCTGGCACCAGCAACATCCAGAGGTGCAGCTAGAAGGTCCATTGCCGCCGGACACCTGCTGGCTAAGCGCAGCCGCCGCCTGGCAGGGCCTCAGATCTGGCCCCGACGGCTACCTGGCGCTTTATCACGACCAGGGACTGATCCCGGTGAAATTGCTGGCCTTTGATGCCGCCGTCAACACCACCTTGGGGTTGCCCTTTATGCGCACATCGCCAGATCACGGCACAGGATTCGCGATTGCTGGCCAAGGCCGAGCCAGAGCCGACAGCATGGCTGCTGCCCTAATTACGGCAAGGGATCTGGGCTAAGGATTCCAGCGCAACCGATCAGGCCGGTCGCACCCGCATCAACACCTGACCGAATTCCACGGGAGTGCCATTTTCAACCAAAATCTCAACTACCTCGCCGCCCACCTCAGACTCCAGCTCATTCATCAGCTTCATCGCCTCAAGAATGCAGACGGTTTGGCCGACTTTGATGCGTGCACCCACTTCCACAAATGGGGCCTCCCCGGGAGCGGCAGCCCGATAGAAGGTGGCCACCATCGGTGCTGTGACCTCAAGCAAGTCGCCGCGGCTGGCAGCAGCCGGTGGCGGGGGAGCCGAGGGTGCAACGGGCAGGGGGGCCGCTGCCTCCAGCACCTGGGCCGGAGCGGCACTGGCATGAAAAACAGTTGTGGGAGCGGCACTGGGGAGGTTGCGACGCACCTCTAAACGGAAGTCGTCTCCCTCGAGCTTGAACTCCTGGATGTCGCTCTCGCCAAGCAAGGCGAGAAGGTGCTGAAGCTGGTCGTAGTTGAGCTGCATCACGATCAGTTCTCCCTGCCCAAATAGCTGTCGGTACGAGTATCGATCTTGATTTTCTCGCCGATCGAAAGGAACAGGGGCACCATCACCTGGGCTCCTGTTTCAACAATCGCGGGCTTGGTGCCGCCCGTGGCCGTATCGCCCTTAATGCCTGGATCGGTCTGGGTGATCGCCAGCACCACCGAATTAGGTAATTCCACCTCCAAGGGTTTGCCGTTCCAAGCCACCACGCTCACTTCCATGCCCTCCTTGAGGTACTTGCGGCTGTCACCGATCTGTTTGGCGGTCAGCCGGGTTTCCTCGTAGCTGCCCATGTCCATGAACACGAAATCGTCGCCCTCCATGTATGTGTGTTGGAGGGTGCTCTTTTCGAGAATGGCTTGAGCCAGCATCTCGCCGGCACGAAAGGTTTTCTCCACGACGCTGCCGCTCTGCACCGCCTTGAGTTTGGTGCGCACGAACGCCGATCCCTTACCGGGCTTGACGTGCAAAAACTCAACGACCCGCCAAACCTGGCCATCCAGTTCAATTGAAGTACCGGTTCGAAAGTCGTTGCTGGAGATCATTCCGGCGCTTCGGATCTGGGCGATTGTAAGGCTGGCTACCGGAACGGGCATATCCGGGGCCATTCCGGGGGCCCTGAAGTTGTGCCAAAGTCCGCCCAAAGACAGGGTGTTGACATGGCACAGGGCCTATCCAGCCGGGCAAATTGCTCAACGTGGGCGCTCTGGTTTGCTCGCATGGCCACCCTGACGCTGGTGGTGCTGCTGGCCGCGCCCGCCGCTTGGGCTGCCCTGCCCCAGGGCAACGCAGTGACCGACCCATCAGCCCTACTGCGAAATGCCTTGCCAATCAAGGCCCCCGACCTGCAGGAGCTTCAACATCGCCTCGAGGCCACTAGCGACGACCTACGAGCTAAGCGCTGGCCAGCCCTGGCCAGCGCGGCGCGGCGCTGCATTTCCCTACTAGGCAAACGCAAGGCAGCCATGCTCGAAGGCTTCGATGCTTCAGCAAAAGCCGAGGCTGCAGAGCTGTTGAAGCAGGTGGAAGAGCAACTTCAGGTGCTTGCCGCCACCACCGAAGAGCAGGAGCGGGACCCCTTCCTGGCAGCACGCCGCGAAGCCCTAAACAGCATCGGCAAGGCCGAAGACCTGCTGGTGGGTCCGTTCCCTTATCAAATTCCAGCTGAATTTTCCGATCTACCCAGACTGCTAGGCCGGGCAACCGTGCAGCTCACCACCACCAAAGGCGACCTAACCGCAGTTGTAGATGGTTACAACGCGCCCCTCACCGCTGGTGCTTTTGTTGATTTGGTTCAACGCGGTTTCTACGACCAACTGCCCTTCATTCGCGCCGAAGATTTTTACGTGCTGCAAACCGGCGACCCGGAAGGCCCAAATGACGGATACATCGACCCGAAGACCAAAACGGAGCGCAAAGTGCCGCTAGAGATCAAAGTGCCAGGCCAGAGCGAACCCTTCTACAACCAAACCTTCGAAGACCTCGGCATGTTCAAGGCCGCACCAGAACTACCGTTTTCGACCAAAGGCACTCTGGGCTGGGCCCACTCAGATGAAGTGCTAGACGACGGCTCCTCCCAGTTCTTCCTATTTCTCTTCGAACCAGAACTTACCCCTGCCGGTCTAAACCTGATAGACGGCCGCTATGCCGCATTCGGTTATGTGGTGGATGGATTTGATGTACTTGAAGAATTAACCGCAGACGACGGGATTGTCAAAGCACGAGTGCTATCGGGATCCGAAAATCTCCAGCCCCACAGCTAAGTTTCCAATCTAAGCAATAAAAAAGCCGCTCCTGAGAGCGGCTTATAAATTGGACTATTAAATCAGCTTACTTCCATTTCTTGGCAACAATTTCAGCCAAGTCAACAACGCGCTGACTGTAGCCCCACTCGTTGTCATACCAAGCAATAACCTTCAACATATTGCCGCCCATTACTATAGTGAGCTCCGAGTCAATGATTGCCGATTCATCGGTGCCCGCATGATCGCTAGAAACTAAAGGTAAATCGCAATACTTAATAATGCCCTTCATGGCATTTTCCGATGAAGCCTTTAATACCGCATTCACCTCCTCCTTGGTGGTGTCGCGACTGATATCAAGCACCATGTCAACCACCGAGACGTTTGGTGTAGGCACTCGCATAGCGATGCCGCTGAGCTTACCTTTCATTGGCGGGTATACCAACGCCACAGCCTGAGCAGCGCCAGTGCTAGTAGGCACGATGTTTACCGCAGCTGCCCTTGCACGGCGCAGGTCACGGTGTGCGGCGTCCAAAATGCGCTGATCCCCGGTGTAGCTATGGGTAGTCGTCATCGTGCCCTTGACGATGCCGAACTCTTTATCCAGCACCTTCACCACAGGAGCCATGCAGTTGGTGGTGCAACTGGCATTGCTGAGTATGTCCCAATCTTCGTGGCGGTATTGATCTGCGTTGACGCCGACCACAAAAGTGCCGACTTTGGCGCCTTTACCAGGGGCCGTGAGAATTACCTTTTTAGCACCTGCTTCGAAATGCTTGCTGGCGCCAACATCGTCGTTAAATACGCCGGTGGACTCAATAACAAGATCAACGCCCCACTCCTTCCAAGGCAAGTTGGCTGGATTGCGGTCGTAAAAGGTTTTGATAGTTTTGCCGTTTATAACAATCGTGTCTGATGTAGTCGTCACCTCCGCATTGCGGAGTGGGCCCAACATCGAGTCGTACTTGAGCAGGTGGGCGTTGGTATTGGTATCCCCGGAGCCATTGATGCCCACCAATTCGATACCAGTATCTGCACCACGGCTGAGCCAGCAGCGGGTGAAGTTGCGACCAATCCGGCCAAATCCATTGATCGCAACGCGCAAAGTCATGGCCGATTACGGCAAAAGCCGCTAGCGAGGGTGGTTTTGGCTGCCGATCATACAGAAATTGGTCCGCGGGCTCCCCTTGCCGGCCAGCGCCAGGCCATGGACCATGCGCAAGCGCGCAGCAACTCGTATGGAGTTTCGGGCTGTTGACAGCTTAATTTCGTGCTCACCTAAACCCTGATTTGGAGTTGCCCTTGGCGCCCCTGCTCGATCGCCACCAACCACTCCACTTCATTGGGGTTGGCGGCATCGGCATGTCTGCTTTGGCTGGGATCCTGGCGGAACGGGGCTACGCGATAAGTGGCTCTGACCCCCGGGACAACGCCGTGATCGGCCGCTTGCGGCGGCTGGGGGTGCGGGTGTTCTTGGAGCAGAACGCCGACACGGTTGCTGCTATCCGGAGTGGCAACTCGGTCTCACCTCAAGTGGTGATCAGCTCCGCCGTGCCAGAGACGAACCCGGAACTGCTGGAGGCCCGTCGCATGGGTCTGGCGATCTGCCACCGCTCCGACGTGCTGGCCGCCCTTATCAACAGCCAGGATTCCATCGCCGTCGCCGGGAGCCATGGAAAAACCACTACAAGCACCCTGATCGCTACCCTTTTGGCTGCAACGCAACACGACCCCACCGCAGTCATAGGTGGCATCGTGCCCGCCTTCGGCAGCAATGGTCGCCATGGCGAAGGCAGGCTGCTGGTGGCGGAGGCAGATGAGTCGGACGGCTCCTTGGTGAAGTTCCGCTCATCACTCGGCGTGCTCACCAACGTCGAACTCGACCACACGGACCACTACCCCGACCTCGAAGCCCTGATAGCCACCCTGCAAAGGTTCGCCGGCAACACATCAAGGCTCTTGGCCAACCACGACGACCCAGTGCTGCGCGAGCGGTTTAAAGCCAGCCATTGGTGGTCGATCGAAACTGCCATAGGCATGTCCTTTGCAGCGATTGCCCAAGAGGAAAGGGGTGACGGCACCGTTGCTGACTTCTTTGAGAACGGGGAGCTGGTGGGCCGCTTTGAACTGCCCCTAGCTGGACGTCACAATCTCAGCAACGCGGTTGCGGCCATAGCCGCCTGCCGGCTAGAGGGAGTTTCCTTTGCCGAGCTAGGCAAGGCGGTAGCCGCCCTACAGGCCCCAAGGCGTCGATTTGATTTCCGCGGTTTGTGGCAGGGCCGGCTGGTGGTAGACGACTACGCCCACCACCCCAGCGAGGTGGCCGCAACCCTTGCTATGGCCAGGCTGATGGTGGACAGTGGCCGCAGCGCCCTGCCCGTTGCGCCCCAACGTCTAGTGGCAGTGTTTGAACCCCACCGCTATAGCCGCACAGCCCAGTTTCTGGACGGCTTTGCAGCGGCACTGTCGGCAGCCGACTCCGTGCTGATTGCACCCCTCTACGCCGCTGGTGAAGTGCCGATTCCAGGCATCTCCAGCGCAGCCATAGCCGAGGCGGTGCGGCAGCTGGCACCCAACCTGCCAGTGGCGGTGGCCAACACACTCGATGAGCTTGCCGCCCAAGTAGCCGCCAGAAGTCAAGAGGGTGATCTCGTGATCGCGATGGGGGCTGGGGACGTCAACAGCCTTTGGGAACGCCTCAAACAGCGCCAGCAAACAATTAAAAGCGCCATCTCTGCAGCTACCGCTCCCCTGGCTGCCTGAGCCTGATGATTGCTACCCCCAGCTGCTACCCCGCCCTACGCCAAGAGGTAGGACTTCAGCCCTTCACCACCTGGAAGGTGGGAGGTCCAGCGGAGTGGTTTGCCGAGCCTGGCGAACGCGACGAGCTGATTTCTCTGGCGGCCTGGGCGCCGGCCCAGGGCCTTTCCTTACGCTGCATTGGCGCAGGCTCCAATCTGCTGATCGCCGATAGCGGGCTGCCCGGCCTCACCATCTGCAACAGGCGTCTGCAGGGGAGCCGGCTCGACCCCTCCAGCGGCCTGGTGGAAGCGGAAGCCGGAGAACCAATCCCCACCCTGGCCCGCAAAGCGGCCCGTCTTGGCCTGAGCGGGCTTGAGTGGGCCGTAGGCATCCCTGGCACTGTGGGGGGCGCGGTGGTGATGAATGCAGGCGCTCAGGGTGGCTGCACGGCCGACTGGTTGCACTCGGTGCTGGTGCTGGACCCGGCCAATCCCGCAGCGCCCTTCGAACTGGAAGCCCGGGAACTGGAATTCGCCTATCGCCACAGCCGCCTCCAGGCGGAGGAATGGATCGTGCTGGCAGCCACCTTTCAGCTGGAGACCGGCCACGACCCCGCAGCCATCACCTCGCGCACCAGTGCCAATTTGCACAGCCGCACCAGCACTCAGCCCTACCAACAGCCCAGCTGCGGCAGCGTTTTTCGCAACCCAGAATCACATAAAGCGGGGCAGCTGATCGAAGCGCTAGGCCTTAAAGGACTACAAATAGGTGATGCCCAAGTCTCGCCAATCCATGCCAATTTCATTGTCAACATTGGCCAGGCCAGCGCCGGCGACATCGATGCGCTGATCGCGGAGGTCCAAAGCCGGGTGCTGGCCAGCCACGGCCTGGCCCTCCACCCTGAGGTGAAGCGGCTGGGCTTCTAGCTACAGCACTAGTTGACCCTTAGCCTGAGTCGAGCAACTTCTAGGGCATGGCTGGCTTCGGACTCCCCAACTTCGGACAGCTCACCGAGGCCTTCAAGAAGGCCCAGGAGCTGCAACAAAACGCCCAAAAGCTCCAGGAAGAACTTGATGCAATGGAACTGGAGGGCCGCAGCACCGACGGCCGGGCCAGCATCTGGCTAACGGGCAACCAGCAACCGCTGCGAGTGCAACTTGCCCCCGAACTGTTAGCCGAAGGGGCTGCCACCAGCGAAGCCGCCGTGCTGGAAGCTTTGCAAGCCGCCTACGAGCTCTCCACAGGCACGATGAAAGGCCGCATGGAAGAGCTCACCGGTGGCCTAAATCTCAATCTGCCTGGTCTGGGCGGCTGAAATCCGTTGCCTTTTCAGATCCAGCCTCGCTGGCGTCCTCCCCGTCCAGCAGCTGCTGACGCAGACGGCGCCGGGAAAGCTGCCGTAATCCTGGAGCCAGGCGGGGCTCAAGACCCTGGCCGCGGCGGCGCAGCCCAGGTCCATCAGGGGAGTCCCTAACCCGGTCCGTTCTCTCGCTATCCAACAGAAGATCGCTCAGGCATTGGGCATAAAGGGGGTAACGCTCCCATTCAGAGCCAACGGCACAACCGGGATCGCCCTGGTGCAGACAATTGCTGAAGCGACAGCAGCCCAATCCCAGTTTTTGCCGAATCTCCGGGAACAGGGGACCTAGGCGATCTAGGTCAACGGGCAGCCGCGGCCTGTTGAATCCAGGCGTATCGGCCAGCAGGGCCCCGGGCGCCAATGCAAACAGCTCCACGTGGCGAGTGGTGTGACGACCCCGCTGCAGCCGCCCTGACACCGCCGCCACCCGCAGGCCAAGTTCTGGGCAGAGAGCATTGAGCACGCTGGTCTTACCTACCCCAGAAGGTCCACAAAGAACTGCGATGCCCGGCTTGGCCAGCCGCTGCAGCAACGGCTCCATGCCTTCACCATTTCTGGTAGAGACCGCCAGGGCGTCATAACCCCAGCCGGCAGCTCGCTGGCACCAGCTAACAACCTCGCCAGGCGCAACCAGATCCGCCTTGGAGAACACCAACTGCACTGGACGCCCCGTCGCCTCGGCCGTCAACAAAAAGCGTGTGAGCTGGAGCAGGTCAAGCTCTGGCTCCGCCAAGGCCACCACCACCACCACAAGAGTCACATTGGCCACAGCAGGCCTCTCAAGCAGGCTCTGACGCGGCTCCAAGGCCGACACAGCAGCCCTGCCAGCAGGCCAGTCAATGCCCTCCACCCAGACTCGATCGCCCACGGCGATGGTCTGGCCACTTTTACCAAGGCGGGTGCGCCGAGTACATAAAAGTCGACTCAAACCAGTGGGGCCTACCTGATCAAGTTCCACCCAGCAGTAATTGGCCAGCAGGGCCGAAACCTGCCCCAATAGGCGCAATGGCCCAGGATTAACCCCCATGACAACGAACCAGCAACCTTACGGCCGCCTGCTCCTGCGGGTGATCGAAGCAGATAACTCCATGACCTGCGCTCTCCAGCCCCTGGGTCACTTGCTGCTGAGGCTCTCCCCGATCTAGATCCACCTGCAGGGTCTGGCCAGGAGCCAAACGCTCCAAGGCCAGCTTGGTGCGAATGAAATTGAGCGGACAAGCAATGCCGCGCATATCGAGTTGGGCATCTGGGTTGCCGTCTGCCCAACTTGCGCTCAACCGAAGAGGCCCCCAAATAAGCCGCTTTTATGGGGATGCTTGTGGCCCTTGCTGGTGTGGTGGCCCGCCAGTCGGTCCAGCAACTCCCGCTCCTCAGCATTGAGCTTGGTGGGCAGCTGCACCTTGATGCTGACTAAGTGGTTGCCACGAGCTACTGGATTGCCGAGCTTGGGGACCCCCTTGCTCTGCAGAGTGAGCACCGCTCCAGGCTGGGTGCCGGCTGGAATCTCCAATGATTCCTGGCCGTCCACCGTTTCTACCTCGATGGTGTCGCCCAAAATGGCCTGGAGGTAATTGAGCGTCACCTCCGAGTGAATGTGAATGCCATCACGGCGCAAGCCGGCAGCCGATTGAACGCTCAGGAACACGTAAAGATCACCAGCGGGACCACCCCGCTGGCCGGCATTGCCTTCATTTGCAACCCGCAGTCGAGTGCCGGAATCAACTCCGGCTGGGATGTTGATGCGCAGCTTCTTACGCACCTGCTGCAAACCCTGGCCACCACAAGCACCGCAGGGGTCTGCGATCACTTGGCCGCTGCCCTCACATGTGGGGCAAGCCACCACCTGGGCAAAACTGCCGAATGGGGTACGGGTGGCGCGACGCACCTGGCCTGAGCCACCGCAGGTGCCGCAAGTTGTGGGTCCAGTGCCCGCCTTCGCTCCAGTCCCCTGACAAGTACTGCAGGTTTCGAGATGACGAATCTGCACCTCCTTCTCAATACCAAACACCGCCTCTTGAAAATTGATGGTGAGATCAAGGCGCAGGTCATCGCCTTGACGTGGGCCACGCCGCCGCGAGCCAGCTCCGGCACTTGCACCACCAAAGCCACTGAAAAATGTCTCAAACAGGTCGGAAAAACCGCCCATGTCGCCCATATCAGGCGCACCGCCACCACCTAGACCAGCCTCGCCAAACTGGTCGTAACGAGCTCGAGACTGGGGATCGCTAAGCACCTCGTAGGCCCGACCGATCTCCTTAAATTTTTCTTCAGCCCCAGGATCTTTGTTGACATCAGGGTGGTACTGACGGGCCATCCGTCGATAGGCCCGCTTCAAAGTGTCTGGATCGGCGTCGCGGGCAGTGCCAAGCAGGTCGTAGTAATCGGCCATCAGCCGTCCTGCTCCTCAGCCTGACCATTGTCAGCAACTTCGGTTTCAGCAGCGACCGCGCCGGAACCAGGCCCCATCGAAACCTTGACCAAGGCGTGGCGTAAAACCCGACCATTTAAGTGGTAGCCGCGCTGCAACTCCTCGATCACCACATCTTCAGCATGGGATTCACTGGGTTCTCGCAAAACGGCCTCATGCAGGCTGGGGTCGAATGCTTCACCCTCTACCCGCATTGGTGAAACGCCCAGCTGCTTGAACACATCAACCAACTGCTTGTAGAGGCCCTGGTAGCTGCGATGCAGTGCCTGGGCTTCCTCATGCTGAGGATTCAACTGTTGCCGCGCCCGATCAAAGTTGTCGACCACGGGCAAAATCTCACCCAAAGTGGCGCAGGTGATCTGCAGCCGTTGGTCTTCGCTGTCGCGGCTCTGACGCTTGCGGAAGTTGTCAAAGTCGGCGGCTAGGCGCATGTATTGACCGTTGAGGCCTTCGTGCTCAGCCTTGAGTGCCGCCAGTTCCGCAGCTAGCTGGCCAGCCAGGTCTGAACCCTGGACAGAAATCTGGTCAGAACCAGCCTCCTGTCCAGCCTCAGTCTCCGGGGTAGCCAAAATCTCGCTGGGATCAACTTCCTGAGAAGCCTCAGCTCCCAGGTTGCTGTCACCGCTCATCGAGGTGTCACCGCTCATGGCTGACATGGTGAGAATTTGTTTCTAGACATGTTGGTACTAAGGGCTCACCTCCAGCAAGCGGGGAAGCCCGCACCTCTTGATGGAATGCCGTGACACTTACCCACCCGCGTCCCGTTCCTGACGCCGTCAGCGAGGAGCAGCAACGCCTGGAGGTGGAACTGCTTGCTGGCGAACCGGTCCTACTAGAGAGCCAACTCCGTGAGGCCGACAAAGCCCTGCTTTTGGCAGGTAAAGGAATCAGTGTTGACCGCTGGCGCGCGATCGGCGCCCTGCCCCTGCGTCAAAGCGAAAACAAGCTGATCGTGGCAGTACCCAGCCACTGGAAACCACAACAGCGAAAGGACTTGTGCGCGGAGCTAGGGCGGGCAGGATTCGACGCGGAATTTATGTTGTCCCTGGCCTGCAATCTCAACGCCATCCTCAACGAGGTCAGCCTGGACCCATCAGCGGTAGACCCCAATCCAGGTCAGTTGCAATTCACTAAGACTACTAACACCACACGCTCACTAACGCAAGGTCTCAAAATCACAAGCCCATCGAGTATCGATCTGATCGATGAAAGCAACATCAAAGATTTAGAGGACAGCACCGAAGTATCCATTGCCGAGGCCTCGCCAATAGTAAGCCTGGTGGACCGAATCTTGATCGAGGCACTGACCTCAGGAGCCAGCGACATTCACGTAGAACCCCAGGAAAACTCACTAAATATACGCTTCCGCCTGGACGGTGTACTTCAGAAAAGCTTCGAAGATCTACCAAGGAGCCTGACACCAGCAGTAACTTCACGTCTCAAGATCATGGCCGAACTGGACATCGCCGAAAGACGACTACCTCAGGATGGTCGAATCCGACGCATGTTTAGGGGGCAGAAGATGGACTTCCGAGTGAGCACACTTCCTAGCCGCAACGGAGAAAAGATCTGCCTAAGACTATTAGATAGCGGCACCACCCAACTCGGCTTGGAAAGCCTAATAACCGATGCTGAGACAAGGAAGTCAATACGCGATTTGGGGTCCAAGCCTTACGGCATGATCTTAGTCACCGGTCCAACCGGGTCGGGAAAGTCCACAACTCTCTACGCCCTGCTCGCAGAACGTAATGAACCCGGCATTAATATCTCGACAGTCGAGGACCCTATTGAATATACACTCCCTGGCATCACTCAAACACAAGTTAATCGCGATAAGGGCCTTGATTTTAGTAAAGCTCTACGAGCATTTATGCGCCAAGACCCTGACATATTATTAGTAGGAGAGACCCGAGACCGTGAAACTGCTAAAACTGTGAGCGAGGCGGCACTTACCGGCCATCTAGTAATGACGACGCTGCACTGCAATGACACAGCTAGTGCAATCGCACGATTAGACGAAATGGATGTGGAGCCCTTCATAGTTAGCGCATCTCTTCTGGGCATTATTTCCCAACGACTGGTGAGACGAGTATGCACCAACTGCCGTATAAGCTACAAGCCAAGTCATGAGGAACTAGGACGATTTGGCCTCGTGGGAAGCCGCGAAGCAAATGTAACTTTTTTTAGAGCGAATACCTCGCAAAAGAATGCACAAGACTGTTGTCAGACATGCAATGGCACAGGCTATAAAGGACGGGTTGGCGTTTACGAGATACTTAAAATGAATGATGCTCTTGCTACGGCTGTGGCCAAGAGGGAAACTACTGATGTGATCAGACGAATAGCCCTAGAAGGTGGCATGAAGACACTTTTAGGATATGGGCTTCAGTTAGTACGCGAGGGGCTTACAACTTTGGAGGAGGTAGAGCGCATGTTGTTAACTGACTCCGGCCTGGAATCAGAGCGGCAGTCGCGTTCGTTAAGCACGCTTACATGCAGCAGCTGCGGTGCAGGAATTCAAGACGAATGGCTTGAATGTCCCTACTGTCTAACCAGCCGCTGAGAATCCCATGGCCATACTAATCGAAGTGCTGATGACCAAACTGGTGACAGAAGGCGGCAGCGATCTTCACCTCAGCGCCGGATTACCGCCATTTGGGCGATTCAACGGCAATCTAAGGCCGATTCAGGAAGAAGCTCTTACGGAAGAAGATTGCAACAAGCTAATCTTCTCAATGCTGAACAGTGCCCAACACGAACAACTTGAACACACATGGGAACTTGACTGCGCTTACGGGCTTAAAGGTATTGCTCGGTTCCGAGTAAACGTTTATCGCCAGCGTGGCACCTATGCAGCATGCATTAGGGCCCTAGGAAATAACATACCCACCTTAAAAGAACTGGGACTGCATCCAGTTGTGGAGGAAATAAGCCACATGCCTAGGGGATTAGTCCTAGTTACCGGTCCCACGGGCTCAGGCAAAACAACGACCCTTGCCGCAATACTAGAACACATCAACCAAACACGACACGAGCATATTCTCACAATCGAAGACCCCATCGAATTCACCTACAAATCCCACAAAAGCATAATTCATCAACGACAGCTCAATGATGATACTCACAGCTTTGCCAACGCTCTAAGAGCTGCGTTACGCGAAGATCCAGATGTGATTCTAGTAGGGGAATTGCGTGACCTTGAAACGATTCAGTTAGCGATCACAGCAGCAGAAACTGGTCATCTGGTGTTCGCCACCTTACACACCAGTTCCGCGGCGCAAACAGTGGATCGCATGGTGGATGTATTCCCCCCAGGCAAGCAAACACAAATTCGCTCTCAGCTAAGCACTAGTCTTGTAGCCGTTTTCGCCCAGACCCTCTGCAAACGCCGCAATCAGAGCACAGGACAATTTGGCAGAGTAATAGCACAGGAAATTATGATCAATACACCTGCCACTGCAAACTTAATTCGGGAAGGCAAAACAGCCCAGCTTTACTCCCAGATCCAGACTGGTGGTCAACTCTCCATGCAAACTCTGGAGAAAGCGCTAGGTGATCTGTTTCTCAGCAATCAAATAAGTATGGATGAGGCCCTACTGAAAACATCCCGACCAGAAGAACTAAAACGACTTGTTTCGCAACTGAGCTGAGCTTCAGCTACCCCTCTAGCCATGGCGCATTTCATAGCAACTTATATCAATCGGCAGGGAGGTTCAGCGCTGATCGACATTGAAGCCGACGATCCAATCCAGGCCAGACGCAGTCTACGTCTGCGAGGAATCCGACCTATTGAAATAAAAGTGAGGCAGAGAGCAACGGCTACTAGCGCAGGTGAGGCGAACCGACTTCTAGAAAAGCTGAATCTCTCCAAGTTGAAAGAACTATTAGAAGCCAAACCGGGTATTAAGGAGAAAGCTATTTTTGCAAGCAAAATGGCAGCCCTAGTAAATGCCGGAATACCTATTGTCCGTAGCATCGATTTGATGGCATCTCAGCAAAAAATGCCCCTATTTAAACGTGCTCTGCAATCAGTAAGCCTAGAAATAAGCCAAGGAATTTCCTTGGGTGAAGCGCTGCGCCGCTGGCCCAAGGTTTTTGACAAGCTGAGTATCGCCATGGTGGAAGCCGGCGAGGCCGGCGGCGTACTCGATGAAACCCTTAGGCGACTTGCCAAACTACTAGAAGACAATGCAAAACTGCAAAATCAAATTAAAGGAGCCCTTGGCTATCCAGTGGCAGTGCTTGTAATCGCTATTGCTGTATTTCTGGGGATGACTATATTTCTAATTCCAACCTTTGCTGGAATATTTGACGACCTAGGGGCTGAGCTCCCCTGGTTCACCCAAATAATGGTGAACCTAAGCAGTCTACTTCGTTCAAGTTTTTCATTTTTTCTACTCCTAGGATTAATTGTCTTAGCCTATTTATTTAGCAAATTCTATGCTACCCCGATCGGTCTACGTCGCGTGGATGCCCTAATCCTAAAACTTCCCCTTTTTGGTGAATTAATTCAGAAAACGGCTATAGCCCAGTTTTGTCGAACATTCAGCTCGCTGACAAGGGCTGGGGTGCCAATTCTGATGTCGCTGGACATTGTGAGAGAGATTACTAGCAACTCCATCATTTCAGACGCAATAAGCAGAAGCCGTGAAGACGTCCTACAAGGCATCCCCTTAAGTATCGCCCTGGGCCAGAAAAATGTCTTTCCCGATATGTCAATAAGCATGATATCAATCGGAGAGGAGACTGGTGAAATGGACGTCATGATGTCCAAAGTTGCCGATTTCTATGAGGATGAGGTTGAGGCAATCGTAAAGGCTCTTACCTCCATGCTGGAGCCCGCAATGATTGTATTAGTAGGCGGAATCGTAGGCTCAATTCTTCTAGCGATGTATATGCCTATGTTTGCTGTTTTTGAAAATATTAAATAAGTTTCTTAAGTGACCTTTAAGCAGCCAAAGCCTGGCCAGCCAGCCAGCCACTGCTCCAGCAGTGCTGAAAGTTAA